>NZ_JAUSXY010000001.1:2193311-2506641 GCF_030944625.1 Arthrobacter sp. SLBN-112
CGGCCGCAAGCTTGAGGTCGACGCCGTCCGTTGCGGCCGCCTTCTTCGCGCCGTCCTGCATGGAGACGAAGAACGGGTTCGACGTGGTCTTCACGATCAGAGAGACACCAATTTTTTCCGACGAGGCACCGTCGGTGGATCCGGTTGCGGAAGAGTTGCCTCCGCAGGCCGAGAGGCTCATGGCGCCCACGGTCAGGACTGCACCAATGGCGAGCGAACGAATGGCGGCCTGCCGCGGGGTCTTGGAACTCAACATTGAATCTCCTGGTTTCAGGGCACTTACCGTGCCTGACAACGATGTCATCGCTCATGTAATCAACGTCACAGGGTAGAGTCAAGTGTGAATTGATGATGAAGAGCGAGGTATTGACAACGATGTCTAATCGTTACCAGTCCGAGGTCAGCATGAACCGACCCACCATGCGCCATGTGGCAGCCTTGGCTGGCGTCGGGATCAAGACTGTTTCCCGGGTGATGAATGACGAGCCCGGCGTTTCCGCGGCGACGCGCCAGCGTGTCCTGGGAGCTTCCCAGCAGTTGAACTACCAACTGGACATGGCAGCGGGGAGCCTGCGCCGCGCCGGCCGAAAGACCTTGTCCATCGGGTTGCTGCTGCCCAGCGTTGCCAACCCTTTCAGCAGCGAAATCCATCGCGCACTGGAAGACGCCCTCGCCGAGCGCGGAATCGCCGTGTTTGCTGCAAGCCTCGACGACGACGCCGAGCGGGAGAAAGCCCTGGTGGGAGCGTTCCTCGGGCGCAGGGTGGATGGAATGGTCCTGACACCCATTGCCAGGAGCCAGGCCTACGTGATCCCCGAGCACTCGCGGGACCTGCCCCTCGTCTTCATCGACCGCGAGCCGGCCGGAATCGAGGCCGACGCCGTGGTAACTGACAACGCTGCCGGCTCTGCCCGTGCTGCGGCCCACCTCCTCAAGCACGGCCATACGAAACTTGCCTACCTGGGGGACCGCCCTGATATCCAGACTGCCCGCGATCGCCGCAGGGGCTTCGTGGAGGAACTCGGCAGGGCCGGCGTTGCCACGGCTTCTGTTCCGCTTCGCGATGGCCTGCACGACGAAGAATCAGCGCGGCTCGCTGCCCACGAACTCCTTGCGTCCGACAACCCGCCTACTGCCATCTTCTCCAGCCAGAACCTCGTGACGTTCGGCGTTATGAGGGCACTGCGTGAAAGGGGAGCCAGCCACCGGGTGGCGTTGGTGGGCTTCGACGACTTCACGCTCGCCGACATGATGGAACCGGGCATTACCGTCATTGCACAGCATCCTGACCGGATCGGGAAACTCGCCGCTGAGCGGTTGCTCGCCCGCATGGACGGCGACGACAGCGCCCCCCGGACGTATGTCGTCCCCTCGGAACTGATCGTGCGCGGCTCGGGCGAGCTGCCGCCCTCGAACTGACCCACCACAGAAAGAAGGAAACCCATGGCCAAAACACTGTATGCAGAATTCACCGTCAAGCCCGGAAGCGAAGAACGCGTCGCGGAGATGATGCGGGAACTGACTGAGCGCGTGCGCCGCGAGCCGGGCAACGAACATTTCCTCCCCTATACCCGGGAGTCCAACCCGCGTGAATACTTCGTGTTCGAGGTGTACCGGGACGACGACGCTTTCCAGGAGCACATCACCGCCGACTACGGAGCCACATTCAATGCCGAGCTGGCACGGCACATCGAAGAGGACGGCTCGGTCCTGACCTGGCTGCAACCGGCGGACTAGTTTCGACTTGGGGCGTCAGCAGGATCACCCACCGTGACGCCGGCGGCTGGACTTGCTGAAACCTGCTTGCTCAGCCGCCCTCGGCGAACAGCGCTACCTCCTTTGCTCCTTCCGCGCTCTAGGCTTGAGGCATGCCTCCATCACGCCATCCGGCGGAACTGAGTCCCAAGCGGGAACCCCAACGGCGGCTTGCCATACGGCCCTACGCCCGCGCGGTTGCCCAGGTCCTGCGGGTCAGTTTCCGGGCGTCCCCGGGCGCGGTGATCATGAAGGTGCTCGGCTCGCTGATTTCGGCCGTCCTTCCCCTGGTCACCACCTATTTTGCGTCCCTCACCACCACAGCACTGGCGGCGGCATATGCCGGCGACGCCGGAGCGGGGCGCCTTGCGATCGTCTACGTCGTAGTCACCGCTGCCCTGGGACTCTTTTGGGGCGCCTTCAACAGCGTTGACCGCTACATCCAGCAACTCATGAGCTTCAAGGTGGGCGCCATCGTGGGCGACCAGATGTACGAGCGCTTCCTTGCGCTGGAATTCTGGCGCTACGACGACAAGGAAACCGTGGACCTCTACGACCGGGCCAAGAGGTTCTCGGATTCGTACGCCCGCGTCCTGGACCGGATTGCCGCGATCTTCACGCAGCTGGTCTCGGTCATCCTGGCTATCGGTGCCCTGCTGCTGGTCAGCTGGTGGATCGCCGTCATCGTGCTGGTGGCCATCGTGCCCAGTGTGTACCTGCAGTTCAAGCTCTCCAGGGAGCAGATTGCGCACTGGAACACACAGGTGGATTCACGCCGCCAGCGGCGCATGATCGAAACCAACCTGCTTCGCCCGCAGCACATCGCAGAGATGCGGCTCTACGGCATTGTCGGCTTCCTCATGGACCTTCGTTCCCGCCTGCGCGACGCGGACGAGCGGCGGCGGCTCGATTACCAGCGGCGCTACATCCCCAGGCAACTGGCCGCGGACGCACTGCAATACGGTGCCGAGGTGGTCTCGCTGATCTGGGTGGTGGGACAGGTCATCGTCCGGGCCCAGCCCGTGGGCCAGTTCCTCTACGTCCAGCAGATCGTCAGCCGTGCTTTGTCCACCGCCAACAATTTGGTGTCCTCCCTAAGTTCCATTGACGAAGACCTGGCCAACCTCACGGACTACGAGACCTTCATGGGAATGCCCGTGCACTCGGAACATGCACCGCCGCTGTTGGAGGCCCCGCAGGAAGTTGAACTGAAGGACATCCGGTTTACGTACACGGGCAGCGATATCGAGGTCATCCGTGGCATCAGCCTCACCATCAGGCGGGGCCAGCACATCGCCATCGTGGGGGAAAACGGCGCCGGCAAGTCCACGCTGATCCGCATCCTCGCCGGCCTCTACAGCCCGGACTCCGGACAGGTGCTGCTCGACGGCGTGGATCTCGCCGCCGTCGATGTCACCTCCTGGCACCGGCACCTGGCAGTCCTCAGCCAGGAGTTCCTCAAATATGAGTTCGCCACGGCCGCGGAGAACATCTACTTCGGTGACGTCGACAGCCGGCGCGACGAGAGCCGCATCCGGCGGGCGGCAGCAGACGCCGAAGCTTTGGAGTTCATCAACAAGCTGCCCAACGGCCTGGACAACCACGTCAGCAACTGGATGGAAGACCCGCGCGGGCGTAAGGGCAGCGGCCTCTCCGGCGGCCAATGGCAACGGCTGGCCATGGCCAGGAACTTCTACCGTGACGCATCATTCATGGTGATGGACGAACCCACGTCCGCCATCGACGCCCTTGCCGAGCACAGGATCTTCACGCGCCTTTTCGCGGACCGCAGCAGCACCATCATTGCCATCAGCCATCGGCTGGCCACCATCGAGAAGGCCGACGTCGTGTACATGCTGGAGGACGGCAGGATCGTCGAGCAGGGCACGCACAAAGAACTGGTGGCCCTGCGCGGCAGGTACTTCAGGATGTTTGAATCCCAGTTGACTGTCGAGGAACCCACCGGAATCTAGGCCTCCACCACGGTGGTGCGAACGCGCGCCAGGCTGGGCCGGGGCGGGACGCTGCTGAACCCGAACGTAACGGCAGGCCGGATGGGAGCCAGCGTCCCGGCGTCGGCCCCTTCCCAGCTGACGACGGCGGAGGTGACGTGGTGCAGGTCGCTCACCCCGTAATACTCCGCCCTTCCGCTTCCCGCCGTGCCGTAGGTGCGGGCTCCGGGTGCCGCCAACGCGGCGAGCGGATTGACGGCGGAAAGCCAGCGCGGGTGCACCGCGAGGCGCCGCGGCACGGCCCGCAAAGCTGATCCCAGGAAAGTCCTCGCTCCGGTGACGGCCTGGATTGCCAAGGGACCGGCGTCGACCCTTAGTGCCCGGGCACCCAGGACGGCGGAAACGTCAACCACCCGCACCTCATCGAAGGTGTAGGTGGCCGCGATGAACTCTGCCACGTCCCGTCGGGACGCCAACAGAACCCGATGCCCTGAGGGTTGCTGCACCATGACATCGGCGAACGAACCGAAGGGGGAGTCCTGCCAGATGCCCACTACGGTGCGGAGCCCGGATGCGGTGCCAATACCCGCGATATGCCCGTCGAACATCCAGCGCCTGCCCATCACAATCCTGCGGCTGACCGGTTGTCAGAGCGGGCCGTAGGCGGCATTGCCATGAGGATCGCGCCAGAGAGCCAAATCCGCTTCAACTGCCCTGCGAAGCTCCGGGTTGGTTTGCACCCGGTGCCGGAACGACTGCCGGGCCCTTCCCATGACCGTTGACGGGACCACGATGCATGCGACCAGGAGAAGCAGGATGAGTACGAAGGCCCCCACGAGTGTTTGTACCGCACCACTGCCCTTGGCCGTGGCCGAGGGCAGATAGAGGACCATGATCGCGCCCAGCGCGACTGCGAGCACGGACACCATGGCGACGCCACCACGGGCGGATCCCGGGCCGCGGCTGATCAGGACCCTGTCTGTGTTGGGCAGGGTGGCCCGGGCCCGCTGCCATCCAAAGAAGCCCAAAAGCATCAGGACCGCTCCCAGCGGGACCAGGACGAGCACTGCGGCAGTGTTCCCCGACGTGACGGAGAAGAAGATGCCCGCCAGAGCCAAGACGGGGCCGCCGGCGATTGCGCTGCTCCAGCCGGCGGCGCGGGTCCCTTGGGCGTCGGCCAGTTGGCGCAGCCGGGACGGAGCATTTGCCGGGCTGATCCCGGCCAGTTCCGGGGACAGCCAGTGGTCGAGGGAGTGGACGGGCGCGCCGGCGGGAAATGGAACGTGGTGTGTCATGCCGGAAGCAGGCCCAGTCCCTGGCGCATCCGGTCTTCCAGGTCCTCCGGGCCCAGCGGCGCGGGTGCAGGCTGTGGTTCGTCACCGGTGACGATTTCAAGGGATCCATCCGGCGCTGCCTTGACATGGACGGAGTGGAAGGTGCCGTCCGCAAGATGGCGGCGGAGCGTGCCGGCAGCGGGCCGTCCGTCCGGGGCCGTTCCGAGATAATAGCGGACCATTTCGATTGCCGTGGTGAACATTCCGTCCGCGTTGGTCACGGGGCGCAGTTCATGGACACCGTACTTGCTGAGGCTTAGGATCAAGGCCCCATTACCCGAGCCGAACAGGAAATAGACGTGTTCGGCTTCGGGCGTCACCAGCGCAACCTCCAGCCATGCGTCGGCGTCCGCCAGGACCCCTGCCACGCCAGTGGCCAGGCCAGCCGGCACCAGGCTCTCCGCTTCGACCGTCATGAGCCCTCGTTCCAGGAGCGTGGCTACCCCCGCCTGCTCGAGTGGTGCACCGGCAGCGTGGTCAAGCCTGAAGAGGCTCTGGCATTTCAGCGCTCCAGCCGTTCCGGCCAGGGCGATCAGGGCGATGAGCTCATGTTCGGTGATGAGCAGGGGTGCGTCTTCTTGAGTAGTCACGGCAGCCTTAGGGTCGTCAGGTCTCGGGTCTTAGTCTAGGGAAGCGGGGCGGTCAGGTGAGCCATCCCCATACCTTCTTGGCACCGTCGGCCACGGCATCGACCGTTTTTTTGGCGCCATCTGCCACCGCATCGACCGTCTTTTTGGTGGCATCTGCCACCATCTCGGAGGCCGACCCGTAGCCGAGATTCGATGCAAGCAGGCCCATCCCGCCCCAGGCAATGCCTGCAACAGCGAAAAATGGGCCGGCCCCGGGAACAAAGCTGCCGGCGGCAAGGACCGTGGAGATGCCGCCGTCAATCGCCATTCCCGTATTGCCGGTGTCCATGCCATGGGCCACTTGAAACGCGCCCGTGATGATTCCCAGGCCGCCGGACAGTCGCCCCAACATCGACGTGCCGTTGAGGAGCTGGGTTCCGCGTACGTAGCCAACCCCCGGAACCTGGGCGTATTGTGCGCTGAGCCAGGGCCAGTTGGTCAGCTTCGTCAGGAGCCCACCCTTGGCCATTGTCGCCAGAAGGTCATCCGTATATAGCCCGGCCGCGGTCACCGCCGTGTTGGCGCCCCACCACCCAGGGCTTCCGGCAACTGCGAGAACGGCGTCCAGCGGTCCGGCCGGATTAGCGCCCGGTGCCCCGGGCGCTGGAGGCCCCACCGGCCCCCCGGAAGGGCCGCTGGCCGCACCTGTACTTGCCTGTTCCTGCTCGTCAGCCTGCGTAAGGAGCGTCTTTGAGGCATCAAGCAGGGACTCCGAAGTCCGCTTCATCATGGGCCGCCAGGTGTCACTCCATTCGCGCCGGAAGCGGCTGCCGTCGATGCCCTTCCACTCGACGCTCGATACCAGGCTGGTGATCTGGCGTTCCGTCTCGAGCAGGCGGGCGCCGGAACGGTCCATGGTTTTGGACAACGACCGCAACTGCTCAATGTCAGCGCCGTAAAGGCCAGGGGCCATGGTTGGTTCTCCTCGGAAGGTGGTCACGGGAGCATTCACCGAATCCCCCTGCTCAAGGCTACGTGGTTGTCCGGCTGGTCCTCCATGGGCAGGACTGCCCATCTGGACGCAGCCCAGAGCGGGCCACCGGAGCTGCTGGGATAACCTAGAGCAGTGACTTATGAGATCGAGATCGGCCGTGGCAAGCGTGGGCGTCGTGCCTACTCCCTGGATGACATTGCAATCGTCCCCAACCGTCGCACCCGCGACCCCAAGGACGTCTCCGTCTCCTGGCAGATCGACGCGTACCAGTTCGACATGCCGGTGATCGCGGCCCCGATGGACTCGGCCATGTCCCCGCAGACGGCCATCGCTCTCGGCCGCCTGGGCGGCCTGGGCGTGCTCGACCTGGAAGGCCTGTGGACCCGGTACGAGGACCCGCAGTCCGTGCTGGATGAGATCGCGGCCCTGCAGGACGAGGTCAACAGCCCCGCCGTGACGGGCCGGATGCAGGAGCTGTACCTGGCACCCATCCAGCCGGAACTCATCACGTCCCGACTGGCCGAAATCCGCGAGGCCGGCGTCACCGTGGCCGGATCGCTCACGCCGCAGCGCACCCAGGAGCACTACAAGACGGTCGTGGCCGCCGGCGTCGACATCTTCGTCATCCGCGGCACCACCGTGTCTGCCGAGCACGTCTCCAAGAACCACGAACCGCTGAACCTCAAGCAGTTCATCTACGAACTCGACGTCCCTGTCATCGTGGGCGGCGCGGCCGGCTACACCCCGGCGCTGCACCTGATGCGGACCGGCGCGGCCGGTGTGCTGGTGGGCTTCGGCGGCGGCGCAACCACCACCACGCGGCGCGCGCTGGGCATCCACTCGCCCATGGCGTCGGCCATTTCCGACGTCGCAGCCGCCCGCCGGGATTACATGGACGAGTCCGGTGGCCGATACGTGCACGTGATTGCCGACGGCGGCATGGGCACCTCGGGTGACATCGTCAAGGCCATTGCGATGGGCGCGGACGCCGTCATGCTGGGCAGTGCGCTGGCCCGGGCAGAGGAAGCGCCGGGCAAAGGATGGCACTGGGGCCAGGAAGCGCACCACACCGAGCTCCCGCGCGGCGACCGCGCCAACGTCGGCACCGTGGGCCCGCTCGAGGAAGTCCTCTTCGGCCCGGGCCACCACACGAACGGTACGTCCAACCTCATTGGTGCGCTGCGCCGCTCCATGGCAACCACCGGCTACTCGGACCTGAAGGAGTTCCAGCGGGTCGACGTCGTCGTTTCCCCCTACGCCGGGAACTGACCCGTTTGCGCTTTGGGCAGGGGCCACGGCCGCCCTGCCCAAAGCGCGCCGCCAGCAAGTAGTGTGGGTTTACTACCGGCACTAGCGGCACTGGAGGCGTTCAATGAAGAGTGTTCCTGCAAACGGCGGAGTTCTCGGCCCGGAAGCCAGGGACGCATCCATAGAGCGGTTGCGCGCCACGGCGGAACCCGGCCAGGAGCTGGACATCCTGATCGTCGGCGGCGGCATCGTTGGCGCGGGGGCAGCACTGGATGCCGTGACCCGTGGGCTGAGTGTTGGCATCGTCGAGGCAAGCGACTGGGCCGCCGGGACGTCCTCGCGGTCTTCGAAACTCATTCACGGTGGCCTCCGCTACCTGGAAATGCTGGACTTCGCTCTGGTCAAAGAGGCCCTTCAGGAACGCGGCCTCCTGCTCTCGGAACTTGCCCCGCACCTGGCCCGGCCGGTGCCATTCCTGTATCCGCTGACCAAGCCTTTCATCGAGCGGCCCTACGTGGGCGCCGGCATTGCGCTGTACGACGTCATGTCGATCTCCAGCGGACACAGCCGCGGCGTGCCGTTCCACAAACACCTGAGCAGGCGCGGAACCCTCCGTGCCGCGCCCAGCCTGAAGGACGACGCCTTCGTCGGGTCCATCCGGTACTACGACGGCCAGGTGGATGACGCAAAGTACGTGGCGAACCTCGTCCGCACCGCCGCCTACTACGGCGCCCACGCAGTGAACCAAATGGCCGTAGTGGACTTCCTGCGCGAAGGGGAGCGGGTGGTAGGCGCCAAAGTGGCCAACCGCGAGGACGGGACAACGTTCAAGGTCCGCGCCAGGCAGGTCATCAATGCCACCGGCGTATGGACGGATGAAACCCAAGCCATGGTCACCGACCGGGGCCAGTTGAAAGTCCGCGCCTCCAAGGGCATCCACCTGGTGGTTCCCCGCGACCGGTTCCAGTCAACCGTGGGGCTGATCCTCCGCACGGAGAAGTCCGTGCTGTTCGTGATTCCCTGGGGGCGGCACTGGATCATCGGCACTACCGATACCGACTGGCACCTGGACAAAGCCCACCCGGCCGCCTCCAGCAAGGACATCGACTACATCCTCGAACACGTCAACACGGTCCTGAAACGGCCATTGACCAGGGAGGACGTCGAAGGGGTCTACGCCGGGCTCCGGCCGCTGCTCGCCGGCGAAAACGACTCCACGGCCAAACTCTCCCGCGAACACGTGGTGGCACACCCGGTCCCCGGCCTCGTGGTCGTGGCCGGCGGAAAGTGGACCACCTACCGGGTCATGGCCAAGGACGCCGTCGACGAGGCCACCCGCACCATGGACGAACGCGTTCCGCCCAGCTGCACCGAAACCATCCCGCTCCTCGGCGCCAGCGGCTTCCGGGCTGCCTGGAACCGGAGGAACCGTACCGCCGAGGAATCGGGCGTGCACGTGGCCCGGATAGAGCACCTGCTCAACCGGTACGGCTCCATGACGCCCGAGGTCCTGGCGATCATCGAACAGGACAAGGACCTGGCCGAGCCCATCCCCGGGGCCGATGATTACCTGCAGGCGGAAGCCGTTTACGCTGCCACCCATGAGGGTGCCCGCCATGTGCAGGACGTCCTGACCCGCCGCACACGGATTTCCATCGAGGCGTGGGACCGGGGCGTGTCCGCCGCCCCCGTTGTCGCTAAACTGATGGGTGACGTTCTTGGCTGGAGTGACGCGCAGCGCGAAAACGAAGTCCGCCACTATATTGCCCGGGTGGAGGCCGAGCGCCTCAGCCAGCAACAGCCGGACGACGAATCCGCGGACGCCGCCCGCCTGGGCGTGGAAGACATCGTGCCCTTGCGCTGAGGGGCCGTTCGCCCCGCACTGCCGACTGAAGGGATACGCCTTGGCGGAACCACTTGACCCGTATGACGCCGAACTCACCACCCCCGAGATGGTGATCCTGGAGCTGGAGGCGAAAGACAAAACCGACGCCACCAACCAGCTGGCAGAACGGCTCTACGCCGCCGGGCGGATTTCGGACCTGGGCGGGTTCCTCAAGAACGTCAACGCCCGGGAGCACCAGCTGGCAACCGGCCTCCCCGGCGGAGTTGGGCTGCCGCACGCGCGCAGCGAGTTCGTTTCCCGTACGTCGATCGCCGTCGGGATCACCAAGTACGGCCACGCCCTGGACTTCGGTGCCGCGGACGGCCCGGCCACCGTAATCCTGCTGATCGCCACCCCCGCCAGCTCGTTCTCGGACCACCTGGAAGTCCTGGCCACCCTGGCCCGGTCGCTGTCCAAGGAATCCTTCCGCGAATCCCTGCGGCGGGCCTACGACGCCGAAGTGATCGCCGAGCTCATCAATTCCAGCCTGGTGTTCTTCGACCACTAAGCCGGCCCGGTCCGCGCAGCGACCCGGACGCCCCGGCGTTTAGTTGTTCTACAGAAGTACGAAGTACGGTTAAGACGTGTGGAAAACAGCCCTTAAGCCCCGATGGATCGCAGGCTTCATCTTCGCGATCGCACTTTCCGGGGTCTTCGTGCTGCTCAGCCAGTGGCAATTCGGCCGTTCCACGCAGTCCGAAGCGCCGGTCAACCCCACCACTGAACAGGTCCAGCCGCTGACCAGCACCCTCCAGCCCGGTGAGTTCTTTCACGGCAGCGTTTCAGACCAGATGGTCACCGCCCAAGGAACGTACAGCCCTGACAAACAGGTGCTGGTCCCCGGGAGGCTCCATGAAGGAAAAACCGGCTACTGGGTTGTTTCCGCCTTTGCCGTCAACGGCGCCCCAACCTTGACGGGCGCGGCTGCGTCCCCGCAAACCTGGATCCCGGTGGCACGCGGCTGGGTGGCCGACCCCGCCGACGCGTCAGCCCCGCCGTCGGGCGTTGTTGAACTGACCGGGCGCCTGATTCCCTCTGAAGCACCTGTTCCCGGCAAGGCTCCCAAGCCGGGTGAGGCCTCGGCAGTGTCTGTTGCCGAGCTCATCAATTACTGGGGTGTCAGCAGCTACCCGGGCTTCGTCTCGGCCACGGCCGAGGTGGTGGGTGGCAAGGATGTCAGTGCTGCGTCAGTGCCTGGCAGCCTGCTTCCGCTGAACATCGGCCCGCAGCCACCGTCGCAGCAGATCAACTGGCTCAACCTCTTCTACTCCATCGAGTGGGTGGTTTTTGCCGGCTTCGCCCTCTTCATCTGGTGGCGGCTGGTCAAGGACGACTACCACCGGGACCTTGAAGAGGCCCTCGACGAAGCCGGGGATTCCGATGCCCCCGCACAGCACCAGAACGAACAGCAGCAACCTGAACCGCACCAGCAGAAGGTACAGCCATGATTGATCCGAAACCGGCCACCCCCTCGTCGCAGGCCACCGGCGGCAAGACGTCCGGCAAGAAGCGCCGCTTCGGCGGCACTGAAGCGCAGATCCGGTCGGCCCTGAAGTTCTACAAGGTCATGGCCTACCTCACCGGCACCATGCTGCTCCTGCTGTGCGCGGAACTGGTGGCCCGGTACGGCTTCGGACAGTACCTGTTCGCCGGCGGCACCAGCGCCCTCACCGGCCAGCCCTTTGGCTTCGGATTCGCCGACGCCGAACCGCAGGCCGTGCTGAACGGCGTCAACGTCTCCGTCATAGTCCTGATCGTCCACGGCTGGATGTACGTGGTGTACCTGATCTCCAACTTCCGGCTCTGGTCCCTCATGCGCTGGCCGTTCCTGAAGCTGGTCCTGCTGGCCCTCGGCGGCGTGGTGCCGTTCCTGTCCTTCATCGTCGAGAAAAAGTTCCACGCCGAGGTGGAGGCTGAGCTCGCCGCCAACCCGCAGGCGCCGCAGCGTTACTGAGCAGTTCCGCCCTGCCGCGGACGTCTGATCCGTCACAGGGCGGCTTCTCAAGGTGCGTCGGTGCAACGGCGCAAAGTAGGCTAGTACGGTGACTACTCCCACTGCATCCCAGACTTCCCAGAAGCCGGTGCTGGTTGTTGATTACGGTGCCCAGTACGCGCAGCTGATTGCCCGCCGCGTCCGGGAAGCGAATGTGTATTCGGAAGTGGTTCCGCATACCTACACCACCGAGCAGCTACTGGCCAAGAACCCCGCCGCCATCATCCTGTCCGGTGGCCCCTCCAGCGTCTATGCCGACGGCGCCCCGAGCGTAGGTGCCGACCTCTTCGAAGCCGGCGTCCCCGTCTTTGGCATCTGCTACGGCTTCCAGGCCATGGCCAACGCCCTGGGCGGCAAGGTGGATAAGACCGGGCTGCGGGAGTACGGCTCAACCGAAACCACCATCCTGGGCGACGGGCGTTCGGTCCTCGAAGGGATGCCGCAGCACCAAAAGACCTGGATGAGCCACGGCGACTCCGTCCATGAAGCGCCTGAAGGCTTCGATGTCCTGGCCACCACCGCAGGCGCCGAAGTCGCGGCCTTCGCCAATGAGGAAAAGTGCCTGTACGGCGTGCAGTGGCACCCGGAAGTCAAGCACTCCGCCTATGGCCAGCAGGTCCTGGAGAACTTCCTCTTCAAGGGCGCCAAGCTGGAACCCAACTGGACCACCGGCAATATCCTCGAAGAGCAGGTGGAGCGCATCCGCCAGCAGGTGGGGGACGCGCGGGTCATCTGCGGCCTCTCCGGCGGTGTCGACTCGGCCGTGGCCGCTGCCCTGGTGCAGCGTGCAGTGGGCGACCAGCTCACCTGTGTCTTCGTTGACCACGGCCTGTTGCGCGAAGGCGAAGCAGAGCAGGTGGAGCGCGACTTCGTCGCCGCCACCGGCGTGAAGCTGTACGTCGCCAACGAGCAGGAACGCTTCCTTTCGGCGCTGGCGGGCGTGAGCGATCCCGAAACCAAGCGAAAGATCATCGGCCGCGAATTCATTCGCGCCTTCGAGGAAGCGGAACTGGCCATCATCGCCGACGCTGCTGCACACGGGGAGAAGATCAAATTCCTGGTCCAGGGCACGCTGTACCCGGATGTCGTCGAATCCGGCGGCGGCGAAGGTGCTGCCAACATCAAGAGCCACCACAACGTGGGCGGCCTCCCGGAGGACCTGCAGTTCGAACTCGTTGAACCGCTGCGCGCCCTGTTCAAGGACGAGGTCCGTGCCGTGGGTGCACAGCTCGGCCTGCCGCAGGAGATCGTCGGCCGCCAACCGTTCCCGGGCCCCGGCCTGGGTATCCGGATCGTCGGCGACATTACCAAGGAACGGCTGGACCTGCTGCGCAAGGCGGACGCCATTGCGCGTGCCGAACTGACCGCCGCCGGCCTGGACAACGAGGTCTGGCAGATGCCCGTCGTGCTGCTCGCCGACGTCCGCAGCGTCGGCGTCATGGGCGACGGCCGCACCTACGGCCACCCGATCGTGCTCCGTCCCGTGTCCTCCGAGGACGCCATGACGGCCGACTGGTCGCGCCTGCCCTATGATCTCCTGGCCCGGATCTCCAACCGGATCACCAACGAGGTGGACGGCGTCAACCGGGTGGTGCTGGACGTCACCAGCAAGCCGCCGGGAACCATCGAATGGGAATAGCCCCTTGAGTGGCCGGCCTCCGCCAGCGGAGGCCGGCCACTGTTTTTCCCGGGAGAATCCCCGCAATTTCCTGTGCTCCAGTGTTGCGGTCGCCAAAGTCCGGCACCGGAGCGGCTACTCTCGAATCTATGCCGGTATGGTCCAAGGCGTCACGTGCAAACGCAGAAAAGAAGGCAGAAGTGTCAGTTGGTCAAGGCCACCCGGAAGGCTCGGAAGAGCTTCGCAAATGGCTGTCCGGGCTTAAACCCGTCACCGGCGCGGACACGATGCTGCGCTTCACCAAGACCCCCGAAGGCTCCATCGACCTCACATCCGCGCACCCTTCCGGGCTCGCCCAGCTCATGGCAGGGCGCCGCACACGCCTGTCAACGCTGATCCGGGACCGCCAGCAGTACGTGGTGGCGGCCAGGGCGTCGCGCAACATCCGGTCAAAGATCTTCGAGCTCTCCAACGACCGCGGCATCGACGCCGGATACCTGTCGGCCGGCACCGTGGTGTGGACGTCCGCCGTCGGGGGTAAGCCCCAGCGCGTGTCCGCCCCCGTCATGCTGACTGCCATCTCCCTCACGGTCCGTCCGGGGGAGGACGACTTCGAACTGCAGCTCACCGAACAGGCGCACATCAACCCCGCCCTGGTGCGGCACCTGAAGAACATCCACGGGATCGTCTTCGACGTCAACGCCGTGACTCGCCTCGCTTACAGCACCGCCCGGTTCGACCCCCAGCCCGTCCTGGACCGGCTGGCAAGCCTGATCCGGCCCATCCACGGTGCGGAAACCCAGCACAACCTGCTCGTTTCCACCTTCGCCGATCTCTCCGGCAACCTGGACGATCCCTGGATCAACGACTCCCATCCCATCGTGTCTGCTCTGGCTACCGCCGCCGGAGGCGAAGTGGTGGATGTCGAAGACCCGGACCCCTCCCGTTTCCCGCACCTGGACAACAGGCACCCCCAAGACGAGTTGCTGCTCCTGGACGCGGACACGGACCAGCAGTATGTAATAGATGCTGCCCGGGCCGGCGACTCGCTGGTGGTCAGTACCCCGCCGGGCACCGGACAGACCCAGACCGCCATCAATACCATCGGTGCCCTGGTGGATGCCGGAAAGACGGTGCTGGTGGTGGGCGACCGCCGTGCCAGCCTGAACGAGGTGTCCGGCCAGCTGGAATCCCTCGGGCTGGAATCCATCCTTTTCCAGCTCTCCGGGAACGTCACCGCCCAGCAGCTGAAGGGCCAACTGGTGCGGGCAATCGTCCGCAACGAAAAGTCCCTGGAACCCCAGCTTGGCAACCTCCACACCACCCTGACCGAGCACCGGCATGCCCTCATGGACCATGTGGCCTCGCTCCATAACGTCCGCGACCGGTGGGGCTGCTCGCCCTACCAGGCAATGCAGTCACTTGCCGAGCTCACCTCAATCCACCCGGCACCGGCCACCACCGTCCGGCTGAAGCGAAGCGTCCTGGACAGCATCCGGGACCGTGATGAACTGGCCGGCAGGCTGCGCCGGGCTGCCGAACTGGGCAGCTTCAGCAAGGCTGCCACCACCAGTCCCTGGCACGGCGCACGGCTGCTGACCCGTAAGGAAACCGAGGAAGCCCAGGACCTGGTCCGCTCCGTGGCCGAGAGCCTCCCGGTCCTGCGCGGCCGCATGGACGCCGTTGCCGAGCACGCCGAAATCCGGCTGGGGGAGTCCTTTGCCGAGTGGGGCGAGCAGCTGGAGCTGCTGGTTGCCGTCCGCGGCAGCCTGGACAAATTCACGCCGGACATCTTTGACCGGCCCGTGACGGACCTGATTTCCGCTACCGCACCGTCAGCCTGGCGCCGTGAGCGCGGCATCGAGATGACTTCCATGCAGCGCTCCAGGTTGCGCCGGGTGGCCAAGGAATACGTGCGCCCAGGCGTGCACATCGCAGACCTGCACACATCCTTGGTACTGGTCCAGGAGCAGCGTGCCCTCTGGGCCGGTTACGCCACCACCCAGCGCCACCCGGCGGTGCCGTCCGGGCTGGCCGAAATGAACGCCATGTACCGGTCGCTGGACGGGGAGCTGGCGCAGCTGGGCCAGGCGCTCCGCCACACGGAAGCCGGCGGATCCCTCGCCGCTGCGCCCTATGCGCAGTTGATGGAACGGCTGGAACGCCTGGTGGCGGATACCGGCACCCTCAAGACGCTGCCCGAGCGCACCCTCCTGATCGAAAACATGCGCGAGCACGGTCTCGGTGAACTCCTCGCGGACCTTGCGGAGCGGGAAGTCCCGGAACGGTCCGTTGCCGCCGAGCTGGAACTGGCCTGGTGGCAGTCCGCGCTCGAGGCAATGATCAGCGGTGATGACTACCTGGCCATGTCCGACGGCGACGCCCTCCGCCAGCTTGAGGCCGAGTACCGGTTGGCAGACAACGCCCACATCGCCAGCGGCGGCGCGCGCCTGCGCTGGGACCTGGCGGAACGCTGGCGTGGGGCCATCGCCGAACAGCCGCGCCAGGCCGGGCTCCTGCGCAGCCTGCTCAAGGACGGCCGGGTGTCGCTGCCGGCCCTGACCGCCCAGGCCCCCGACCTGATCGGGACGCTGGTTCCGGTGTGGTCTGTCAGCCCTTACCTGATGACCGGGCTGCTGCCGGCCGAACAGCACTTCGACGCCGTCGTGATCTTGGATGCCGAGGCCACCTCGTTGCAGGCCGTCCTGCCGTCGATTGCCCGAGCACGCCAGGTGATTGCCTTTGGCGACCCGCGCATCGCATCGCCGCGGACCTTCACCGTGGGCGTGGAACGACTCGCCGCGGGCGAGACTGCCCACCACCGGGTGGAAAGCGCCTTCACCGCGCTCTCCGCGGTGCTTCCCGTCTGGCGGCTCAACGTGGTGTACCGCGCGGTGGACGAGGACCTCGTCCTGCAGCTGAGCAAGAACTTTTACGACGGCGGCCTGCGCCGGCTGCCCGAAGGCCAGTCGGCCACGGGCCTGGACCGGTCGCTGCTGGTGGAGTACCTGCCTGACGGTACCGGCCTGCCCAGTGCCGATCACGAGGGCGTGGAGTCCGTGGTGGCTGAGGTCAACCGGGTGGTCGAGCTCGTGTTCGAGCATGCCCGCCTGCGTCCGCGCACCTCGCTTGCCGTGGTCACCGCCAGCCTCCGGCACGCCGCCAGGATTGGCGAGTCCATCCGCCTTCAGCTGTCCAACCAGCCCGGCATGGCCGGCTTCTTCGGTGCCGGTCCGGAGTCCTTCAGGGTTGTGGACCTGGAACGAGCCCAGGGCCTGGTCCGCGACCACGTTATTTTCTCGCCCGGGTTCGGCAGGACTCCCCATGGCCGCGCGCTCCACAACTTTGGGCCCCTCTCGGCAGAGGGTGGCCGGGAGAAGTTTGCCCTGGCCATGACCCGGGCGCGGCGTTCCATGCATGTGCTCACCTGCTTCCGGCCCGAAGACCTGGACCACACCCGGCTCACGCACGGGGCTGTGGACCTGTACACGCTGCTGAACCGCGAAATTTCCGGTAACACCGACCTCGGCACTCCCGCGTCCCGGGCCGCCGCCAGCGAACAGGCACTCGGCGCGGATCCCCTGGTAGCCGACTTGGGTGACAGGTTGCGTGCGCGCGGTGCCCGGGTGTGGCACCAGTACGACGGCGCCATCGACGTTGTAGCCGCGGCTGACCCGCTGAACACCATGGGCAAGGACGAAGCCGACCTGCCACGCCCGGTGGCCATCGAATCGGACGGCACCGGGCAGTACCGCACCATGAGCGTACGGGAACGCAGCAGATTGCGCCCGCAACTGCTGGAACGCCTGGGATGGCGTTATATGCCGTTGTGGACCATCGAGGTGTTCACCGATCCGTCGTCCTGCGCCGACCGCATCGCCGGGTACCTCGGCCTGGAGAACCTGGCACTGCCGGGCAGGCCCGCACCGTCGGGCGGATTCCTTGACGACGACGTTGACCAGGCGCTCAATGGTATTGATGCAGCACCGGCCACCGGGGTTGTGTACCTTCCCCGGCACGGCAGTGGCGGGAACCGGAACGACGCCGGTGAACCCTCCGCGGGGGTCCGGCCAAGCCAGGGCCGGCGCGCCGGTGGCCTGGACACCAAGGAGGCGGGTGGCATGGCCGCGGAAGACAGTGTTACCGACGAACAGGGGCCCGCGGAAGATCGGGCCGGGGAAGATATGCGCGAGAACGAGAACACGGAACCAGCAGCTGGCGGAGTAACCCCGGCGGGCACGCCGCAGCCGGCTCCACCGGCAGCGCGGGCCACCGGTGGTCCCGAAGAAGTCCTGCCCAGCAAGGCCGCGGAAGACGACGCCCGCAGCTGGGGCGACCGGGAGGACGACCACGACGCCTGGTTGAAGGAACAGAAGCCGCCGCACTGGGGCTGACCAACAGACCCGGGCCCCGGGCAGCCAGAGGGTCGCCGGGAAATCTTTGCTGTGGCATCCGGCATTCGGTGCCGAACATCTGGGTAACCCGTGCCGCAAGGCCGCGGGTGGAGCAGTCAGCGGTGGGTCCCGGGTGCCGTGGTGTCACGGCGGACCGACCAGGACGAAGAAGAGCCTGCCCTGGGTCGATGCTCCGGCCAGCCGGGATGATTGTTCCGCGTTGGCGGCCACCACGATCAGCCCGTCGGTCTCCGTTGTGCCCAGCCACTGACCGCTTTGGCCGCCCTTGTGCGAGGTCCACAGCACGGGGACCGCAGACGCGAGCACCTCGGAGGGGCCTTGCTGGTCAAAGCCGTTGGCCGAGGTGAGCACCACGTTGACCAACTGGCCCGGTGAGACCAGCTGGATGGAGGACGGGTCCGCCATGCGGAGCGGAACCGCGGCCGAGCCGGGAGGCGTCCCCGTGAGGAGGCCCGGGCCCAAAAGTTGCGCGTCAGTGAGGAGCTGGCCTTTTCGCAGCGGTGCTGCGAGCTGCTTGCCGGCGGCTGCGGCGGTGTCCTGGAGGAAACCCTCGGCCACCATTCCGGGCGGCACGTGGACGCTGGCCAGGTCCGATTCCGTCACCGCGGTTCCGGCGGGCAGATCCCGTGCAGCGGCCAGCGCTGTCACGGTTGAGAGCGGAGCGGGAGTGAGCTGATTGACCGTGATGGCCGCCGCTGCACACAGCAGCAGGGCAGCGGCGAGGCGGCGGTGGCGGCTCAGCAAAACGGCAACCCGAACCGGGACGGGGCGGTTCGCCTTGGCAGAACGGCCGGTGTTACGGGAGCTCTGGGTCCGGAGGCCATCGTGGCCGCGGCGTGGATATAGAGGCATGCGCCCACGCTAGTGGTGGCCGAGGCGGCGAGGGGGTGGGCGCGGCTGCTATGTGGACAAAGGCGGCCGGCGTCATAAGGCGCCGGCCGTCGTCGTTATCAGTGCTTGGGGCTAGTTGGCCGCAGCTGCCGCGGCGGGCGCTGCAGCAGGCGCCGGCGCCGCAGCCGGGGCGGGGGAGACAGAGCTGCCCTTGGAATCGCGGGAGTCGGTGCGGTAAAAACCGGAACCCTTGAAAACCACACCCACACTGTTGAACTTCTTGCGCAACGTGCCCTCGCATTCGGGGCAGGATGTCAGGCTGCTGTCCGAAAACGACTGGACGATGTCGAAGGCGTGGCCGCAATCCTTGCAGGCGTAAGCATATGTTGGCACTGGTGCTCCTCCTCTTGGGCAAACGAGAGGTCCCGTGCTGCCACCTGGTAATCCATTAGCAGTCGCAGGGCCTGAGTGCTAATTCTATCACTGCGTCCGGTGGGGACCGGGCTCAGGCGCCACCCGTCAGGCGCCGGTATCCGGACGGCATCAGGACACCGGGAACCGGACGGTCGAATTCCTCGGCAGGAATCCGGCCTGCGGGCAGCAGTTCATCGTCGTAGATAACAGCGGCAAGCGGGATTTCCTTCCCGGCGGTGGCGAGGTGCCCCAGGAAGGTGTCGTAGTAGCCGCCGCCCTGGCCGATCCTGTTGCCCGACAGGTCCACGGCAGTGGCCGGAATGATGAGTGCGGCTGCACCGCCGGCCACCTCGGGCCCGTGGCGGCGTCCGGCGGGTTCCAGGATGGGCGCATACCTGCTGCGCTCGAAGCTGGTGTTCGGGGTCCAGAACACCCAGCTCAGCTCACGGCCGGGCTCGCACACCGGCAGCAGGACATCGTAGCCGCTGCCATGCAGGGCGCTGACCAGCGGCATGGTGGGGGGTTCTTTACCCACTCCCAGGTAGACGCATACGGGGCCCGGGCGTCCGGTGGTGACGGATCCTGCCCAGGTTTCCCCGTGGCGGGCCAGGGCCGAACCGGCGGCCTCCAGGGCCGCCGGCGTCCGTGCCGCGCGCCGGCGCCGATGGGCTGCCCGGATTTCGTCCTTGACGGGATTCGTCTCCTGCAGCATGGTGTCCTTCCTCGCTGTCCGGCGTTCCCTGGCGTCACGGGACTGATAACCGGGTTGCTGTGCCGGTGGTTACTGAAATGCTTGACGCTGACGTTAGATTAGTCCGGTGACTACCAGTAACCCCAGAGTCCGCAAAGCCGTCATCCCAGCAGCGGGCCTGGGCACCAGGTTCTTGCCGGCAACCAAGGCAATGCCCAAGGAAATGCTCCCCGTCGTGGACAAACCTGCCATCCAGTATGTGGTGGAGGAAGCCGTCCACGTGGGCCTCAACGACATTCTGATGATTACGGGCCGTAACAAACGTGCACTGGAAGACCACTTCGACCGCGTGCCCTCCCTCGAGTCAACGCTCGCCGACAAGGGCGATATGGAGAAGCTCGCCTCCATCCAGGCCGCCAGCCGGTTGGGAGACATCCACTACGTCCGGCAAGGCGACCCCCACGGCCTTGGCCATGCCGTACTTCGGGCAAAGCAGCACGTTGGCGACGAAGCCTTCGCTGTCCTGCTGGGCGATGACCTCATTGATGCCCGCGACGAACTGCTCAGTACGATGATGGACGTGCAGGCGAAAACCGGTGGCTCCGTCGTCGCCCTCATTGAAGTGGAGCCCGCACAAATCAGTGCTTACGGCTGCGCCGACGTCGAGGAACTGGACGGGGAGGACTACGTCCGCGTCAACCGGCTCGTGGAGAAGCCCTTACCGGAGGAAGCGCCGTCCAACCTGGCACTGATCGGCCGCTACGTCCTGCACCCCGCCGTGTTTGATGTCCTCGAGCACACCGCACCCGGCCGCGGCGGCGAGATCCAGCTGACCGATGCCCTGCAGGAACTCGCGTCCGGAGACGGCGAGGGCCACGGGGTCTACGGCGTGGTGTTCCGCGGCCGCCGCTATGACACCGGCGACAAGCTCAGCTACCTGAAGGCCTGCGTCCAGCTGGCCGTCGACAGCGATGACCTGGGCCCCGGCCTGCGGGAATGGCTGCCGGGTTTCACCGCCGGCCTTTCCAGCTAGCGCCGTGCGTACCGGTCCCATCTGGCCGGTCACCCTCGAATGCGGTGACCTTGTCCTGCGGCCCATCCGCTACCGCGACAAAAGGGAATGGACCGAGGTTCGGTCCAGGAACAGCGAGTGGCTGGCGCCTTGGGAGGCCTCCAACCCGGAACCGGGAGGCGGGCTGCCCGACTACCGGCACATGGTGCGTTCACTCAACGCGCAGGCGGCCCAAGCCTCTGCGCTTCCCTTCGTCATCACGGAGCGGACACCGGGACTTCGGAATCCGGCCATCGTGGGCCAGTTGACGGTGTCTTCGATTGTCTGGGGTTCGGCCATGATGGCCACCCTGGGGTACTGGGTGGACCGGGACAGGGCCGGCCGGGGGATTGCGCCCACCTCCGTGGCCCTGGTGACGGACCACTGCTTCCGGACACTTGGGCTGCACCGGATGGAGATCAACATCCGGCCGGAGAACGGACCCAGCTTGCGGGTGGTGGAGAAGCTGAAATTCCGGGATGAAGGATACCGGCCCCGTTTCCTGCACATTAACGGCCGGTGGGCGGATCACCGCTCGTTTGCCCTGACCTCGGAAGAAGTCCCGGACGGCCTGCTGGCCCCGTGGCTGGCGTCCCGCCCGTCATAAATCCATCGGTTTGTGGGCAGGGGCACGACACACCGACGCTAATGCGGCCTGAGCAGGCATGATGCTCATACGGTTTTGAGTGTGGACTTCCCCCTTAGCAGCTCAGTGATCCTCGTGGTTGCCGTCGCGCTTTGGATCGTTTGGGTAGCCCCGTACGTCCTCCGGAACCGCAGGGGCCAGGTCCAGGCCGCCGGCGACTTCCTGGCGGACGTCCCCGCCGATGAAAGGCCGGACCAGCACGCCGGCAAGGTCTTGAACGTCGCCGCCCAGCAGGAGAAAGCCATGGAACCCAGCAAGAGTGCCGCAGCCGCTGCCGGCGCTGCCAGCACCCCGCCCCCGGCCCGGTTCCGCATCCGGTACGGCCGGACCGCCTTGGCCCTTGTGGGTGTGCTGTGCCTGGTGACCGCCTTCATCTCGGGTGTGCTCCTTCCCTTCGAAGTGGGATCGCCCGTGCTTCCACTCACTGCCTTTGCGCTGGCCTTCGGATCGGTGGCCGTGCTCCGGTGGCTCGCGGTCCGAGACCGCAAAGCGAAGGTTAACGCAGCCTTCCGCTCCGCCATGAGTGCGCCTGCCCGGCGACAGGAGCCGGACCAGGTCATTCCGCCCAAACCCGACGCCGCTCCCGTCCGGCCGGACAGCCCCCTGTTCGACGCAGAAGCCGGTGAGGCCAAGGCCAAGCCGCTCACTGCCATGGAACTGCGTGAGGCGGCCCTCGCCGTCGCTGTAGCCGCCGGTGACACCAGTGCAGCTGCAGCCGGTGCTGGCGCTCCCACAGGCACTCCGTGGGAGCCCGTAGAAGTTCCCAAGCCAACGTATGTGGAGGCAGCCAAGGCCGAGCGTCCGGCGCCATTGCCGCTTGAGCTCCCGGACGCTCCCAAGGCGGTCGGCAAGCCGTTGCTGAAGCAGGGGGCTGCCGGCGCCGAAGCCCAGGAGGCTGCGGCCCAGCCGGCGGGTACCCCGCAGCTGACCAAGGCGCAGAGCGCCTTGAGCAACCTCGACGACGTCCTCCAGCGCCGACGCGCGTAGGCGCCCGGAAGGGTCCTGCGCGTGTCTGCGAGCGCCAATTTGGTGTTGGACGCTGATTATTTGTAGCCTAGGGTCACCGGTTCCGCACCGGCTTGCAGTACCTGGCAGGGTGCGGAGAATCCCGGGGCTATAGCTCAGTTGGTAGAGCGCTTCGTTCGCATCGAAGAGGTCAGGAGTTCGAATCTCCTTAGCTCCACCAAAGAGTTTCCATCCATCTTGATGGGCGAAACGCAGTCGAATGCCCGCGCCATTGCAGCCAGGCAGGCCTAGAGTGGCCCCATGGGAATAATCATTGGACTTCTTGTCGTTTGGCTCATTCTGTCCATCGTCGGCTTCGTCGTGAAGGGCCTCTTGTGGCTCGCCATCATCGGCCTGGTCCTGTTCGTCGCAACGGGTGTCTGGGGTTGGCTTAAGCGCCGGACCAACGCCTGACCCCGGCCGGCTGTAACGCATTTCCCGCCCAGGGCACCACCTCTTACGAAGGGTGATGCCCTGGGCGCCTGCTTTAAATCCAGCCCTTCTTCTTGAAGATGCCGTACATGAGGGCCGCAGTGGCCACCATCAGGCCAAGTGCCATGGGATAGCCCAGGGGCCAGTGCAACTCGGGCATGTTGTCAAAGTTCATCCCGTAGATCCCGGCAACGAACGATGGTGCGAACAGGATGGCCGCCCAGGACGAGATCTTCTTCACCTGCTCGTTCTGCTCGGCGCTGGCTTCGTTCTGCCGGTTTGCCGTCAGTGTTCCGTCCAGGGTCAGGGCGTTCTGCAACAGATCGCGGAAGGAGTCTGCCCGGGAGATCACCCGTTCAACGTGGTCTTCAACGTCCCGCAGGCTGTGCCGCAGATCGGTTTCCACCCCGTACTTCTCGAAACCCCGCTTCAGCTGGTCCATCATCTCCGGCAGCGGATGGATGGCACGCTGGAACTGGATGACTTCCCGGGCCAGTTCGTAAATCCGGCGTGACACTGAGGAGTCACCGCTGAACAGCTGGTCCTCGATCTCGTCGATGTCGTTCTCAAGTCCGGCCACCACGGGCGCGTAGTCGTCCACTACCCGGTCCAGCAGGGCGTACAGCACCGCTTCGGGCCCGTGCTGGAGAAGGTCGGGCCGCGCCTCCAGGCGCTGCCGCACCCGGGCCACCCCGGCCGTTTCGGCATGGCGGACCGTTACCACGAAGTTCTTGCCGGTGAAGACATGGAGCTCACCGAACTCCACGGTTTCGTCGGCGTCCACGTACCGGGCAGGGCGCAGGACGGTAAACAGGTTGTCGTCGTACCGCTCCAGCTTGGGCCGCTGATGGGCTGAGACGGCATCCTCGACCGCCAGGCCATGCAGCCCGAACTCCGCCGCCACAGCCGTCATTTCCTCCGCCGTGGGCCGGTAGAGCCCGATCCACGCCATGCCCCCGTGCCGGGCGAGGGTTTCAAAGGTCTGCTCCAGGCTTTCGGGCTCCGCGTGGCGGACGCCGTTGACATAGACGGCGTTATCGATGATGGTCATTCAGGAAATCCTAGCCGTCGCAGATGCGGCATTGCTCAGGCCGCTGATAAGGGGCTCGGTCCGGTACGGGATATGGGTGTGCAGGGCCAGTACCGTCTCGGTCCGGATAACGCCCTTGATCCTCAGGACCTGACGCAGGGACGCCTGGAGATTGTGCGTATCCGTGGCCACCACCCGGCACCAGACGTCTCCGCGGCCGGAGATCTCGTGGACCTCCAGGACCTGCGGGATAAGCCGGAGCGCGGCCACCACCCCGTCCAGTTCACGGTGGGAGACTTCGATGGTCACGAAGGCCACCACGTCATAGCCCACCGCATCAAGGTCAACCTCGCGGCCTCCCGGACGCAGGACGCCCGCGCGCAGCAAACGGCGCACCCGGGACTGGGCAGTATTGCGCGCGATGCCCAAGGACTCACTGAGCTCGCCGATTTGTATCCGCGGATCCCTGATGAGGGCCAGGAGGATCTTCAGGTCCGTAGCGTCCCACTTGTTCAAGATCGTCACTCTCCACCACATCCTGGTCCAGTAATTGATGATTATGCTCAATTATTCACCAAATAACAGTGTGATCACGCAATCGTGACCCACTCTTGAAGCATCAGAGTTGTATCCGCGCCGGCCTCCCACAAGGACTGTCCGCCGCGGCGATCCCTAAGGCGGCACGATGACGGTCTTCAGTGAACTGCGCATGCGCCCGGCAGCGGCCACGCACGCCGGGTGGAATGCCTCCACCACGGTCCGGCTGGTTATTTCGGGCGCGGTCATTTTCATGCTCCTCGCGGGCGCCAACCTGGCCACGCCGCTGTACCCCCTCCTGCAGTCCAGCCTTGGACTCTCGAGCCTGGATGTAACTGCAGCGTTCGCCAGCTACGTCCTCGCGCTGGTGGGAACATTGCTGCTGGCAGGCCACTGGTCGGATCATATTGGACGGCGGGCAGCCCTCCTGGTGGCTGTACTGACGGGTCTGGCCGGTGGCTGGAT
Organism: Arthrobacter sp. SLBN-112; assembly: GCF_030944625.1. Taxonomy (NCBI): domain Bacteria; kingdom Bacillati; phylum Actinomycetota; class Actinomycetes; order Micrococcales; family Micrococcaceae; genus Arthrobacter; species Arthrobacter sp. SLBN-112. Next base: position 2,218,177 of record NZ_JAUSXY010000001.1, read on the forward strand.
CTTCGCGGAAGCGCACACGCTGGCCGCGCTCTGTGCGGGCCGGGCTCTGCAGGGAAGTGCTGTGGCACTTGCCACCGGAGCCAGTACCGCCGCCCTGCGGGAGCTGCTCCCGTCCCGGCCTGAGTGGGCATCCCGCTTCACGCTCCTGGCGTCCTCCGGGGGCGTCGCCGCAGGCCCGGTCATCGGCGGCCTGCTGTCGCTGCTTCCCGGCGCCACCACGGCCCCGTACGTCGTCCACTCCGTGCTGCTTGCCGGGCTCCTCGTTCCGCTGTACCTGATCCGCGCACGCCCCGCCATCGTGGCCCCGGCCTCGACCCGGCCGCTCCACGCCCTGGCCCCCCGGCGCCCTTCCGTTTCACGCCAGGCGCGCGGAGCCTTCTGGCTGGCCTCCGGCGTCGGCTTCCTCAGCTTCGCCGTGTTCGGCTTCAGCCTCTCGCTGGCTCCGGGCTACTTCGCCCAGGTCCTTGCCACGGATTCCCGGCCGCTGATCGGCATCCTGGCTGGGCTGCCGCTGGGGGCGTCGGCCATGAGCCAACTGGTCACGGTGCGCAGCCGGTTCACGGTACCGGCAGGCCTTGCCGTCCTTGGCGTCTCTGTGGTGATGCTGGGAGCCGCCGGTGCGTGGCACAGCCCGGTGCTGCTGGTGGCCGCGGCCGTCGCCGCCGGATTGGGCCAGGGACTGGCGTTCCGGACCGTGTTCAACGACGTCGCGGACAGGGTGGAGCCGGCCCGGCATGCCCAGATCATCAGCACCGTCTACGTCATCACCTATTTGGGGAGTGCGGTTCCGGTCCTTGGCCTGGGGTGGGCCAGCGCAGCGGTTGGAATGGCCGCTGCGGTGCAGGGCTTCGTGCTGTTGTGCGGCGCGGCCGCGCTGGTCCTGTCCGCCACGACGTTCGTCCGGTCGGCAAAGCAGCGGGCCGCCGGCTGACAGCATCGCAGGGCAACCCTGTTTCCGGCCGGTGGTGCTACTCCGGAAGCGGGCCGTGGTTGCCCTGGATGTGCTCGAAGACCAGCGTCGTTTCGGTATGGCCCACGACGGGGTCGGTAGCCAGGTTGTCCAGCACCCAGTCCCGCAGGTCTTCGGTGCTTCCGACGGCGATGTGCAGCAGGTAGTCCACCGAACCGGACGTGTGGAAGGTGGAGAGGACAGCCGGCAGGTGGGGTACGCGGGCCGTAAAGCGGTCGATCTGGTCGCGGTCATGGGCCCGGAGTCGCACGGCCACCAGCGCCTGCACGGACCTGCCGATCGCCGAGAGGCTCAACTTTGCCTCGTAGCCCTGCACAATGCCGCGCTCGGACAAGGCACGGGTGCGCATCAGGGCTGTCGACGGCGCAATTCCCACCATCTCGGCGAGTTGCTTGTTGGAGATCCGGGCATCGGCCACGAGGGCTGCCAGGAGCCTCTCGTCAATGGCATCCAAGGGTTCCAGGTGCGCGCCGGGCCTGAAGTTCCTGCCATTCGTGCTCACTGCGTTTCCTTCCAAAGGGTCCTCTGTTCATCCTAGACCGCAGAAACGCCGCCATCCGCCTGGCAGGAGTACGCCCCACCGAACATTCAAGCTTCCCGGCAGCCCGTGTAAAGGCGTTAATTCGAGTACGGAGCGGGGTTGTCAGGCTGCTGCCGGGTCCGTTCCAGGATGGACGACGGCGACACTTGCGGCCGTAAGGCAGGCCAGGACAATGACGGCTCCCGCCAGGGCATTCCAGCCCCACGCCTGGAAGACCAGGCCGCCGGCCCAGCCCAGCAGGCTGGAGCCAAGGTAGTACGCGAGGTTGTACAGCGACGCCGCCTGGGCCCGGCCGGTGCTGGCTATGGCGCCCGTCCAGCCGGAACCGATGCTGTGGGCCGCGAAGAAGCCGCCGGTAAACACCACCAGGCCGGCCAGGATCAGCACCAGGTTCGAGGTCAGGGTCAGGGCGAGTCCAGCCATGGCGAGGGCGAGCCCGGCCAACAGGACGTTGCGACGCCCGAACCGGGTGGTCATGATGGCGGCCCAGCGGGAAGAGAACGTCCCGGACAGGTATGCCAGGAAGATCAGGCTGATAACGGTCGCCGGGAGTCCGAACGGTGCGCCCGACAACCGGAAACCCAGGTAGTTGTAGACGGCCACGAAACCGCCCATCATCAGGAACGCCTGGGCATAAATGGCCAGCAGCCGGACATTGCGCAGGTGTCCGCCGAGGGTCCGCAGGGCCCCGCGCAGTCCCGACACCTGGGCCGGGACGAAGCCCTGCGCCTTGGGCACGAGGACCAGGAACGCGACGGCGGCGGCTGTGGCGAGCAGGGATACCGCCAGGGCAGCGGCCCGCCATCCCCAGAGCTCGCCGGCCGGGCCTGCCACGAGCCGCCCGGACAGGCCGCCCAGCGTGGTGCCGGCTACATAGCTTCCTGCTGCCAGCGCCGCGTGGGCTTTGCTGACCTCCTCGTTGAGGTAGGCGATGGCGATCGCGGGAATGCCGCCCAGGGCCATCCCCTCGAGCAGGCGCAGGACCAGCAGCATGGCGAACCCGGACGACAGCGGAACCAGGAGCCCCAGGACGGTGGCCGCGGAAATGCCCCACATCATGGCTTTGACCCGGCCGATCCTGTCGGCCAGGAAAGACCAGGGAATGACGGTGGCGGCCAGTCCAACGGTGGCCAACGAGATGGTGAGGGCGGCTTCGGGGGCTGTGACGTGCAGATCGGCCGCCAGGAGAGGCAGGACGGCCTGCGTCGAGTAGAGCTGCGCAAACGTGGCCACCCCGGCGCAGGACAGCCCGGCGAGGATCCGCCCGTAGGCCCTGGATCCCTTGGCATGGCCGGTCCAGCGTGGGGGAGCGGCAGTGCCGCCGCGCTGATTCTGGGGCATCCTGCCAGCGTAGCCCCGGAACAACTGATGCATCCAATGCATACTTTGTGGCAAACTCATAGCAGAAACGGATCATGGTGAACACGCGTGGCGCCGACTGGTGCAGCAGAGCTCCGCCTTCGCCGGCGGAGCTGCCCGAATGGCAAAGCAAGGAAGGGTGGCATTGGAACCGGACCGCAAACAACTCGCGCAGCTCCTTCCGCTCCTTCCGGTGCTGGCCGAGCTGGGCCGGACCGAGCACGTCACGGAAACCGCGGAGCTCCTGGGCGTGCCCCAATCGACGGTGAGCCGGGCGCTGGCCCGGGCGAGCGCCGCCGTCGGCACCGAGCTCCTGGTCCGGGACGGCCGCGGGGTCCGCCTGACCCCTGCCGCCCGCACGCTGCTGCCCTACATCGAGCAGGCGCTCGCGGAGTTCCAGGCCGGACTGGACCTGGTCCGCAATGAGTCGGAGGTGGTGCGCGGCACGGTGTCCGTGTCCTTCCAGCACACGTTCGGCGAGGCCACCTTGCCGCTGCTGATCAGCGCTTTCCGCGCCCGGCATCCCGGTACCGGGTTCCGGCTCAGCCAAGGCGCCCGGGATACCTGCCTGGAGGAGCTGTCAGCCGGGGAAGCCGATCTGGCCCTTACAGCGCCCGTTGCGGCCCCCGGACGCAACCTCGATTCGGCGCCGCTGTACCGTGAGCCGCTCCGGCTGGTGGTACATCATGCCCACCCGCTGGCGCGGCAGCGGATGGCCCGGCTGGCCGACATCCGGACCGAGCCATTCGTGGCACTCGGCCCAGGCTATGGACTGCGCTCCCTGACCGATGCCCTGTTCCGGGAAGCAGGGTTCCGGCCCCGCATCGCCTTCGTAAGCCAGGACTCCCACACGGTCCGCGGGCTCATCTCGGCGGGCCTCGGCGTCGGCATCCTGCCGCCGGCCGCTGACGCACCGGGCCGTACCCGGCGCCCCAAAACAGGAAACCTGGGCTGGGCGGAAGTGCCGCTGGATTCCCTCTTGGCCTTCCGCGAGGTCGGCGTCAGCTGGCGGCGCCGGAAAACCGGCGCCGAGGCCGAGCCGGCAAGACTGTTCCGCGAACTGGTGGTGGCCGAAGGGCCGGGCCTGGTGGCCGGCCTCACCACACGGGCAGGCCGCTGACGGCTGCCAAGGCGCCCGCGGCGGCCCGTGCGGCGCTCCAGCGGTCCACGAATGGCGACGACGTCCCACCCGGCCCGGGGCAAGTACCCTTGTGACGTGACGAACACCCAGAACCCCTCCACCGCCCCCGTCGGGCAGGCAGGTCCCGCCAATCCACTGCACGGCATCACGATCGGACTGGACATCGGCGGCACCAAGACGCACGGCGTCCGCTTTGAGGACGGAATCCCCGTTGCCGACGAATCCGCCGGAAGTTCCAACGTACAGAACGTCACCCGGGAGGAAGCGGCCCGCAACCTGGCTGACCTCTTCGCCCGGATCGGAGCCGGTCCCGTGGCACAGGTATATGCGGGATCCGGTGGAATCGACACCGACGAGGACGCCGCCGCCCTGGCCGGGCTCATCCAGCCCCTCGTCCCGGGAGCCAAGGTCACCGTTGTCCACGACTCGCGCCTGCTGCTCGCCGCCGGACGGGCCGGAACGGGAGTGGCGGTCATTGCGGGCACAGGCTCGGCCGCCTGGGGACGCAACGCCGACGGCGGCGAGGCCAGGGCCGGCGGTTGGGGCTACCTCCTGGGGGACGAAGGCAGCGGTTATTGGCTGGGCAGGGAAGCGGTGCGGCACAGCCTGCGCCGGATGAACCAGGGACTTCCGGTCGATCCCCTCACCTCGGCCCTGCTCAAGAGTTGCGGCCTGGACCACCCGAACAAGCTCATTGCGCTGTTCCACTCGCCGGAAACGGGGAGGCGATTCTGGGCACAGCAGGCCAGGCACGTGGTGGAGGCGGCAGCCGCCGGACACCAGGACAGCGCAGCCTTGCTGGACCAGTGCGGCAAGGACCTTGCCGCACTGGCCGTACAGGTGCTGGGACAGTTGGGACTCGACGGGCCGGTGATCCTGGGCGGCGGCCTGGGCATGAACGTGGTGCCCGTGCAGGAATCCTTCCGTCGGAACCTCTCCGAAGCAGGCATCACTGACGTCAGGATCCTGGACCAGGAACCCGTCTTCGGTGTGCTGGAGCTGGTAGCGGGGCCCGCTTAGTCCACGGCGCGCTTCCTGGGCGTCAGCCGGACGCCCGGAAGGGGAGGAGCCGGGATGCGGCCGGCTTCCGCCCCGGCGTCCGGCCCGTGTCCGCGGACCAGGCCGTAGCGGGCGCCGGCCGCCACGGCATCCGGAAGGGCTGCCTGCGCTTCCCAGTCCTCGCGCGCCTGCTCCACTTCCTCATGGGTGCGGCCCACGAAGTTCCACCACATCAACAGTTCCTCGCCGAAAGGCTCACCGCCGATCAGCAGGAACCGTGTGCCCGGGCGTGCCTGCACCCTCAGCTCACTCCGGCCCGCGCCCAGGTAGCCCAGCGGCCCCGCAGGCAGGTCCTCCCCGTCCACCGCCAGGCCGCCGTCGAGCACCAGGACACCGTGCTCAAAGTCCGGGTTCAGCGGCAGCACCGCGTCCCCTTCGCAGGCGACGTCTGCGCCCGTGATCGGTGAGTACATCGTGGCGGGGGACACCACGCCGCCAAATTCACCCACCATCACCGTGGCGGTGAACCCGGGGCCGCTGGCCACGGGCAACTCCCGGTGCTGTTCGAAGGCAGGCGCCCGGTGCCGGTCGGCGTCGGGAAGGGCAACCCAAAGCTGCAGACCGCGCTGCAGCGGCAACTCACCACCGTCGGCGGGAAGCATCGCGAACTCGGAGTGCGAGACCCCGCGTCCGGCGGTCATGATGTTCAATTCTCCAGGCCGCACCACCACGTCGCTGCCCACGCTGTCCCGGTGGCGGATATGTCCCGCCAGGGGCCAGGTCACGGTCTGCAGCCCAATGTGGGGATGGGGAAGGACCGACATCGCTGTCCGGTCCGGACCAAAACTGTCCAGGAAGCACCAGGCCCCGATCGTTGGCAACCCGCGCTGCGGCAACGTGCGCTTGACGTTCATGGCACGCACCCCGCCCAGCGGCACCTCGCGCTCGGGCCACAACTGCAGGCAGGGCCCGGATCTCCCTTCCGCCGGGGCCGGGGGACAGCTTTCCTGCTGGGGTGAAACTTCCAAGTTGGTCACGCCTCCACTTTAGGCGCGCTCCGTCCCGGCCGGACATGCGCGTTTGCCCCGCCCGGATACCCATCCGTGGCCGCCGGGGTGCCGAATGGTCACAGTAGGGATTCCTTTGCGGGGTTTGCGGCCAGATCTGGTGATGCCGGCCCCCGATTGGGTTACCGTAACTATCAGTGTGCTGATGGCAATGTCGCGGTGCTGAGAACAGCCCGTCTGAGAGATTAGGTAAGTCCGCACCATGGACCAGGCGATGATCGAGTTCCAGAGCGTCACCAAGCAGTACCCGGGCGGCCAGCCTGCCGTGGACGGTTTGTCCATGTCCATCGCCAAGGGCACCGTCACCGTGTTCGTCGGTCCCTCAGGCTGCGGCAAAACGACGTCGCTGAGGATGATCAACCGGATGGTGGAACCCACCTCCGGAACCATCACGGTGGACGGCCGGGATGTCACCACGGTGCCGGCCGCTGAACTGCGCCGCTCCATGGGCTACGTCATGCAGTCGGCGGGACTGTTGCCGCACCGCTCGGTGCTGGACAACATCGCCACCGTCCCCCGGCTGAACGGTGTCTCCAAGGCTGACGCGCGCAGGCGCGCGGAGGAGCTCCTGGACGTGGTGGGCCTGGCATCGTCCCTGGGCAGGCGCTACCCGTCGCAGCTCTCCGGCGGCCAGCAACAGCGCGTCGGCGTTGCCCGTGCCCTCGCAGCGGACCCGCCCGTGCTCCTGATGGACGAGCCGTTCAGTGCGGTGGACCCGGTTGTCCGTGACGAACTCCAGCAGGAACTGCTGCGCCTGCAGAAGGACCTCGCCAAGACCATCGTCTTCGTCACCCACGATATTGACGAGGCCACCATCCTGGGGGACAAGGTGGCCGTCTTTGCCACCGGCGGCAAACTGGCCCAGTACGCCACGCCAGAGGAGATCCTGCGGGCGCCCGCCAACAATTTCGTCGCATCCTTCGTGGGGCGCGACCGAGGCTTCCGCCACCTCGGGTTCACCCCGTCCGACGGCGTGGTCCTGCACCCCGTGCCTACGATCATCCGCGGCGCCGGGGGGAACGTGTCCGATCCCAGCGCCGCCGGCGGCTGGCAGCTGGTGGTGGACGCGGACAAGCGGCCGCTGGGCTGGTCGGCACCCGGCACCGAAACTGAACTCGTTCCCGGCGGCTCGCTGTTCCGTCCCGGGGAGAGCCTGCGGCGGGCCCTGGACGCTGCCCTGTCATCGCCGTCCGGCCTTGGCGTTGCCGTGGACCCCGAGGGCCGGGTGCAGGGAGTTGTTCGCGGCGGCGAGGTCCTGGCGCTGATCGAGGAAGTGCGCCAGCTGCGGCAGGCGGCACTCTGATGGAGTGGTTCCTGGCCAACAGCGGCATGGTCTTCGAGCGCGGCGGCCAGCACCTGGTGCTGGCGCTCGTTCCCATGGTGTTGGGCCTGGTGATTTCGATCCCGCTCGCCCAGCTGGCCAGGCAAAACGGTGCCCTCCGCTCCGTGGTGCTGACGGCGTCGTCCCTTCTCTACACCATCCCCTCGCTGGCGCTGTTCATCATCCTGCCCACCATCCTGGGCACCCGCATCCTGGACCCCCTCAACGTGGTGGTGGCGCTCACCATTTATGCTGTGGCGCTGCTGGTCCGTGCGGCCTTGGACGCTTTCGATTCCGTGGACGCCGACGTCAGCCAGGCCGCCCAGGCCATGGGGTTCAAGCCGCTGGCACGTTTCCTGAAGGTTGACCTGCCGCTTTCCCTGCCGGTCATGTTCGCTGGTTTGCGGGTAGTGTCCGTCAGCAACATCTCCCTGGTCAGCGTTGCCGCCCTGCTGGGAGTTGGCAACCTGGGCATGCTCTTCACCGATGGGCTCCAACGCGACTTCGTCACCGAGGTGGTGGTGGGGATCATCGCCATCCTGGTCCTGGCACTGCTGATGGACGCCCTCCTCGTCCTGCTGGAACGCATCCTCACCCCGTGGGAGCGGACCGGCACCCGGCGCGAACGCGGGGACGGCGCCGGCCGCACCAGCACGCACGCCACGGCGGGACGGCCCCTGACCGAAACCGGGACGGGAGGGCGCGCGTGAGCAACGTCGTCTCCGATACTGTTGCCTGGCTCGCCGACCCAACGCACTGGTCCGGAAGCATGGGCATCCCCACCAGGCTTGGGGAGCACCTGCAGTACACCGGGCTGGTCATGCTGATCGCCACCGCCATAGCCGTACCCGTTGGATTATTTGTCGGCCACACCGGGAGGGGCAGGGTGGCCGTGGTGGCCTTGGCGGGTGCGCTGCGCGCCCTCCCCACCCTGGGCCTGCTGATCCTGTTCGTGCTGCTGGCCGGCATTGGGTTGATGCCCCCGATCTGGGCCCTGGTGATCCTCACCGTCCCACCGCTCCTGGCCGGGACCTACGCCGGCATTTCCAGCGTGGACCGCAACGTGGTGGACGCTGCCCGGGCCATGGGCATGACCGAACTGCAGGTCCTGTTCCGGGCCGAGCTGCCCAATGCCCTGACGGTCATGTTCGGCGGTTTCAGGACCGGCGTCCTGCAGGTGATCGCCACGGTCTCCGTGGTTGCCTACATCAACCTCGGGGGCCTGGGCCGCTACCTCTTCGACGGCCTGGTCCTGAGCGACTTCCCCCAGATGCTGGGCGGTTCCCTGCTCATCGCCGGGCTGGCGATCGCCGTCGACCTGGTCCTGTCCCTATTCCAGAGGCTTTTCCTGGCAACAGGAGCCTCGAAGCAGTCCCACCGCAGCCTGGAGGCTGCGGTTGATCTCACAGACCCCGTGGTTGCGGAGACTGTTGTACAAGGAGGTAAGTCATGAAAGATAGCCGTTCCCCACGCCTCGGCAGGCGGGCCTTCGGTGGCCTGGCCGCCGGGCTCGGCATGGCAGTGGTGTTGTCCGCCTGCGGCGGCTCGTCCAATCCGCTGAGCAACGCACCGGCATCCAGCGGCGGCGCCTCCGGTGAGGCAACGTCCCTGGTGGTTGGCTCCGCCGATTTCCCGGAAAGCCAAATCATCGCCGAACTGTACGCCGGCGCCCTTAATGCCAACGGAATCACCGCCACCACCAAACCGAACATCGGCTCCCGCGAGGTCTACTTCAAGGCCGTCCAGGACGGATCCGTGGACGTGGTGCCGGACTACAGCGGCAACCTGCTGCTGTACGTCAACAAGGAAGCCACCGAGGTTTCCGCCGGCGACATCACCAAGGCACTGCCGGGCAAGCTGCCGGACGGCCTGGCCGTGCTGGATGCCTCCAAGGCCGAGGACAAGGACGCGATGGTGGTCACCAAAGCAACAGCGGAGAAGTACCAGCTGAAGTCCATCGAGGACCTCGCCAAGGTCTGCAGCGACATCGTGGTGGGGGCACCGGCCACGTTCGGTGAGCGCGCCTACGGCCTGCCGGGCCTGAAGAAGAACTACAACTGCGTACCCAAGAAGCTGGAGCCCTTCAGCGACGGCGGCGGCCCCGTGACGCTCAAGGCGCTCCTCGAGGACAAGGTGCAGGTGGCCGACATCTACACCACCACTCCTTCGATCGCCGACAACGACCTGGTGGTTCTTGATGACCCCAAGAACAACTTCATCGCCCAGCAGGTCCTGCCGCTGTACAACAAGGCGAAGATGACGGACAAGGCCAAGCAGGCCCTCAACTCCGTGTCCAGCATCCTCACCACCGATGACCTGATCAACCTCAACCGGGCTGTCAGCGGCAGCCAGAAGCAGGATGCCAAGACGGCAGCAGCCGCCTGGCTCAAAGACAAGGGCATCGTAAAGTAGCAGCGCGCTTCCCCGCCCGGGCGGGGATCAGCAGGTGATCACGACGGCGGCTGCCGGACTTTCACAGGTCCGGCAGCCGCCGTCGCGCGTGTGGCGGAGGTCTCAACGGTGATGCATCCTTCCTGTGGCATATTTGAGGGATGGCAGAATTCAGGCAGTCCACAAAGCTCAACAACGTCCTATATGACATCCGTGGACCGATCCTGCAGGCCGCCCAGCAAATGGAGGCGGAGGGCCACCGGATCCTCAAGCTGAACATCGGCAACCCCGCGCCGTTCGGATTCGAGGCGCCCGACGCCATCCTGGTGGACATGATCCGCCACTTGCCGCACGCCCAGGGCTACAGCGACTCCCGCGGGATCTTCTCCGCACGCACCGCGGTGTCGCAGTATTACCAGACCCGCGGCATCCAGAACATCCATGTGGACGACATCTACCTGGGCAACGGTGTCAGCGAGCTCATCACCATGTCCCTGATGGCGTTGCTCGATTCCGGGGACGAGGTCCTCATTCCCACGCCGGACTACCCGCTCTGGACCGCGTCCGTGGCGCTCGCCGGCGGCAAGCCGGTCCACTACCTGTGCGACGAGGAATCCGGCTGGCAGCCGGACCTTGAGGACATGGAAGCGAAAATCACGCCCCGCACCAAGGGAATCGTGGTCATCAACCCGAACAACCCCACCGGGGCCGTCTACCCCGAAGCCACGCTGAAGCGCATCGTGGAGCTGGCCGAAAAGCACGGGCTGGTCATATTTGCCGATGAAATCTACGAGAAGATCCTGTACGAAGACGCCGTCCATGTGAACCTCGCCAAGCTCACCGGCGACCACGTCCTCTGCCTGACCTTCAGCGGCTTGTCCAAGGCATACCGGGTCTGCGGCTACCGCGCCGGCTGGATGGCGATTTCCGGGCCGAAAAAGGAGGCCGCCGACTACCTCGAAGGCATCAACCTCCTGGCGAACATGCGCCTTTGCGCCAACGTTCCGGCCCAGCACGCCATCCAGACGGCACTCGGCGGCTATCAAAGCATCAGCGACCTCATCCTTCCGGGCGGCCGCCTGCTGGAGCAGCGCAACAAGGCCTACGACATGCTGAACGCTATTCCGGGCGTCAGCACGCAACAGGCGAGGGGCGCCCTGTACCTCTTTCCGCGTCTGGACCCGGAGGTTTACCACATCAGGGATGACGAGAAGTTTGTCCTCGACCTCCTGAGGGAACAGAAGATCCTGGTGTCGCACGGCCGCGCGTTCAACTGGGTGCGGCCGGACCACTTCCGCATGGTCACGCTGCCGAACGTCAAGGACATCGAGGAAGCCATAGGCCGGATGGGGGACTTCCTAAGCCGGTACCAGGGGAACTAGCCTGTGGTCACGGGCGCACCGCGTCCGTGACCCTCCCGTGGAAGGACCCCCATGGCCAGCATCGTCGGTTTCGACCAGCACCCCTCTGAGACCCTGCGCGTCGGGAAGGGATTTTCCCTGGCCGCTGTGGACCCCGACGCCACCCCGGGCTACAGCGGCAACAAGGCTGACGGCGAAGCGTTGCTGGCGGACCTGGACGGGAAGCTCACGGACATGCAGGAAAAGCTGTTCGCGGAGTCACGGTTCGGCGGGAAAAAGCGGATCCTCCTGGTCCTGCAGGCGATGGACACGGCAGGCAAAGGCGGAATCGTCAACCACGTGATGGCCACCATGGACCCCCAAGGCGTCCAGTTCAAGGCGTTCAAGGCGCCCACTGAGCAGGAGAAATCCTACGATTTCCTCTGGCGCATCGAGAAGGAGGTGCCGGCAGCCGGAATGGTGGGTATCTTCGACCGCTCCCATTACGAGGACGTCCTCATCCACCGGGTCCACAACTGGGCAACCCCGGACGAAATCACCCGACGCTACCGGGCCATCAACGAATTCGAGGCTCGCCAGACCGACGCCGGCACCAGGATCGTCAAGGTGATGCTGAAAATCAGCAAGGATGAGCAAAAGTCCCGGCTGTTGGCCCGCCTGGACAATCCTGCCAAGCACTGGAAGTACAGCAGCGGTGATTTGAAGGAACGCGCCTTTTGGGACGACTACATGGCGGCCTACCAGGCTGCCTTCGACGAAACCAGCACGGCCGAGGCCCCCTGGTACGTGGTTCCGGCCAACAAGAAGTGGTTTGCCCGGATCGCCGTACAGCAACTGGTGATGTCGGCGCTGTCCGATCTTCGCCTGGAGTGGCCCAAAGCCGAGTTCGATGTCGACATTGAACGGGAGCTGGTAGCCCGGTCCTGACCCTGGGTGCAGGCCGGAGCCCCAAGGCCAGAGCCCGGCGACCCGGCCCGGGCCAGGGGCGCCGGCCTCAGAGCGGTTGGTCGCGGGAAGCGGCCAACCGCTTCCGTGCGCCTTCCAGCCACTCCTCGCAGCGTGCGGCCAGGGCCTCCCCGCGCTCCCACAACGCCAGGGACTCCTCCAGGCTTGCCCCTCCTGCCTCCAGCCTGCCCACCACGGCGATGAGTTGCTCCCGGGCCTCCTCGTAGCTCAGTCCCGCGACGTCTGACTCCGGTTTTTGTTCGGTCATGCCTTCTCTTCCGATCCTTGGTGGTGGTCTGGGTTTGCTGGTTGCAGCACCCCGGTGGAGGTGGCGCCAAAATGGCCCTCCGCCACCCGGATGGACAAGGCGGAGCCCGCCGGTGCCTCGGCGGGGCGGCGGACAACGGCGTGCCCGGACGCGGCGATCCGTGCGCTCTGGTCACCCGCCAGTTCGACGACGGCGTACCCGCGGTCGAGCGTCTTCTGGGGGGAGAGCGCGCGTACTTGGGCCTTCAGGTGCTCCAGCTGGTCCGCTGCCCGCACTACCGTGGAGTTCACTGCCGCTGAGGAGCGCCGCAGCAGCCGTTCAATTTCCTCGGCACGGACGGAAACCATGCCTTCGGGAGCTGCCATCACTGGCCTTGAGTGGAGTGCCGCCAACCGGTCCGACTCGCGGTCCACCAACCGTTCCATGCAGCGTCGCAGCTGTTCGCGTGCTTGTCGGACGCCTGCCAGTTCTTCGGAGACTTCCGGAACGATCCGTTTGGCAGCGTCGGTGGGCGTGGAGGCACGAAGATCGGCAACGTAGTCCAGCAACGGACGGTCGGCCTCGTGCCCGATGGCACTGACCACCGGCGTGGCTGCCGCGGCCACGGCCCGGACGAGGTCTTCGCTGTTGAACGGCAGGAGGTCTTCCAGGGCTCCGCCGCCCCGGGCAATGACAATCACGTCCACCTCCGGCAGTTCATCCAGCTCACGGAGTGCGCGGACCACCTGGGACACCGCGGTGTTGCCCTGGACGGCCACCTCACGGATCTCAAACTCCACGGCCGGCCACCGCAATGCTGCGTTGCGCAAGATGTCTTTCTTCGCGTCCGAGTCGCGGCCGGTGATCAGTCCGATGCGATGCGGCAGCAAGGGCAGGGGCTTCTTCCGGGAGTCGGCAAACAGGCCCTCCGCCGCCAGGGCCTGGCGCAGCCGTTCGATCCTGGCCAGAAGGTCGCCCAGGCCGACCGGCCGGATATCCCGCACCAGCATGTTCAACCGGCCGGTCTTCATCCAGAACTCGGGCTTCAGCAGTGCCACCACCCGCGAGCCGCGCTCCAGCGGAAGGTTCTGCCGCTCCAGCACTTTCGTCCAGACGGACGCGGGCAGCGATACTTCCGCATCAACGTCGCGAAGTGTGATGTACGCGTTGGTGCCGCGGCGGTTCAGCTCGATGACCTGGCCTTCCACCCACGCCGAGGGAGTCCGGTCGATATGCGCCTTCAGCTTCTGCGACAACAGCTGCAGCGGCCAAGGATTGTCCGGGCTGGTTTCCGCAGCGGTGGCCGGCAAAGTAGTGGGCACGGTACCCGGAAGCGATGCCTGGTCAGACATGCGGACGCCGTTGCGGGGCTGGTGCTGCGGGCATGGGGTCCTTCAACTGTTGTGGGGCGGTCAATCAACCTTATCCATAAGGTGTAGCACCGGGGGCTGACAGGGACAGGCCGGCCACCCTGCCTAGGATGGAGTGAGGCCCCCAACCCCGAAGGACCTGCCGTGCGCACTTTCATTTCCGCCCTCGCCACCGTGCTGGGCATCCTCCTGGCATCCGTTGCCGTACCCGCCATGTGGGTGGACCGGAACATCATCCAGGAAGACGGATTCGTCCGGCTTGCGGCGCCGCTTGGCAAGAACGCGGATTTCCAGAAGAAACTCGCTGCCGCGGCCGTGGGAACGATCGATACCGGTTCGGTCCCCGGTGCCCTTTCGGGGCTGGTCGATTCGGTGCTGGAGAAAGCCGCGGAGTCCCTGACCCAGCTTCCCGGCTACCCCGCGGCGTGGGAGGAGACCCTTCGCAGGAGCCACCGCCTGAGCTTCGCCAGCCCCGCGGGGGAGTCCTCCGGCAACGCTCCGGCGTCGTCGCTGACCCTCGACGTGGCCCCGTTGGTTGCGCTCGGTTCGGACGAAATCTCCCGTGCCACCCGCCTTCCACTCAACCCGCCCGAACAAACGCTGATCAACGTCGGCCAGCCCGCACATCGCGAATGGGCGGAGCGGCTGGCCACCTATGCGCCCGTGGGCTACATCGCCGCCATCGGCTCCGGCATTGCATTCCTGTTGGCACTCGTTGCAGCCCGCCGCCGCTGGACCGTGCTGTTTGCTGCAGGCATTGGTGGCCTGGCCCTCGCCGGACTGTGGTCGCTCGGTGTGCAACTGGGATCGGCCCGGGCCGTGACCACGGACACGGGCAACGCGGTGGCCAACATGTTCCGCGACCAATTCGTGGGCGCCGCAGCCGCAGACTTCCAATCGTGGATCGCCGGCACCGCGGTGACCGGCGGCGTCCTGGTGGCAGTGGGAATTGTGACGTTGTTCGCGTCCCGGAAACGGGTGCGGGCCAGCCGGTAGCATGGAGGGATGACCACCTCGGCTGTACCCCTTTCGATGCCAACCGTTCCGCGCCGGCGCCGCTCGCCCCAGGAAGTGGCGGCCGCGGCCCCCGTGAACGGAACCAAGAAGGTGCTGCTGGCCGCGCCCCGCGGCTACTGCGCCGGTGTTGACCGGGCAGTGATCGCCGTCGAGAAGGCGCTGGAACACTACGGGCCGCCCGTGTACGTCCGCAAGCAGATCGTCCACAATGTCCACGTGGTCAGCTCGCTGGAGGAAAAGGGCGCCATCTTCGTGGAAGAGACCGACGAAGTTCCCGAGGGCGCGCTGGTGATCTTCTCCGCCCACGGTGTTTCCCCCGCTGTGGTTGAATCCGCCGAGACCCGGGGCCTGCGCACCATCGATGCCACCTGCCCCCTGGTCACCAAGGTGCACAAGGAAGCCGTCCGCTTCGCCAAGGACGACTTCGACATCCTCCTGATCGGCCATGACGGCCATGAGGAAGTGGAAGGCACCTCCGGTGAGGCGCCGGACCACATCCAGATCATCAATGGCCCCCACGAAGTGGACAAGGTCACCGTCCGCGATCCCGAGAAGGTCATCTGGCTGTCGCAGACCACCCTCAGTGTCGACGAGACCATGGAAACCGTCCGGTTGCTCAAGGACCGGTTCCCCACCCTGCAGGACCCGCCCAGCGATGACATCTGCTATGCCACCACAAACCGGCAGGTGGCCATCAAGAAGATCGCGCCTAAAGCTGACCTGGTGATCGTGGTGGGCTCCGCCAACTCTTCCAATTCGGTCCGGCTGGTGGAGGTGGCGCTGGAATACGGCGCCAAGGCCTCGTACCGGGTGGACTTCGCCAACGAGGTTGACGAAGCCTGGTTTGAAGGCGTGGCCACCGTGGGTGTCACGTCCGGCGCCTCTGTTCCGGAGGTCCTGGTGCAGGACGTCCTGAGGCTCCTGGCCGACTATGGCTATGGTGCGGTGGAGGAAGTGGTCACTGCCGAGGAAGACCTGCTGTTCTCCCTGCCCAAGGAGCTCCGGGCAACCCTCAAGGAAGCCGGCGACGTCAGCCGCGCCCTGGGTGGCCGCCGGCCCCGCAGCTGACGATCAACCGCTGCGGGGGAAGGCGACAAGCAGGAATCAAAAGGAAGGGCCGGGCAGTTCGCAACTGCCTGGCCCTTCCAGCATCCAAGGACTATCCTCAGGCCGCTTCGTCGTCGCCCTGGAGTTCGGGTGCCACCAAGGCGCGCGGCGTTGCCTCCACAAGGGAGGGCGTGGCCAGGCCAGCCTCTTCCAAGGTGTTGAGCTTCCGCGCCGTGGGCAGGATCCGGGCTTCCAAGGTGCCCACCATGGCGTTGTAGCGGTCCACCGACGATTTCAGGGAAGAACCGAGTTTCCCGACGTTCTCACCCAAGGTTCCCATCCGGTCGTACAGCTGTCGCGCGAGCTCGAACAACTCGCGGGCGCTGTCCGTCAGGACGTCCTGGCGCCACGTGAACGCTACGGATTTCAGCACCGCCAGCAGGGTACTCGGCGAGGCCAGGACCACGTTCCGCGACAACGCATGGTCCAGGAGACCGGCGTCTGCCGTCAGCGCGGCCGCAAGGATGGATTCGGCCGGAATGAAGCAGACCACCAGCTCCGGGGAATTCCCGGGGATCTCCCAGTATTTCTTGGTGCCCAACGCGTCCACGTGGGCCCTCAAGGCCTTGGCGTGGGCAGCCAGCAGCGCCTGGCTGCGGGCGTCGTTACCGGCCCGCACCCCGGACGGCTGGACCGTGCGGGGATCCGCAGTACCCAGTTCCTGTGCCTCCAGATAGGACGACAACGGCACTTTGGCGTCCACCACCAGTTGTTTCCCGCCCGGCAGTTGCACCACCAGGTCAGGTCGGACGGAAGAATCGTGGCCCGCACTGTGGACCTGCTCCACGAAGTCCACGTGGCGGAGCATTCCCGCGGCCTCCACGACGCGCCGGAGCTGTACCTCGCCCCATTGGCCCCTGGCGCTGTTTGACCGCAGGGCCGATTCCAGGGCGTGCGTGGAGCGGATCAGCTGTTCGTCGGACAGCCGGGCTTCCTGCAATTGCTGCGCAAGCTGGCCGTACTGTTCCACCCGGTCCCGTTCCAGGAGTGCCACCTGCTGCTGGACCGCGGAAAGCTTCTCGGCCACCGGGGCCAGGGCTCGCAGCACGCTGCCGTCCTGCGTCCTTGCCTCGCCCAGCTCACGGTTCTGGGCAGCTAAAAGCCGCCTTTCGGCGTCGGCCGCTGCCAACTGGGCCGTCACTTCCGAAAGCCGGGACGAGACTCCGTCAAAGTCCGTTTCCAGTCCGCGTGAGTTCCTGCGCATCAGGACATAGGTGGCGGCGGCACCGGCGATTGCACCGAGCAGCAACATGAGAAGGGCCAGAATCAAGGCAAATGCATCCATGGCTTCACTGTTGCACGGGCCTCTGACAATCACGGCCAGTGACATCCCCGGGTACTGGCCGCAGGGACCCGGCGGGTAGAATCAATGCTCGTGGCTCTTACTATTGGCATCGTCGGACTGCCCAACGTCGGCAAATCAACTCTTTTCAACGCACTGACCCGCAACCAGGTGCTCGCGGCGAACTACCCGTTCGCCACGATCGAGCCCAACGTCGGCGTCGTCAACCTGCCGGATCCGCGGCTGGAGAAGCTGGCTGCCATCTTCGGATCCCAGCGAGTGCTTCCCGCGGCCGTGTCCTTCGTCGACATCGCCGGCATCGTCAAGGGCGCCTCGGAGGGCGAAGGACTGGGCAACCAGTTCCTGGCCAACATCCGCGAGGCTGAGGCGATCGCTCAGGTGGTCCGAGTGTTCGATGACCCCGACGTCATCCACGTCGACGGTAAGGTGGACCCCCGGTCCGACATGGAGACGATCAACACCGAGCTGATCCTCGCCGATCTCCAGACGATCGAGAAGGCCGTCCCGCGGATCGAAAAAGAAGTCAAGATTAAGAAGCGCGAAGCCGCCGAACTGGCCGCCGTCAAGGCTGCCCAGGCCGTGCTGGAACGCGGGGACACCATCTTCTCTTCGATCAAGAGCGACAAACTGGAGATGGAGCACCTGAAGGAACTCGGCCTGCTGACGGCCAAGCCCTTCATCTACGTCTTCAACGCGGACGAGGGAATCCTGGGCAGCCCGGAAAAGCAGGAGGAGCTGCGCGCCATGGTGGCTCCGGCCGACTGCATCTTCCTCGACGCGAAGCTGGAATCAGACCTCGTTGAACTCGACGAGGCGGAAGCCCGAGAGATGCTCGAGATGAACGGCCAGGACGAATCCGGCCTCGACCAATTGGCCCGTGTTGGCTTCCACACGCTGGGGCTGCAGACCTACCTCACTGCCGGGCCGAAAGAGACCCGCGCCTGGACCATCCGGCGGGGCGATACGGCTCCCCAGGCCGCCGGTGTGATCCACTCTGACTTCCAGCGCGGATTCATCAAAGCCGAGGTGGTCTCCTTCAACGACCTCATCGACGCAGGTTCCATGGCCGAGGCAAAGTCCCGCGGCAAGGTCCGGATCGAAGGCAAGGAATATGTCATGGCCGACGGCGACGTGGTTGAATTTAGATTTAATGTATAGGCCCTGACCCGGTGGTGGCGCCTGCCTGAATATGTCCAATTGATTCAGAACCCCTCACCAACAGCTTTGCAGCACGAAAGTAGCCTGCCGGGACATTCTTGTCCCGGCAGGCTACTTTCGTATCGTTCCGCTTGTTTTAGAGGCGGGTGACTCCGATTGTGTGGTCGGTGGTGAATTCCTCTATGGCCCAGTCGCCGTTAAAGCGGCCCAACCCGGAATTGCGTTGCCCGCCGAAGGCCACGTGCGCTTCATCCTGGATTGTCATCTCGTTGATGAAGGTCATACCGGCCTTGACCTTGTGGGCGAACTGCAGGCCGCGGTCGAGGTTCTGGGTAAAGACGGCGCTGGAAAGGCCGTAAGCGTGGTCGTTGGCGAGGTCAAGGGCGTGATCCTCGTCCTCGGCCCTCAGGATGGCGACCATGGGGCCGAAGATCTCCTCGCGGGCGATCTCCATGTCAGGGGTGACATCGGCGAAAACGTGCGGGGGCACCACCCGACCGCTGATCTCGCCTTCGACGACGGTGCGGGCGCCGGCCTCCTGGGCCCATGTGATTTTCTGTTTGAGTCCTGCAAGCTGGGAGTCGTTGACCACAGGGCCCACCAGGGTGCCCTCGGCGGTGGGGTCGCCGTACGCCACGGACGAGGCAGCCTCGGCGAAACGGGAGACGAACTCCTCGTAGACCGGGGCTTGGACAATGATCCGGTTGACGGACATGCAGATCTGGCCGGAGTGCAGGAAAGCGCCCGGGACGGCGGCGGCCACGGCCGCTTCGAGGTTGGCGTCGTCGAGGACCACCAAGGGGGCGTTACCGCCAAGCTCCAGGGCCACTTTCTTCAGGTGTTCGCCGCTGGTGGCCACCGTACCCACGTTCTGTCCAACCGGGGTGGAGCCGGTGAAGGAGATCAGTCCCGGCACAGGGTGGGCCACGAAGTCGTCACCGATCTCCGAGCCGGCACCGATGACAGTGGAGAGCACTCCTGCCGGCAGGCCTGCTTCCTCGAAGATGCGTGCCAGGATGAGCGCGCCGGTAACGGGAGTGTCGCTGGCCGGTTTGAGGACCACGGCGTTACCCAGGGCCAGGGCCGGGGCGACAGACCGCTGGGACAGATGCAGTGGGAAGTTCCAGGGGCTGATCACGCCCACCACCCCGATCGGCTTGCGGTAGACGCGCATCTCTCGGTTGGGGGTGTTGGAGTCAAAGATCCTGCCGTGGACCCGAGTGGGAAATGATGCCGACTCCTGCGTGATTCCGACGGCGAGGGAGACCTCGATGTTGGCCTTCAGCAAGGTGGAACCGGACTCGCGTACCAGCCAGTCCACGATTTCTTCGCGGCGTTCCTCGAGGATCTGCGCGGCACGGCGCATCACCTGCTGGCGCTCGGCCGGCGGCAGGGCGGCCCACCCGGTCTGGGCCGCCTCGGCGGCCCGGTAGGCGTCGTCGACGTCTGCGACGGAAGCCTGACGGATGGTGGTCAGTACGCTGTCGTCGTAGGGGTTGGTCACGGTGAGGGTCTTCGCCGACTGGCCCTCACGCCACTTTCCGGCGATGTATTGCAGGGTAGTGGACTGGCCGGCGAATGTAGCCGGAGCTTCGATGGTGGAGATGGTCATGGGGTGTCGCTCCTGTTCAGGTTATGCGGGAAGTATGGCTGGACTAGTTGGTGTGTTCGCTGGCCAGGACCCGGAGGGAGTCTTCGATCTGCTCGCGGTCGGACCAGCTGCCGTGGAAGCCGAAGGGAATGCGTCCGGGCAGCTTCACCCTGGCCAGCGGGGTGCGGCCGAAATCCGCGGTGTCATAGATGCACAGCTCTGATAGCTCCGTCTGGCGGTTCCACCAGATGGAGAGCAGGTAACCGTCGTCCTCATTCACGGCCCCGGTCCGCGGCACGAAGATCGGTTCGGAGGGGTTGGTCAGGTCATCCAGCCCTTCGATGACCGTGACCGTTTCCTTGGTGAGGTCGGTCTTGGCCAGGCCGTCGCTCATGGTGTCGGCGTCCCGGCCACGGGTGGTGGCGAAGTAGCCGAACTTGTGTTCCAGGCCGACCTTGTTCGGGTTGATGGCCGGGAACTCGCCCGCGATGTGGCTGGTGGCCTGGTTGGTAACGCGTCCGGTGGCGGTGTTGACGGTCCAGCGCCACGGGATGGCGTTCATGAACCACTCATGGGAGTCAACGGGCCGGGTGATGCGGTCCGCCGGGGTGCCGAAGCGTTCTTTGATGCGGGGGGCTTCGATGACGATTTCGTTGCCTCGCTCGTAGGCGTTGAAGAAGTGGGTCGGGAAGAACGTCTCGTCGACCCGGTAGGTGCGCACTTCGTGGGTCGTCCGGTGCATGGTGACAATCTCGACACCGTTGTTCGTGGCTGCGGGGTCCCACACGAGGCCCGGCTTGCCCTGGCCGATATTCGGAGCCAGGAAAAGCCCCGGGGTGACGAAGAAGATCGCGTAGTTCTTGCTCACCGCGAAGTCGTGGAACATGGACGGGGCACTGGTGCTGAAGGCGAAGGTGTCGAGGACCTTGCCGTGCCGGTCTGCCTCGTACCAGGTGACGTTGGTACCCATGTAGGAGTAGAAGAGCATATTGCCGGTGTCCGGGTCGAGTTTGTAGTGGGCGGTGCAGGTGAACGGGACATCGCCGTTGAAGTCATAGGTCCCGAACGTTTCCAGGGACTGCGGATTCATCTGGTGCGGCAGGCCGCCCTCGAAGAATACGAGCAGCCGGTCGGCGAGGACGCCGACATTGGTGTTGGGCACGTTCTTCATGGGCGGGGCGCCGGCCGGCAGCGATGGGGCGGTGCCGCCGTTGACGAACCCGGAGTAGACCGCCTCCCCCGCTTCCATCTCGACTTTGAGCGCGTCGGTCATGACCCATTTGTTCCGGTAGGCGGCCTTGCCGTCACGCAGATACGTTGCGTAAACCATGCCGTCACCTTCGAACCAGTGGTAGCGGTCCGTGTTGCGCGGCTTGAACTTGGGGTTGGACCCGGTGCGGAACAAGGCTCCGTCCAGGTCATCGGGAATCTTGCCGATGACCTCCAGGTCGAAGGCTTCGGTCTCCTCATGCCAGGGGGTGAAGGGGCCGTTGAGGAACTTGTTGTCTGTCTCCCACATGGTGGTGCCTTTCGGTCTCTGAGTTCTTGGGGTTCTTGGAGTTCTAGGAGTTCCTGGCCGGCGAGGGCCAGATGCCGTGGTTGCCCGGCGAGAGCGTTCCGGCGGGGTCCAGCGCGTCCTTGAGGGAGGTGTAGAGCCGGTTCAGGGCGTGGTCGTTGAAGTCGAAGTTTCCTGCCACGTGCTCGATCAGCGAGGGGTGGGCGCGGTATTCGCTCCAGCCCCATTCGGCGGCCTTTTCACACATGAGGTCGACGGCGGCGTGGGCGGCTGCCGCTTCGGAGGGGTCGTTCACGTCGAAGAAGACCATGCAGGCGCCCACGAGGCTGCGCGTGTTGGCGATCCAGCCGAAGCCCGCCACCAGTCCGGCTTCTTCGAGGATGGTGCGGACCATAAGCTCGTGCTTAGCGGCGGATTCGCCGTCGAACGGGATCGCGGGCGAGAAGTCGATGTGACCCACGTTTTCGCCGATGTGCTTCTTCATCATATCCAGCAGGAACATGTTAGGGATGCCGGCCGGGACCAGGTCCAGCGGGTGCACTTCTTCCGGGCTGACGTCGCCGCGGTAGGACCTGAGGTCCACGATGACGCCGGGAAGGTGGGCGACGGCGGCGGTGACAATGCGGCGCCGTGCCTCCACAACGGCTTCGTGGCCGTAGAAGGCGATGCGGGCGTGCCAGCGTCCCGGGGGCAGCGTCGCGGACAGCTTCGCCGCCTTCGACATCCCGGTGGTGTCCTCCATCGGGTTGGCCCGGCCGTCCACGGGTTCCGGTGAGCTGGTGATCAGCGGCAGGCCCTGGATGGTGCCGTCCAGCACCAGAGGGCGGAGCGCGTCGATCAGCGGAGCGATATCCTCGTCTTTGTGGCAGATGACCGCCCCGGTGGTGAACACCTCAGGCTCAGGCATGAGCCAGACGCCCATCTTGGACACGATGCCGAAGTTCGACTGCATGAACAGGCTGTCCAGGGACGGGCCAAAGCCGCGCTTGTGCCGCTGCCACATGGGGCTGTTGCTCATTGCGCCGAGGCCGGTACGGACCACTTCGCCGGAGGCGAGGACCAACTCCATGCCGCAGACGGCACTTGCATGGTCGCCGTTGACGGTGTAGCCGTAGCCGTGGTCCAGGGTGTTGCCGATGATGCTGCCCCAGCCGAGGTCCGGGACCGAAATCCAGAGCTTCAGCCCGCGGGCCTTGATCTCCTTGTAGAGGTCGAAGAAGCTGACTCCGGGCTCGAGCAGGGCGTAGCCGGCGGCTTCATTGATTTCCAGAATCCTGTTCATCCTGCGCAGGCTCAGCACGACGGAGCCGTTGATCACCGGTGCGGAGCCGCCGTAGCCGTAGTTGCGTCCGGTGGAGGAGGTCCAGAGCTTGATCTGGAGTTCGTTGGCGATTCGGACCACGGCCTGTATTTCCTCAACGGTGGAGGGCTGGACCACAAATGAGGGCTGGTAGTCCTTGGCGTCGTCGCCCTCATAGGGGTCGCGGAAATCCTTGACCTGGCTTTCATCCAGCAGGACGGCGTCGGCCCCGAGGACCTCGGTCATCCGCGCAATGGCCTCAGTCAGGACCGACGATGAGTCTTTGAGTTCAGCGGTGGTTGTCATGTGCTGTGTCACGCTCCGTTGCTTGACGGGTGTTCAACTCCGAACACCGATTGGTTCAAGTGTGGTGTGGGGCACAGGGTTGGTTCTTGGTGCCGGACGGCAAGAAAAGCCGTTCCGTATGGCGCCCGGGAGCAAAGACGGTGCGCGCATCCCTATACTTGGCTTCCGGTAGGCAAGACCAAAGGGGTTTATGGCAGTGATGAACTGGATGGAGAGCCTCCACCCGCCAGCTGACCGCGCCGGCGACGGTCCGGCGTCGGATCCAGAGATCATTGCCAGCGCCGAGGCGGAAATCGGCGTTCCAGCCACGGCATGGGCTGTCGAGACTGCCGCGGAGATAGTCCGCCAGGTGGATGAGGACTTCAGCCTCGCCGGGACGCCCGGCATGATGACAGGCACCGAGCGGGAGGGCTGTGAAGCGTCCCTCCTCACGACCTTGATCGGTTTGCGCCGCGGCACCGCGGCAGCGGACATTGTGGCCCCTCGCGGTGCACAGGAGAATGTCCGGTTGTCCGTGCGGCAGGGCGTCCCGATCGGTTCCGTGCTGCGCACCGTCTGGGCCTGCCACACCCGAGTCCAGGATGCGCTGCTCGCCGTCATCGAGCAGGAAGTCCCTCCCGATCGCATGGTCGCCGAAGTGCGCGAGCTCAACGCGGCGCTTTTTGCCTACGTGAATTCCTACGTCGTCGACCTCATGCACGGTTACGAGGACGAGCTCACCCTGTGGCATGGCAGGCTGCCCGCCGAGAGGTTGAGGGTCATCACCGCAATCCTCGACGGCGAAGAGCCGGGCGAAGACGCCGAACGCATTCTGGGACTCAGGCTCGGCAGGCACCATCTGGTCGCCCCTGGCGTGGCCCGCCACCACCGGGCACATCCCGGACCGTGAGGCGGCGCGTCAGCGATTCGGCACCGACGCGGCAAAGGCGCTCGGCGCCGCCGGCTTTTTGACCTTCGAGTACCAGGGCACCACGCTCTTCTGGTGGGCGTTCAACACCCGCCCGGACCCTTCTGTGGCAGGTGGGCTACGTGCTGTGCCACGTGCCGACTGGATCCACGTCGCTGCCGGACGGCCCGGTTCCGGGCTAGCCGGGCTACGGTACAGCTACTTAGAGGCCCAGCAGGCTGCCCGGGTCGCACGCCTTTCGCCACGGCAGAAATTCTGGGACTACGACGAAGCCGGCATGCTGGCCCTGCTCCTCGCCGACCCGGAGGGAGCTGCCAGGTTCGTCCAGGTCCAGCTCGATGGGCTGCTGGGTCCGGACCAGAAACTGACCGACATCCGCGACACCCTCCGGCACTTCCTGCTGGCCGGAAGCAGCCGCCTCGCCGCAGCCCAAGCCCTGCATCTGGCCACCAACACCGTGGCGTACCGGGTTAAACGCGCCGCCGAGCTCCTCGGCCGGCCCATCAACGAGAACCAGGCGGGGACCCTGGCGGCACTGGAGATGGCGCACGCGTTCCCGCATCTCCTGGACGCGCCGGCGCTTGGCCAGTGACGGAGCGTGCGGAGATACCGAGGTAGATGCCTGCTCGAAAGATAAGCACCAACATCCACCTGACGTGATGGTTGTCGGCTACGGAACGTGGTGGAGTTCCGCTTCAACGTCTAGCTCTTGATCCAGCAGACCAGTGCGATAGCCGCCAAGAACACTCGTTCTTGGCGGCTCTGCGCTTTCCGCTACCCGCTGCCAATTCGGCATGATGCCGCCCGCAGTTTGCTGCACAACGAGCTGTTAAGCCAGCAGCCGCAATTCCCTTAAAACAACGGCCAGGGCACCGCCGACATCTCACCGCTGGGAGCCGGAAACCGCCCTGCCAGGCGCAACCGGGCGCAGCGTGCGGCGAGCGACGCGATTTCTTCTGCGCTGAGCAAGTCCGCCAGGTCAGTGCCCAGTCCGCCGTGCAGTCCTTCGCTGACACGGTCTATGCCGGCGCTTTCCTCGGCGGTCAGGGCGTCTCCCACCCATCCCCACAGCACCGTGCGCAGCTTGTGGTCACTGTGAAAAGTGAGCCCATGGTCCACACCGTGCCGGTGTCCGTGTGCCATCGCCAGAATGTGGTCGCCTTTGCGGTCGGCGTTATTGACGATGACGTCGAACACCGCCATGCGCCTGAGCGCCGGCGAGTCTTCGTGAACGAGGGCGACCATCCGTCCCGTCTCATCCCGACCCTCGAGGACGTGTTTCCAGCCCGTCTCCGGCACCTGCTCCGTCGCGACCAAGTCCACGGGGCTTTGGGCGGGGTCTTGCTCTTGCCATAGCTGCACCATTCCCTCCCCGAACGGGCCATCGCGCAGCCAGGTTCGTGGCACCAGGTTCCAGCCGAGGACCTCCGAGACCAAGTACGCGGCAACTTCGCGGTGGGCAAGGAAGCCGTTGGGAAAATCCCACAGCGGTTTCTCCCCGGCTATCGGCTTGTAGACGACCGTCGTGCCGTCGATGCTGCCTAGGAAGGTGGCGTTTGAGGCCGTCGTGATGCGGCCGGTGAGCGTCAGCTCGGCGGTCGCCAGGTCCGGCGCCGGCATCAGACCTCGGGAAAGGTGCAGGTATGCCCGTCGGCGTCGATGGGGTAACCGCAGAGCGGGCACGCCGGACGCCCGGCGCCCACGATCTCACGTGTGCGCTTGGCGAAGGCACGGGCGGTGCCGACCGGCATTCGCACCAGAAGCATCTCGGACTCGGCAGCCCCGTCCTCATCGAGCGATTCGTCGACGCCATCAGCATCAGCATCGGTGATGGGGTGCGCCTCGATCACCACCTGGGCGGTGGTTGGGTCCCACCCTAAGCTCATGGCGCCGGTGCGGAACTGCTCCTGGACGGCCTCGAGCTGGTCGTTGTCCACTAGTTCGATGGGAGTGCCCGTGGGAACGCTGAAGGGGTTGCCCTCGACGGTGATGAGCTGGTCGAGAATTTCGTCGATCTTCTCCGCGAGCAGGGCCGACTGCTGCTTCTCCATGGCGATACTCACCACCTGTGTCCCTGCGCGCACCTGCAGGTAGAACGTACGCGCCCCCGGAACGCCAACGGTGCCAACAACCACCCGATCAGGCCAGTCAAACTCGTGAACACGTGTAGGCATGTCAGTATTCTAGGCACATGAGGTTCATGGCGCCGTTTGCCCTGCACCGCCGCCCACCGGCGCATCGCCGGAGTGGATCCCGTTCGACAGCCAGGACAGATCACCCGCATCGGTGTTGGTCGCGTAGACGCTCGGCCGATCAGCACCGTAGCGCACGATCGAGACGGATGCCGGGCCTACGTTAATACGCTGGAACAGGTCGAGGTGCATGCCGAGCGCGTCAGCGAGGATTGACTTGATGATGTCACCGTGACTCACCGCCACCCACACGGCCCCTGGCCCGAACTCGGCTTCGAATGCTGCGTCGTGGCGTCGAATAGCGGCCACTGACCGGGCCTGCATCGCGGCCATGGATTCGCCGCCCGGAAAGACGACGGCGGACGGTTGGGATTGCACAATCGGCCATAAATCCTCGGCGGCGAGATCACTGAGCAGGCGGCCCTGCCACTGGCCGTAATCGCACTCGGTGAGATCGGGATCGACCGGCGCGAACGGCGCGCCAACCTGGCGATCCAGGATGAGTCGGGCGGTCTGCTGACAACGCTCAAGCGGGCTCGACACCACCCCGACCAACGGGACCGACGCCAGCCGGTCCGCGGTCAGGGCCGCTTGGTCCCGCCCGATTTGGTCCAGGCTGACGCCGGCGGCCCGGCCGGCCAGCAGTCCAGTGGCATTGGCTGTGGTGCGGCCGTGCCGCACGAGAATAACGGTCGCCATCCACCCAGCCTAACCACCCTGTCGATGGCTCGTGGGCAGTGATGTCCGTGGTGGAGTTCCGCTTCGATGCCTGTTCGGGCATTCGCGTGCAGGAAGTCGACTTAGAGTTGTTGGATGCTTGAGATCCGCCCCAACTGCGAATGTTGCGACCGCGACATTGCGCCGTCGGATGCTGCCTACATCTGCACCTTTGAATGCACTTGGTGCCCGGACTGCGTGGAGCGCTTCCCGAACAGGGCTTGTCCTAACTGCGGTGGTGATTTGCAGCGACGGCCTGTCCGCCCCGTGGCGGCGCTGGTCAACAATCCGCCGAGCACGACGAGGGTGGTATCTCCCGGCTGCCTCAAGCAGGACACCCTGGCCTGAGGCCGGGGTCAACTGCTCAGGAAGCCCCCGTTCTACCAGGAAGCCCCCGTTTGATATGGAGGGGGACAGGATTCGATGACTGGGCAGCGGCACCGCGTATCCTGATTTTACAGGGCGTGTTCGTGGCGACCCGTTCCCCTCCGGAGAGGGAAAACACAAAGGAGACGGCATGCCGGTCAGGCGCCTGATGCAACTGCTCACTGCTGCCGTGGCGGCTGTCCTGGTTCTGGCCGGATGCTCCGGCGGGGGCGCCCCGTCGGTGGTGGTGGGGGAGGCCAAGCGCGGCGGCAGCGTGACCGTCGCGGAAGTCAACGCCTTCTCATCCTTCAACCCGTTTAGCGCAAACGGCAACACCGACATCAACACGAAGATTGGCGCCATCACGCATTCCGGCTTCTTCTTCCTCGATGACAGCTCCAAGGTGGTCCGGAACGACAAGTTCGGGCACTACGAAAAAGTCTCGGACCAGCCCCTCAAGGTGAAATACACCGTGAACGAGGGAGTGAAGTGGTCCGACGGGGCTCAGGTGGGCTCAGCCGACCTCCTGCTGAGCTGGGCAGCCGGGTCCGGCTACTTCGACGACGTCGACCCCGGCACCGGCAAAGGCACCAAGTACTTCGCAACCGCCTCCAATGCCACCGGCCTGGCAGGCACCGTCTTTCCGGAAATAGGCTCGGACGGAAGATCCATCACCATTGAGTACGCTGCGCCGTACGCCGACTGGGAAGTGGCGTTCGACGTCGGGCTCCCGGCCCACGTGGTTGCAGCCAAGAGCGGGCTCACCGACGAGGAGGACCTGGTCAAGCTCCTCAAGGACACTCCGCGTGGCAACCCGGAAAAGCCCGTGACCATCCCGGAACTCAAAAAGATCAGCGACTTCTGGAACACCGGTTTCGACACGAAGAAGATTCCCGACGACCCGGCGCTGTACCTCTCCAACGGTCCGTACATCGTCCGGGACATCGTGCCGGAAGTCTCCATGAAACTGGTCCGGAACCGGGATTACACGTGGGGCCAGGAACCCTGGCTGGACGAGATCAACGTCAGATTCACCGGGGCCGTACCCGCCGCCGTCGATGCCCTGCGCAACGGGCAGGCGGACATCATCTCGCCCCAGCCGTCGGCGGCCACTGACGCACTGCTCACGGGCCTGTCCGGCCAGGGCATCACCGTGCAGCGCTACAAGCAGGCCGGCTATGACCACCTGGACCTGAACTTCACCGGGCCGTTCAAGGACAAGGACGTTCGCGAGGCCTTCCTCAAAACGGTTCCCCGGCAGGAAATCGTGGATGCCGTGCTGGGCGGGCAGTCGCCGGACAACAAGCCCCTGGACTCGCAAGTCTTCCTGCCTGATCAGCCCAAGTACGCCGACACCGTGAAGAAGAACGGTTCCTCGGATTACGCCGAGGTGGACATCGATGCCGCCAGAAGTCTCCTCAAGGGGGCCACGCCCACCGTGCGGATCCTGTACAACCGGGACAACCCCAACCGTGCCAGGGCCTTCGCCCTGATCCGGGACTCGGCGGAACGTGCGGGCTTCCGGGTGGAAGACGGCGGCCAGGCAAGCGCCGACTGGGCGGCTTCGCTCAGCCGGGGCGGCTATGACGCGGCGTTGTCCGGGTGGATCGGCACGGAAGCGGGAGTAAGCCGGGTGCCGCAGATCTTCCGCACCGGGGGCGGCAGCAACTTCACGGGCTATTCCGACGCCGATGCGGACAAAGTGATGGCGCAACTGGCCGTGACCACGGACCTCGGCAAACAGGATGAGCTGCTCGCCGAGATTGACAGGCGCATCTGGGAGGACGCTTACGGCCTGCCGCTTTACCAAACACTGGGCACCACCGCGTTCAACTCCCGTGTGGCCGGCGTGAAAACCAGCCCGGGCCCGGTGGGCGTCTGGTGGAACGTCTGGGACTGGCGTTTGGCCCAGGCCTGAAGGGCAGGTTGCCGCGCTCAGGCGCGCCGGGACGTGAACGCTCACGCGGCCGATTCGCCGTCCAGCGTACCGACGAGTAGCATGTGACGTGCGTAACTGCCCACCACGTCGCGGGGTATTGGACTGCTCCGGTCACGGTTTGGCAACGGAGTACCAGTATTCGGACTTCGTGCGGTTAGGCTAACCCGTATATGTAGGTTTCGTCACAGCGGTCAGCTGTGTCCAACCTGCGGGGAAGCACAAGATTTCCCCAATATTTCTCTCCCACAACTCATAGGAGGCGGAATGCGTTTCACGCGCACTTCCAAAGCACTGGGCATCGTGGCAATCGCCGCGCTTGCCCTGACCGGGTGCGGCGGCGGTGGCAGCACTGGCGGGTCCAGCAATGCTGCCGGCGATCCGAACAAGGTCATCACCGCTTACAGCAATGAGCCACAAAACCCGTTGCTGCCGGCGAACACCAATGAGGTCTACGGCGGCCGCGTCGTAAACCTGCTTTTCGAAGGCCTTCGCAGCTACGACGCCAACGGCAAGGCAGTGAACGCACTGGCTGATTCCATCGAGTCGTCCGACGCCCAGAACTGGACCATCAAGGTCAAGCAGGGCGCCAAGTTCACCAACGGGGAAGCCATCACGGCCAAGACCTTCGTTGACTCCTGGAACTTCGCCGCGAACTCCAAGAACCTGCAGAACAACGGCTTTTTCTTCGAGTCCATCGCCGGCTACGACGACGTCTCGGCCGTTAACTCGGTCAAGGGTGCTGACGGAAAGACCACCACCACCCCGGCCCCCAAGGCCGACACCATGTCCGGACTGCAGGCAACCGATGATTCCACCATCACGGTCAAGCTCGCCCAGCCCGAGGCCGACTGGTCCCTTCGCCTTGGCTACTCCGCCTTCTACCCGCTTCCTTCCGCCGCTCTGGCAGACCCCAAGACCTACGGTGAAAACCCGGTGGGCAATGGTCCCTACAAGTTCGAAAAGCAGGGTTCCTGGGTCCATGACCAGTCCATCACCCTGGTGAAGAATGCCGACTACAAGGGCACCCGCGAGGCCAAGAACGGCGGCGTGACCTTCAAGTTCTACACCGATCCGGGCCCCGCATACACGGACCTGCAGTCGGACAACCTGGACATCACTGACGTCCTGCCGTCCAACGCCCTGAAGACGTACGTCAACGACTTCCCGGACCGCAACGCCACCAAGGCTGTTGCCACCGATTCCACCCTGAACATCCCGGGCTACAACCCCAACTTCCAGGGTGAAGCCGGCAAGCTGCGCCGCCAGGCTCTGTCCTACGCCATCAACCGCGAGGAAATCGCCAAGGTGGTCTTCAACGGCACCCGCACCCCGGCCAAGGCCTTTGCGCCGCCGGTCATCGACGGCTTCAAGGAAGGCATCAAGGGCAGCGAAGTCCTGAACTTCGATCCCGCGAAGGCCAAGGACCTGTGGGCCCAGGCCGATAAGATCCAGCCTTACGACGCCTCCAAGCCGCTCCAGATTGCCTCCAACACCGACGGTGGCAACAAGGAATGGATCGACGCTGTTGCCAACGGCTTCAAGAACAACCTCGGCATCCAGGCTGAAATCCAGCCGTTCGCCAAGTTCGCCGAAGTCCTCAACCTGCGCAAGTCCCAGCAACTGCCGGGCCTGACCCGTGCAGGCTGGCAGGGTGACTACCCGTCGCTCTACAACTTCCTGGGACCGGTCTGGGCCACGGGCGCTTCCTCCAACTACGAGAAGTACTCGAACCCCGAGTTCGACAAGCTCCTCAAGGAGGGCCTTGCCGCCAAGAGCACCGACGAGGCCAACGCCAAGTTCAACCAGGCTCAGGAAATCCTGTTCCAGGACCTGCCCGGCCTGCCGCTCTGGGACCAGGCACGGCCGATCGTGTGGAGCAACAACATCGTGAAGGCCGAGACCGGCTGGAACGGTGAAATCCTCTACTACGGCATCACCGCCAAGTAGGCCCAGATCTAACTTGCCGAAGGCTGATGGGGGTTCCGGTTACGTCCGGGCCCCCATTGGCTTGCAAGCGGCAGGAAGGCATTCATGAACGCGTTTTTCCCTTTACCGGAAGGCAGGTGATCCTGTGATCCGGTTTATCTTGCGCCGACTCCTGCAGGTGATCCCTGTCTTCATCGGCACTACCCTCTTGGTGTACTACATGGTCTTCGCACTGCCCGGCGATCCCATCGCCGCGCTGTTCGGCGACCGGCAGCCCCCGCAGGCAGTCATTGACACCCTGCGCAGCCAGTACCACCTGGACCAGCCCTTCTGGGTCCAGTACGGCTTGTTCCTTAAGAACCTCTTCACCTTCAACCTGGGCAACGACTTCACCGGCCAGCCCATCGCAGCAAGCCTCGCCCGGGTCTTCCCGGTGACGGCCATGCTGGCCGTCGAGGCGCTGGCCATCCAGGCAGTCTTTGGCGTCGCATTCGGCGTCTTCGCGGGCCTTCGCCGCGGCGGCTGGTTCGACTCCACCGTCCTGGTGGCCTCGCTGGTGGTCATCGCAGTTCCCACCTTCGTGCTGGGCTTCGTTTTCCAGCTCGTCTTTGGCGTGCAGTTGGGCTGGGCAAAACCCACTGTGGGCGCCAATGCCGACTGGGGCACCCTCCTGCTGCCGGCAGTGGTCCTGGGGCTTGTCTCCTTTGCCTATGTTCTCCGCCTGACGCGTGCGTCCGTGAGCGAAAACATGAACGCCGATTACGTGCGGACGGCCACCGCCAAGGGGCTCTCGCGGCCCCAGGGTGGTTCTGGCGCACATCCTGCGCAACTCGCTGATCCCGGTGGTTACCTACCTGGGCGCGAACCTTGGCGGCCTGATGGGTGGTGCCATCGTTACTGAGGGCATCTTCAACGTTCCCGGCGTAGGCAACAAGCTCTACCAGGCAGTCCTCCGCAGTGAAGGCCCCACCATCGTCTCCATCGTGAGCGTGCTGGTGCTGGTGTTCGTGGTGGCCAACCTGCTTGTCGATCTCCTGTACGCCTGGCTTGACCCGAGGATCCGCTATGACCAGTAATAACAGCCATTTTGTGGCCCCCATTGAAGAGACGCCACTGCAGGCAACGGACGCCGTCAAGACTGACCAGGCCCCGCTCAGCCTGTGGGCAGACGCGTGGCGCAAGCTCCGCCGTCGTCCGCTGTTCATCATCTCGGCACTGTTGATCCTTGCCCTGGTCGTGATTGCGCTGTTCCCCGGCCTGTTCACGTCCACGCCCCCCAACGAGGGCTGCGAACTTGCCAACTCCGAAGGCGGCCCCACCTCCGGGCACCCGTTCGGTTTCACCTTCCAGGGCTGCGACGTCTACTCCAGGGTCATCCACGGCACGCAGGCCTCGCTCTCCGTAGGCCTGCTCTCGGTCCTCTGCGTCCTGGTCATTGGCGTGACCCTCGGCGCCCTCGCCGGCTACTACGGTGGCTGGATCGACGCCGTGCTCGCACGCCTGGGCGACATCTTCTTCGCCCTGCCGCTGGTGCTGGGTGCGCTGGTCATCACGCAGCTTCCCTTGTTCCGCGAGAACAAGAGCGTGTGGACCGTAGTGTTCGTCATCTCACTCCTGGCGTGGCCGCAGATGGCCCGAATTACCCGCGGCGCAGTGATTGAGGTACGCAACGCGGACTTCGTCACCGCCGCACGCGCGTTGGGTGTTTCAAAGTTCGGAGCACTGATCCGCCACGTCCTGCCGAACGCCCTGGCACCGATCATCGTCCTGGCCACCCTGGAACTGGGCGTGTTCATCGTGGCAGAAGCCACCCTGTCCTTCCTGGGTATCGGCCTGCCTCAGAGCATCATGTCCTGGGGCAACGACATCGCCGGTGCGCAGGCATCGATCAGGACCCGGCCGGAAATCATGCTCTACCCGGCCGCGGCGCTGTCCATCACCGTGTTGAGCTTCATCATGCTGGGTGACGCCGTGCGCGACGCCCTCGACCCGAAGAGCCGTCAGCGATGAGAGATAAAGAGATGACAACTCCAGACGTCCGCATTGATGAGGCCGGCACCACCGGGGTCAGGCCGCTGCTCGAAATCCGGGACCTCGCCATCACCTTCAAGACAGGTAGCGGTGAGGTCAAGGCCGTCCGGGACGCCCATCTGACCATCATGCCCGGCGAAACAGTAGCCATCGTGGGGGAGTCCGGGTCCGGCAAGTCCACCACAGCGTTGGCGGCCATCGGCCTCCTGCCCAACAACGGCAAGGTATCCGGCGGCCAGATCCTGCTCGACGGCGAGGACATTGCCCACGCCAGTGAGCAGCGCATGATCGAACTGCGCGGCAACACCATCGGCATGGTCCCGCAGGACCCCATGTCCAACCTGAACCCGGTCTGGAAGATCGGCTACCAGGTCCGGGAAACGCTGCGTGCGAACGGCCGGCCCAGCGGGCCGGACGACATCGCCAAGGTGCTCGCCCAGGCAGGACTGCCGGACGCCAAGCGCCGGGCCAACCAGTACCCGCACGAGTTCTCGGGCGGCATGCGCCAGCGTGCCCTGATCGCCATTGGCCTGTCCTGCCAGCCGCGCCTGCTGATTGCGGATGAGCCAACGTCGGCCCTTGACGTCACGGTCCAGCGGCAGATCCTGGACCACCTGGAAACCATGACCAACGAACTGGGCACCTCGGTCCTGTTGATCACCCACGACCTCGGCCTGGCGGCCGAGCGTGCGGACAAGGTGGTGGTCATGTACCAGGGCCGCGTCGTTGAAGCGGGACCGTCGCTGGAGCTGCTCCGCAACCCGCAGCACCCGTACACCAAACGGCTCGTGGAGTCCGCACCGTCCCTGGCCAGCCGCCGCATCCAGGTGGCCAAGGAACAGGGCGTGGAGACGACGGACCTGCTGGCGCCGGCCGCGGAAACAGCGAAGTCCGATACCTTCCTCCAGATCCAGGACCTGCGGAAGGTGTACAAGCTCCGCCAGGGGCTGGGCAAGGCGGCGGATTTCGCGGCCGTTGACGGCGTGAGCTTCGACGTTCGGCGAGGAACCACGACGGCGATCGTGGGGGAGTCGGGGTCCGGCAAGTCCACGGTGGCCAAGATGGTGCTCCAGCTTGAGAAGCCGACAGATGGCAGGATCCTGTTCGACGGCGTCGACACTTCCGTGCTGAAACCGGCTGAACTGTTCAAGTTCCGCAGGCGGGTCCAGCCGATCTTCCAGGACCCGTACGGCTCCCTCGATCCGATGTACAACATCTACCGCACGATCGAAGAACCGCTCCGCGTCCACAAGATCGGGGACCAGGCCAGCCGGGAAAAGAAAGTCCGGACTCTGCTGGACCAGGTGTCATTGCCGCAGTCCGCCATGCAGCGGTACCCGAACGAACTCTCCGGTGGCCAACGGCAGCGTGTTGCCATTGCGCGTGCCCTGGCGCTGGATCCCGAGGTCATCATCTGTGACGAGGCCGTGTCCGCGCTCGATGTCCTGGTGCAGGCGCAGGTGCTGAACCTGCTCGCAGACCTGCAGGCCAACCTTGGGCTGACCTACCTGTTCATCACCCACGACCTTGCCGTGGTGCGGCAGATTGCCGACCATGTGTGCGTGATGGAAAAGGGACGGCTGGTTGAAACCGGGTCTACGGACGATGTCTTCGAGGCGCCGCAGCAGGACTACACGAAGGCGCTGCTCAACGCCATCCCCGGTGCGAAGCTGATGCTGCCGCCTGAAGTGGCATAGGCCGTAGCCCTCCAAGCAAGTGGAGCCGGGACCTTGGGTCCCGGCTCCACTTGCTTAACCTTCAGTCCTGCAGCCGGCTGATGCCGGCAGGGGCCGCCGCCAGGGAACCCTGGTCCGCGGCCGACTTCCGGTCCAGCCCCAGCTCGCGGAGCCGGCGCTCAAGGATCACGCCCAGGGCCACGCGGCCTTGGGCGTTCATGTGGACGGAGTCAGCCAGGTCCTTGGCCAGCCCGTACCGGGTAAGCCAGTCGCCGGTGGAAACAAAAGGCATGCCATGGGCAGCAGCCACGGAGCCCAGCAAAGCGTCCACCTCGCTCCGCCGCCCGCCGCCGTCGTTTGCTCCCCGTGCCAGGGTTCCGATCATTGCCATCCGGGTGCCGGGGTAGCGGGTTTTGAGATCGGCGATCAGCCGCCCGGCGTTGCGGACAATTTGGGTGTTGCTTGCGCTGGTGGCGGCGTCATTGCCGCCCCCTTCGATGACGATCAGGGCCGGAGTGCCTGAGGGGAGCAGCCAGTCCCCGCGCTCCAGGGCGTCAGCGTAGTTCCCGGTGGCACCGTTTGCCGCGACGTACCCCGTGCCTCCCCGCCCGCAAAAATATACGTCGTACCCGGCTGCGGCCAGGCCCAGTCGCGGCCAGCCGTCCAGGGGCTCCGATTGGGAATCCCCAATCAGCAGGACAGTCCGGCTGATGTCCGGTAGTACCGCCTCAAGCCTCCCGTTCCCGGCATTCAACAGCCGGGACGTGGCTGCCACGTTGGCCTTCATGGCAGCGGCAGCCGGCGCTTGTCCACCGGACGCCGCCGCCCGGGAGATTGAGTTGACGCCATTGCCGGCGGGCGAACCGCACCCGGCGAGCCCCAGGACCGCGGACGCTGCAAGGAGGCCGGACGCCATGATGGTGGCGGCCCGGGCGGCGCCGCTGGGCGCGATGGCCGTGGCACGGGGCATCGTTGTCTCCGACTTGCTCTGAAGGTGGGCGCTGCGTCACAGCAATCATGCCACGCCGGCGGAAGTGCCAGTGAATTTCGTCACACCCTCTTCCGACTGCCCTTTCGGGGCGCAACCTGGGGAGCCCCGGGTCCCGGCGGATTTTAGGCCAATAAATGGCTCACCGGCTAGAATAGATGCAGGTGCCCCGTGCCAAGGGCCTTGTCCGTCGTGCGTTCCAGTTGGAAATGTCGCGATACAACAGCTGACTCCACTGAATCGAGCCATTACGCATGTCTGAAACCACCACCAACACCGCGGTAGCCACTGCATCGCGCAGTGACCTGCGCAACGTCGCGATTGTGGCCCACGTTGACCACGGCAAGACCACCCTGGTCGACGCCATGCTCAAGCAGACCAACTCCTTTGCCGAGCACAACCACCTCGAAGACCGCGTCATGGACTCCGGTGACCTGGAGCGTGAAAAGGGCATCACCATCCTGGCCAAGAACACCACGGTGGCCTACAACGGTCCGTCCTCCAACGGCGAGACCATCACCATCAACGTCATCGACACCCCCGGCCACGCCGACTTTGGCGGCGAGGTGGAACGCGGCCTGTCCATGGTGGACGGCGTCGTCCTTCTCGTTGACGCCTCGGAGGGCCCGCTGCCCCAGACCCGCTTCGTGCTGCGCAAGGCCCTTGCCGCCCAC
The DNA here is from genome assembly GCF_030944625.1 of Arthrobacter sp. SLBN-112. Lineage (NCBI taxonomy): Bacteria > Bacillati > Actinomycetota > Actinomycetes > Micrococcales > Micrococcaceae > Arthrobacter > Arthrobacter sp. SLBN-112. The sequence goes on from NZ_JAUSXY010000001.1 coordinate 2,254,603, forward strand.
CTTCCCGTGATCCTGCTGGTCAACAAGACCGACCGTCCCGATGCCCGCATCGACGAAGTGGTCCACGAGTCCATGGACCTGCTCCTGGGCCTGGCCTCCGACCTTGCCGACGAGGTTCCGGACCTGGACCTGGACAAGGTCCTGGAAGTTCCCGTTGTCTACGCCGCCGCCAAGGTTGGCCGCGCATCCCTGGAGCAGCCCGCCAACGGTGCCGCCCCGGACAACGAGGACCTCGAGCCGCTGTTCAAGACCATCATCGAGCACATCCCCGCTCCCACCTACAACCCCGAAGGTGTCCTGCAGGCTCACGTCACCAACCTGGACGCGTCCCCGTTCCTGGGCCGCCTGGCGCTGCTGCGCATCTACAACGGCACCCTGCGCAAGGGCCAGACAGTTGCCTGGGCGCGCGCCAACGGTGAACTCAAGAACGTCAAGATCACCGAACTCCTGGCCACCAAGGCGCTGGACCGCGTTCCGGCAGAATCCGCCGGACCGGGCGAGATCGTCGCCGTCGCCGGCATCGAGGAAATCACCATCGGTGAGACCCTGACCGATGCCGAGAACCCGCAGCCGCTGCCGCTGATCACCGTGGACGATCCCGCGATCTCCATGACCATCGGTATCAACACCTCGCCGCTGGCCGGCAAGGTCAAGGGCGCCAAGGTCACCGCCCGCCAGGTCAAGGACCGCCTTGACAAGGAACTGATCGGTAACGTCTCCATCAAGGTGCTCCCCACCGAGCGTCCCGACGCCTGGGAAGTCCAGGGCCGCGGCGAGCTCGCGCTGGCCATCCTGGTCGAGCAGATGCGTCGCGAAGGCTTCGAGCTGACCGTCGGCAAGCCGCAGGTTGTCACTAAGACCATCGACGGCAAGATCCACGAGCCGATGGAGCACATGACCATCGACGTCCCCGAAGAATACCTCGGCGCCGTCACCCAGCTCATGGCAGCCCGCAAGGGCCGCATGACCAACATGGCGAACCACGGCACCGGCTGGTGCCGCATGGAGTTCATCGTTCCGGCCCGCGGCCTGATCGGTTTCCGTACCAAGTTCCTTACGGACACCCGTGGGGCCGGCATCGCCGCCTCCATCTCCGAGGGCTACGAGCCGTGGGCCGGCCCGATCGAGTACCGCACCAACGGTTCCATGATCGCCGACCGCGCCGGTGTTGTGACGCCGTTCGCCATGATCAACCTGCAGGAGCGCGGCTCCTTCTTCGTCAAGCCCACCTCCGAGGTGTACGAGGGCATGATCGTCGGCGAGAACTCCCGCGCCGACGACATGGACGTCAATATCACCAAGGAAAAGAAGCTCACCAACATGCGTGCCGCTTCTTCGGACACCTTCGAGAACCTGACGCCCCCGCGCGACCTGACCCTCGAAGAGTCCCTCGAATTCGCCCGTGAAGACGAGTGCGTCGAGGTCACCCCGGAATCCATCCGCATCCGCAAGGTCATCCTGGACACCAACGAGCGCGCCAAGGCCAACCGCGCCCGAGCCAAGGTATAACAACGCCCTGAACGCACAGAATGCCACCGGTTTAAGCCGGTGGCATTCTGCTTTAAGTTCACGGCTGTGCAGCCACCTTTCGCCTCGTTGCGCAGGGGCGGCGCGTGCGCGCTGAGGAGCCGCTCCGGTGTCCGGCGCCGTTCTACACATAGCCGTTTCGAACACCTGCGAATGCCTCCCGCAACGGGAAGGATTCAGACATGCGAACTGTTTCTGAAGCACTGGTGGCCCTGGGTGGCGTTGCTGGCACCCGCACACTGTTATTGGCCGGTGTCTCGCGCCGAAGGCTGGAATCCGGACTGTCGGACGGGTCCGTCCAAAGGGTTGCCCGCGGCGTGTTTGCCCTGCCGCATGCGGACCCCGTGCTCATCCATGCGGCCCGCTATCACGCGGCGCCCGGTTGCGTCACGGCCGCTCTGGCCTCCGGACTGTGGGTGGTCAAAGCTCCGGAGAAGCCGCATCTCGCCGCCCGCCATGGCAGGCAGATCCCCGGCTGTGTGGTACATCGAAGCGACCTTCCACTGACTCCTGTGGACATCGTCTGTCAGTCCCTCCGCTGTCTGCCCCCTCTTGAAGGGCTGACTATCGCGGAGTCCGCCGTCAAAAAGGGCCAAGTCCAGCTCGCGGCGTTGCGGGCACGCTTTCCGGCGGCCCGTGAGAAAGCCATGCTGAACCTGATCGGCAGAATTCGGCCCCAATCCGGTTCCATAATCGAAACCATCGCCCGGTATCTCTTGGAGGAAGCGGGGCTTACGGTGGAGCTGCAGGTTAACATTCCTGGAATGGGCCATCTGGATCTTCTTGTCGACGGCCTGCTGGGCATTGAGGCTGACGGCTATGCCCACCACAGCAGCCGGGAAGCCTATCGGGAAGACAGGCGGCGTTGGAACGTCACCGTCATGAGGGGTGTACCAACTCTCCGGGTGACGTTCGAGATGCTGGTCCATGAACCTGCGGAGTTCGTTGGCATAGTGCTTAGGACGCTTGCTTTGTACGGGGCGGCGCGGTGAAGCCGGGGGTCATTGCGCCAGGGCAGTCGCGGCGCGCCGAGCGGGGCCCTCAGCGCGCGGTGCGCCGCGGGGGAGCCGGTGGAACTTCCTTTGCCGCCACGACACGCCCGAGCGGAATGACGACGTCGGCCCGGCGGGTGCGGATGGTGCAGGACCCGGCGTCGCACGCCAGCAGGTGGCCCAGGGCGTCGGTCAGGCCCCCTTCTATCCGGTAGCGAACCACGACACGCGTACCGGGCGCCGCGGCGGAAAGGAACCGGGCAGGCGCGGCATCAGGCAGACTCACCAGTTCATACTAGGGCGCCGGCTAGGTTCGCGGGAACGGGCTGGGAGATAATAGGCTCAGATGTCAAGAGTCCGGCCGTGCTGCCGGATGCAAGTGCCGGCGGGTCGCCGGAACCCAACGTGGAGAGGCCAGGGACGTGACGTACGTAATCGCGCAGCCGTGTGTGGATGTTAAGGACAAGGCATGCATCGAAGAATGCCCCGTGGACTGCATCTATGAGGGCGAGCGTTCGCTGTACATCCATCCGGACGAGTGCGTCGACTGCGGCGCCTGCGAACCCGTCTGCCCGGTGGAGGCCATTTACTACGAGGATGACACCCCGGATGAGTGGGCTGACTACTACAAGGCGAACGTCGAGTTCTTCGATGACCTTGGATCCCCGGGCGGCGCAGCCAAGATCGGCAACACGGGCAAGGACCACCCCATGATCGCCGCGCTGCCGCCGCAGAACCAAGACCACTGACCCGGACGAAAGCCGTGACAGCAGCAGTGAATTCGTTTGGCCTGGCCCTGCCCGATTACCCCTGGGAGGCCATGGCGCCGTACGTGGCCAAAGCCTCGGAGCATCCCGGGGGAGCGGTCAACCTTTCCATCGGAACCCCCGTCGACCCCACACCGCAACTGGTCCAGGACGCCCTGAAGGCCGCCGCCGACGCCCCGGGCTATCCCACTGTGCATGGCACGCCGGCGCTTCGGGAGGCCATCGCCGGCTGGTTCGAACGGCGGCGCGGAGTGTCCGGCCTGGATCCCCGCAATATCATGCCCACGGTGGGTTCCAAGGAACTCGTTGCGTGGCTTCCGCTGCTGCTGGGCCTCAAGCCCGGCGACGTCGTCGTACGCCCCAAGGTGGCGTACCCCACGTACGACATCGGAGCAACACTTGCCGGAGTCACCTCGGTGGCCACGGACAACCTGGACGAGCTCGACGACGCCACCCGCGCCCGCGTGCGCCTCATCTGGGTCAATTCGCCCGGCAACCCCACCGGCAGCGTGCGGGACGCGGAGTCCCTGAAAGCGCTGGTGGTCCAGGCCCGTGAACTGGGTGCCGTGGTGGCCTCCGATGAATGCTATGCAGAGCTTGGCTGGGGGGACTGGGACGTCCAGCGCGGCGGCCGGCGGGTACCCAGCATCCTTGATCCCCGCGTGGCCGGCGGCTCGCACCAAGGCCTGCTCGCCGTCTACTCGCTGAGCAAGCAGTCAAACCTGGCCGGCTACCGGGCGGCATTCGTGGCCGGCGATCCCGGTCTGATGCCCAACCTGGTCAACAGCCGCAAGCACGCGGGCATGATCGTCCCGTACCCGGTCCAGGAGGCCATGCGGGTGGCGCTGGGCGACGACGCGCATGTTGAGGCCCAGAAGGACCTCTACCGCGGCCGGCGTGAACGGCTGGTGCCTGCGCTGCTGGACTTTGGCCTGCAGATCAAGGAATCCGACGCTGGACTGTACCTCTGGTCCACCGCGGGCGAGGACACCTGGGACACGGTGGCCCGGCTCGCGGACCTGGGCATCGTGGTGGGCCCGGGCGTCTTCTATGGTGATGCCGGCAACGGCTTTGTCAGGGTTGCCCTGACCGGCTCCGACGAGCGCATTGACGCAGCGGTGGCCAGGCTGGCAGGAGCGGGCTCCTAAGGGCACGTAATATTCGTGTGACTCGTCCCACATCCGGGGCATTTTAGGCCGTATCGGCAGGCCACGGATTAGTGACACCCGCCAAGGAGCGGTAGTTTTTAAGTGACTATCAATGGTGGCTTTCTACAAGAAGGCAGCCCGGGTGTTGGAACCTGTCTTCTCAGGATCAGTGCGCGGCTCACCTGATGTTGGATCAAGCTTTCGACAGAGGCCCAGACGCCTCATGAAGGGGACTCCATGACTGAGACCAACAATGCTGCGACCCTGCTCCATGCAGGTGGCGAGCTGAAGCTCCCGCGCATCCAGGTTGTTGAAGGGAACGAGGGTTACGACGTCTCCAAGCTGCTGAAGCAGACCGGCGCCGTGACTTTTGACCCCGGCTTCATGAACACCGCAGCAACCACCTCGGCAATCACCTACATCGATGGCGATGCGGGCATCCTGCGCTACCGCGGATACCCCATCGAGCAGCTGGCGCAGCACTCCAGCTTCCTTGAGGTGTCCTACCTGCTGATCTACGGCAACCTGCCGACGCCCACCGAGCTGGACGAGTTCGACCAGAAGATCCGGCGCCACACCCTGCTGCACGAGGAGCTCAAGGGCTTCTTCGGCGGCTTCCCCCGCGACGCGCACCCGATGCCGGTGCTGTCCTCCGCAGTATCCGCCCTGTCCACGTTCTACCAGGACTCGCTGGACCCGTTCAACGCCGAACAGGTGGAGGTTTCCACCATCCGCCTGATGGCCAAGCTGCCGGTCATCGCCGCTTACGCGCACAAGAAGTCCATCGGCCAGCCCATGCTGTACCCGGACAACTCCATGAACCTGGTGGAGAACTTCCTGCGCCTCAGCTTCGGCCTGCCGGCCGAGCAGTACGAGCTGGACCCGGTGATCGTCAAGGCACTGGACCTGCTCCTCATCCTGCACGCGGACCACGAGCAGAACTGCTCCACCTCCACGGTGCGCCTGGTGGGCTCCTCCAACGCCAACCTCTTCGCCTCCGTTTCCGCAGGCATCAACGCACTCTTCGGCCCCGCCCACGGCGGCGCCAATGAAGCCGTCCTGAAGATGCTCCGCCAGATCCAGGCCGAGGGCCTCAAGCCCGAGGACTACATGGAGAAGGTCAAGAACAAGGAAGACGGCGTCCGCCTCATGGGCTTCGGGCACCGGGTCTACAAGAACTACGATCCGCGCGCCAAGATCGTCAAGGCCACGGCCCACGAGATCCTCAGCAAGCTCGGCGGCAACGACGAGCTGCTGGACATCGCCATGCGGCTGGAGGAGAAGGCGCTCAGCGATGACTACTTCATCCAACGCAAGCTCTACCCGAATGTGGACTTCTACACCGGCCTGATCTACAAGGCGATGGGCTTCCCGGAAAAGATGTTCACCGTCCTGTTCGCCATTGGCCGCCTGCCGGGATGGATCGCGCAGTGGCGTGAAATGATCAGCGACCCCAACACCAAGATCGGCCGCCCGCGCCAGCTGTACATCGGCGAGCCGGAGCGGGACTACCCGGCACGCTGAATCCCCACCGGCTGAATGACGACGGCGGCCGCCCACCTCAGGTGAGCGGCCGCTTTTGCGTTAATCGATTGCTCCCCACCGGCTCCCTGCCCTCGCAAGCTCGGGCCGGGCCCTCGCCGGCGTGGGCCCCTTGTCGTTCTCGGTCTCCAAAACGACAAGTACGGAGCACTCGATGGGGCTAGGAGGCGTAGCCCTGCGGGTTGTTCTTCTGCCAGCGCCAGTGGTCCTCGCACATCTGGTCCACGGTCTTGGTGGTGGACCAGCTCAAATCCGCCAGCGCGGACGTGGCGTCCGCCCAGAAAGCCGGAAGGTCTCCCGCGCGGCGGCCGGTGATCTCATAGGGGATGGGCTGGCCGACGGCCTTTTCGAAGGAGCGCAGGACCTCCAGGACGGAGGAACCCTTGCCGGAGCCCAGGTTCCAGCGGAAGACGCCGGTGCGTGCGGCGATGTGGTTCAGTGCGGCCACGTGACCTTCCGCCAGGTCGACGACGTGGATGTAGTCGCGCAGGCAGGTGCCGTCCGGGGTGTCGTAGTCGCCGCCGAAGACCATCAGCTTCTCGCGGCGGCCCACGGCCACCTGGGCGATGAACGGAACCAGGTTGTTGGGAATGCCCTGGGGGTCTTCGCCGATCCGGCCCGACGGGTGCGCGCCCACCGGATTGAAGTAGCGCAGGAGTGCTATGTGCCAGCGGGAATCCGCCGCGCCGAGGTCCGAGAGGATGTCCTCGATCTGTTCCTTGGTTCGCCCGTACGGGTTGTTGGCGCCGATCTCCATCTTTTCCACGTACGGGATGGGGTTGTGCTCCCCGTAGACGGTGGCTGACGAGCTGAACACGATGGACCGGACGTCGTGCCGGTCCATGACGCGGATCAGGTTCAGGGTGCCTACAAGGTTGTTGTAGTAGTAGTGCAGCGGCTCCCGAACCGACTCACCGACGGCCTTCAGGCCGGCGAAATGGATCACGGCGTCGATGGCGCTGCCGGCAAAGACCTTTTCGACGGCGGCCTCGTCCACAAGGTCGACGTGGTGGAACTCGGCGGCCTTGCCGCTGAGCTCGGCAACCCGCCGCAGCGACTCTTCGCTCGAATTGACGAGGTTGTCGATGACAACGACGTCGTGGCCGGCTTCCTGCAGGGAAAGAACAGTGTGGGAACCGATGTAGCCGGTGCCACCTGTAACCAAGATTTTCATGCCTCAACGCTATCCCACGGCAGGTGCCGGCCGCCCCTGCTTGCCGGATGGTGGGCGCGATGTGACACGCAAAAAGAAGCACAAGTGTGCTACTAAGGATGGTGCCCAAAATTGTAGATGCAGGTGCCCGGCGGCAGGATGTGGTCCAGGCGGTTCTCCGCATCATCGCCGTTGACGGGCTTGAACGCGCTTCGCTGCGCGAAGTGGCCGACGAAGCCGGCCTGGCGGTCGGTTCCGTTCGGCACTACTTCGCAGGAAGCGATGAGCTCCTGGCCTTCTCATTTGGAGCAGTCGTAGACCGCGTCGTCGGCAGGCTTCAGGGCCTGCTGCCCGCCGTGGACGGCGCCGTCCACGGCAGCCCGGAACACCGCCAGGCCGTTTTAACCCTGCTGGGCGGGTTGTTGCCCCTGGACCAGGAAAGTGCGGTGGAGGCATGCGCGTGGATGGCCTTCAAGAACGCGGCGCGGATCAGGCCATTCCTTGCAGCCGTTGCGGACCGCAGCCACCGGGAGGTCGCTGCCGTCATCGGGCGTGTGGTTGCCTCGCTGCTGCCGGATGAACCGCAGGAGAACCTGGTGGTAGAGGCGGAGCGGTTGCTGGCCACGCTGGACGGCCTATGCATGCACGCCTTGCTGCAGCCGGGCTGGATGACTGCGCAGATGTGCGGCGATGTCCTTGAGCGGCACCTGGACGGGCTGGCACGTTGAGCCGTACCTGGAGCATGTCCGGCACTACCGCGGATGGCCTGCGGGAATAGACTGAAAGCCGGTACGCCGGACTGCAGCACAACGCCCGGCAGAAGTCGGCCACGGAAGGACTTTGAATGCACCACGCAAGCGGTTCAGGATGGCAGATCACCACGGATACGTCCGGGCCGATGATGATTGCTCTCTACGTCCGGGACGCGGCCGGCCTCAACGGAGTGGGCCGTCCAATGCTGTCCCACGCGGCCCCCAAGGTCAGGTCCGCCGACCATACCCACCTCACCTCAGAGGTCGGTGGGCTCAACGCCCTGAAGACCGAGTGGGAGGCGTGGTGGGAGCAACTGCTCAAGGCGTACCCGCAGACGGCGCCCGAACTCTCCCCGCCGGATTTTGAGGCGTTCGGCAATTCCCCCGCCCTGCAGCGGGTCCTGCAGGCGCACTTCGGCTCTGCTCTCACCTGGGCCAGGGAACGCAGGAGCGAGTATGCGGAGCTGGAGGGGGAACGGGGCGCCAGCGGAACGGACCAGCTTCTTGCGGACATGGTGGATGACAGGCTGATGGAAATCGGCCGGGATTCGAGGGACTTCCGCCTGACCATCATCGAACTGCCGCTGGACGAGCAGCGGGCCTGGTACCTTGAACCGGACAAGATCATCATGAGCCAGGAACTGATGAGCCAGCCTGAGCTGTTCCGCAGCTATGTCCAGCCCGTGCTGGAAATCCTGGTCTGACCCGGCAGCCTCAACTGCCGCCGTCGTTCTGCCGCACCGTGATGCGCACCCGCCCGTCCGCCGTGGTCGAATCCTGCCAGCCGTTGCCGCCCGAACGTTGCCAGGCGCGCCCGGCAACGTCAACGCGGGTCACGGACAGATCCTTTGCATTGGCAACTGCCCACTGGGCGATAGACCACGCCATCGCTCCGTCGGCTTCCACCACCAGGGTGTCGCCATCAGCCTGGGAATCCACGCCGCCGTAAGCCTGCTCCAGCTCGCCGGCTACCGCGGCCACGTCCCCTGCGGCCGTGGCCGAGCGCAGCGTGCACTGGACCCCCTCCTTGGTCTGGCCCGTTAGACCGGAGGCGAACGCCCGCCCCATATCCTCGTGCTGGGCGTAGGCTTCGGGATGGGCGGAGTGCTGCACCCGCTGGGCGGCCTCCGTGATGTCCAGTGCCTCGTACCCCGGAATCTTCACCAGTGCGTCGTAGAAAGCGTTTACGGCGTAGTACGGGTCCATGATTTGTGCTTCGGTTCCCCAGCCCTGGGACGGCCGCTGCTGGAAGAGTCCCCGCGAATCCGGTCCGGCCTGGTCACCGTGGCCGATGTTGCGGAGCTTTGACTCCTGCATGGCAGTGGCAAGGGCGATGGTGGCAGCCCGGGCGGGCAATCCCCGCCGCACAGCCACAGCGGTGATGAGGGCGGCGTTGGCCGCCTGGTCCGGAGCCAGTTCACCGCTGCGGTTGCCGGCTGAGGCGGTGCAGCGTTCCGAAACGAGGGTTTCGGAACGCTGCACGAAGTACACCGCGGTATAGATGCCGCCCGCTGCCAGCGCGAGGGCAAGCAACAGCACCGCCAGGCGGCGCAGGCCGCGTCTGCGTCCCACCGAAGGATTCAGTTGGCGTGCAGGGCGTCGTTCAACTCAACGGTCTGGCCGGCGCGGGGGAGGGCCTCGACGGCCCCGGTGGTGGAGTTGCGGCGGAACAGCAGGTTGGGCACGCCGGAGAGTTCGACGGCCTTGACGATCTTGGTGGTGTCTTCGCCTACCTCGTCCTTGGGCCCCGGGATGCGTACGCGGGTGCCTGCCGTGACGTAGAGGCCGGCTTCGACAACGGAGTCGTCGCCGATGCTGATACCGACGCCGGAGTTGGCACCGAGGAGGACGCGCTCACCGATGGTGATCTTCTCCTTGCCGCCTCCGGACAGGGTGCCCATGATGGATGCCCCGCCGCCCACGTCACTGCCGTCGCCGGCCACCACGCCGGCGGAAATGCGGCCCTCCACCATGGAGGTGCCCAGGGTTCCGGCGTTGTAGTTGACGAAGCCCTCGTGCATGACGGTGGTGCCGGCGGCGAGGTGTGCGCCAAGGCGGACCCTGTCGGCGTCGGCAATCCGGACTCCGGTGGGTACCACGTAGTCCACCATGCGCGGGAACTTGTCGATGCCGTAGACGGTGACGGCGCCGCGCCTGCGGAGCTTGGCGCGGGTCAGTTCGAAGCCTTCGACGGGGGCGGGGCCGAAGTTGGTCCACACGACGTTGGGGAGCTTGCCGAAGATGCCGTCGAGGTTGATGGTGTTGGGCTGGACCAGCCGGTGCGAGAGGAGGTGCAGGCGGAGGTAGGTGTCGGCGGTGTCCGCGGGGGCTTCATCGAGGTTGATCTGGACAAAGACCACCTTCTGCTCGGTCCCGCGGTCCTCGTCCGCGCCGTTCTCGGCAATGCGGGTCAGGGCCTCGTCGGCGTGCTCCACCGAACGGAGGTTCCCGGCCGCGACACCAAGCGCCGGCGCCGGGAACCAGACATCCAGGACGCTTGCGTCGCCGGTGGCGATGGTGGCAATACCAAAGCCGTAGGCCGAACGGTTATCGGGGTCTGTGGTGAGGGTTTCGGGCACGGCGGAGGAAGCGGTCTCAGTCATGTGCTCCAGTCTATCGAGGGGCGGGCAGGCGGTTCGAACTAGACTGGCTTCGTGACTGCTGAAACCGCCCCCGAATCGTCCGTGTCCATCCTTGACCTGCAGCAGGACGTGGCGTTGCTGACCGCAGCAGTGATGGACATCAACAGCGTGTCCGGCAACGAGAAACAGCTCGCGGACGCTGTGGAGGCCGCCCTGGCGGAGATCCCCCAAATGACCGTGGTTCGCGACGGCGACGCCATCATCGCCCGCACCGAACTCGGCCTGGCCGAGCGCGTGATCCTGGCGGGCCACCTGGACACCGTCCCGCTGCCCCAGACCGAGGGCTCCCGCGGCACCGTCCCCTCAACGTGGGACTCCGGAGTTCCGGGCGAGGGCATCCTCTATGGCCGCGGCGCCACTGACATGAAGGGCGGCGTGGCGGTCCAGCTGGCCCTGGCGGCAGGCTTGTTCGACGGCGGCAGGCAGCCCAAGCGGGATGTCACGTTTGTGTTTTACGACCATGAAGAAGTGGAAGCGGTGAAGAGTGGCCTGGGACGCCTGGTCCGGAACCATGGCGACCTGTTGCAGGGTGACTTCGCCATCCTGCTGGAGCCGACGGACGGCACGGTGGAGGGCGGCTGCAACGGGACCAGCCGGTTCGAAGCCACCACGGTGGGGGAGGCGGCCCACTCGGCCCGCGCATGGATGGGCAGCAACGCCATTCACGCCGCGGCGCCCATCCTTGCCCGCCTCGCGGCCTACGAGCCACGTACCGTCAACGTTGACGGCCTCGATTACCGTGAAAGCCTTAATGCGGTGAAGATCAACGGCGGCACGGCCGGCAACGTCATCCCGGACCGATGCGTGGTGGAGATCAACTACCGGTTTGCCCCGGACAAAACGCCGGACCAAGCGGAAGCCCACATCCGGGAGCTGCTTGCCGGCTTCGACGTGGTCCGCACCGATGCCGCCGCCGGCGCCAGGCCTGGCCTTCAGCACCCGGCTGCGGCCTCCTTCGTTGCCGCCGTGGGAGCCGCGCCCAAGCCCAAATACGGCTGGACCGACGTCGCCCGCTTCAGCGAACTGGGTATCCCGGCGGTGAACTTCGGCCCTGGTGATCCGCTGCTGGCGCACAAGGACGACGAGCACGTTTCCGCCGACGCCATCCGCACGTGCCTCCGCGCCCTTGAGGAGTGGCTCGCCGGCTAGGACGGCGGCCCGTTGACGACGAGCCTCGGACTCGGAGGTGAAACATGGGAAGGGCCCGGAACCTTACGGTTCCGGGCCCTTCCCGTCGACGGTGCAGCCGGTGCTGTTTATACCTCGGCGGGAACGGCAGCCGCTGGTATGACTGCTGCGCCGGGCTTGCGCGAGAGCCTGCGCTCCAGCCATTTGGCGAAAGCGGCCAGGATCAGGCACATTCCCACATAGAGCACCGCGGCAACAATGGCTGCCGGGATAATCGGGGATCCGTACTGGATCTGGCTGCCGAAGTACTTCGCCTGGAAGAGGATCTCGTTGTAGGTAACGATGAACCCGAGTGCGGTGTCCTTCAAGATGACCACGAGTTGGGAAATGATCACCGGAAGCATGGACCGGACGGCCTGGGGCAGCAGGATGCTGGTCATGACCTTGCTCTTGGGCAGGCCGATCGCATACCCGGCTTCGCTCTGGCCCCTCGGCAGCGACTCGATGCCCGCCCGGAAGACCTCGGCAAGGACAGACCCGTTGTACAACACCAGCCCGGCAACCACGGCGGTGAACGGCGTGATTCCCTGGATCCCGACGGTGGGCAGGCCGTAGTAGAAGATCATCATCAGGATCAGCAGCGGAACGGCGCGGAACAACTCCGTGAAGCCGTAACACGGAGCACTGATCCAGCGTCGGTCGGACAACCGGCCAAATGCCAGCAGCACGCCGAGGATCAGGCTCAGGACTGCCGCGGTGGCGAAGGCGGACAGGGTGGCACCGACGGACTGGGCTATGGTCTGCTGCACCAGCGGGAAGGTGAACAACTGCCACTTCTTCGCGTCGAACTGGCCGCTCTGGGCCAAGCGCAGTACGACGAATCCGACGATCAGCAGGATCACGAGGGCGGTGACGACACCAAGAAGCCGGTACCGGGAGCGTGCCTTGGGGCCGGGAGCGTCAAAAAGGATTGAACTCATCGTGAAACCTTCCACTTCTGTTCAAGCTTTCGCTGCAGCGCGGAAAGGATGAAGACAAGGATGATGAACACCAAGGCGACCCACAGCAGACCGGTCAGCGCGGGTTCACCGCGCTCGGAGAGGTTTGCGCGGATGGCGCCGGCTTCAAAGACCGAGAACCCGGCGGCGACAGTGGTGTTCTTGAGCAGGGCGATAAACACACTGAACATCGGCGGGATGACGGCGCGGAAAGCCTGCGGCAGGATCACGAGGGTCAGCGATTGGGTAAACGGCAAGCCGATGGCGCGGGCAGCCTCGGCCTGGCCCACCGGCACGGTGTTAATCCCGGAACGGACCGCCTCCGCCACGTAGGTGGCGGTGTACAGGCTCAGGCCAATGATGGCGGCGGTCGTGAAGTCGATCGGCACAAGGCCCAGCTTCGGGTACCCGAGGGCGAAGAAGAAGAGGACCAGCGTCAGCGGGGTATTGCGCACCACGTTGACGTAGAGCGTTGCCGTCGCGCGCATGGCGGGAACGGGGGAGACCCGGAGGGCGGCAACGACGGTACCGAGGATCAGGGCGAAGATCGCCGAGAAGAAGAAAAGTATGAGTGTGTTCCGGAAACCCGTAACGAAGAGATCCGAATTGTTCAGCAGCGTATTCACAGAATCGTCGCTTTCGACAGTGGAAGAGGGGGCGGCTGCAGGGCCGCCCCCTCAACTTTGGTTTAGTAGTTCTCTACCTTGGGCTGTTCGACCTTCGTGCCCGACTGGCCCAGCGTCTGGTCGTAGATCTTCTGCCACACAGAGTTACCGTCGGTGAACGTCTTGTTCATGAACTGACGCAGTGCGGTATCGCCCTTCTTCAGGCCGACGCCGTACTTTTCAGTGGTGAACGGCTGGCCGACAACCTTCAGGCTGTCCGGTTCCTGGGCAGCGTAGCCGAGCAGGATGGCCTGGTCGGTGGTTACCGCGTCAACCTGGCCGCTCTTGAGTGCCTCGACGCACTGCGAGTAGGTGTCAAACTCAGTGGTCTTGGTGTCCGGGAAGTTTGCCTTGATGTTCTGGATCGGAGTGGAACCCGTGGCCGAGCAGACATTCTTGCCCGAGAGGTCCTTCTCGCTGTTGATGCTGGAGTTGTCCTTCTTCACCAACAGGCCCTGCCCGGTGACGAAGTAGGGACCAGCGAAGTCGATCAGCTGCTTGCGCTTGTCCGTGATGGAGTAGGTGCCGACGTAGTAGTCGATGTCGCCGTTGGTGATGGCGGACTCGCGGTTGGCAGACGGGATCGGCTTGAATTCGATCTTGTCCTTGCTGACGCCCAGGGATGCAGCGATCCACTTGGCGATTTCGATGTCGAAGCCGGTGTACTCACCGGTCGCTGCGTCCTTGAAGCCGAGGCCGGGCTGGTCCTGCTTGACGCCGATGCGGACCTTGCCGCTGGACTTGATGGCGTCATAGGTGGGGCTGCCCGTCAGGGTGACGTTGTCAGCAACCTTGTACGGAGCCTCGTCCGAGCCGGAGGGAGCCGTGCCGCCGCCTCCGGAACCACCACAGGCGCTGAGGGAAAGAGCCAGCGCCGCGGTTGCCGCTACAAACAGTGGCTTCTTCCGGGTAAAGAAGTTCTTCATCAGATACCTTTCATTGGTCGGCCGCCCGCAGCGGCCGGAGGGGTGCGGTGTGTGTGCTTAGTGGGTGAGGAGCTTGGACAGGAAGTCCTTGGCGCGGTCGCTCTTCGGGTTGGTGAAGAACTCCTCCGGCGACTCGTCTTCGACGATCTGGCCGTCGGCCATGAAAACCACTCGGTCTGCAGCCTTGCGGGCAAAGCCCATCTCGTGGGTGACCACGATCATGGTCATGCCTTCTTTGGCCAGCTGCACCATGACGTCCAGGACCTCGTTGATCATTTCGGGGTCGAGCGCGGAGGTCGGCTCGTCGAAAAGCATGACCTTTGGCTTCATTGCCAAGGCGCGGGCAATAGCAACGCGCTGCTGCTGGCCGCCGGAGAGCTGGGCCGGAAGCTTGGGTGCCTGCTGGCCGACGCCGACGCGCTCCAGCAAGGCCATGGCCTCTTTTTCAGCCGCCGCCTTCGACGCCCCCTTGACCTTGATGGGTCCAAGCGTGACGTTTTCAAGGATGGTCTTGTGCGCGAACAGGTTGAAGGACTGGAAAACCATTCCGACGTCGGCGCGGAGCTTGGCCAGCTCCTTGCCTTCTTCCGGCAGGACCTTCCCGTCGATGCTGATGGTTCCGCCCTCGATGGTCTCCAGGCGGTTGATCGCCCGGCAGAGGGTGGACTTACCGGAGCCCGAGGGTCCGATGACCACAACAACCTCGCCCTTGCGGACCTGGAGGTTGATGTCCTTCAGAACGTGCAGCTGGCCGTAATGCTTATTAACGGCGTTCAGGGAGACGAGAGCATCGCCGGGCACATGAGTAGTCATAGGAAAGAATCTAGCGAACAACGGTGGGTTATGACGCCAATCACCCCAAGTTCATGCCGATCGTGATTCAAGAGATACCTGGAGTTGGAGGTTAGCCTAGGGGAATGAGTACCAACGCAGATCCGGCCAAGACTTCCCAGCCACGCCGCAAGGGGCCCCTTGAGCTGCGCCGCAAGCAGGCCGCCGTGGAAATGTCTGACCAGCATCTGCTCGATACCAAGGGCCCCGGCCAGTTCGTCCACACCGACCCCTGGCGGGTCCTGCGGATCCAGAGCGAATTCGTCGAAGGATTCGGTGCGCTGGCGGACATCGGAAAGGCTGTCAGCGTTTTTGGTTCGGCCCGGACCAAGCCCGGCAGCAAGTACTACGAAATGGGCGTGGAAGTGGGGCGCAAGCTCGCCGAGGCCGGCGTCGCGGTCATTACCGGCGGCGGACCGGGGTCCATGGAGGCGGCCAACCGGGGCACGGTGGAAGGCAACGGCGTATCGGTGGGCCTGGGCATCGAGCTGCCCTTCGAGCAGGGCCTGAACCAGTGGGTGGACCTGGGGATCAACTTCCGTTACTTCTTTGCCCGCAAGACCATGTTCGTCAAATACGCGCAGGGCTTTATTGTGCTGCCGGGCGGCCTGGGCACCCTTGATGAGCTGTTCGAGGCCATGGTCCTGGTCCAGACGCGGAAGGTGACGTCCTTCCCGATCGTGCTCCTGGGCGTGGAGTTCTGGGGGCCCATGATCGAATGGATCCGGGGCACCCTGGTGGCCGAAGGAATGGTCTCGGAGAAGGACCTGGACCTCATCCAGCTCGTTGACGATCCCGCGGAAGCGGTGGACCGGGTGCTTCACGTCGCCGTGACCCCGTCGCTGAGCGGGGAGCAGCGGCCGGAGTAGCCCCGGGTCCGCGCTCAGGTGCGGTTCCGCGCTGAGGGCCAAGGGACAGGGGCCATGGATCTGGCACGATGGGACAGTGAGTTTCTTTCTGGTTTTCCTCGCTGTCATCCTGGTGGCAGCGGTCCTGTGGGCCGGCCTGGGCCGGCGCTCCCGCGGTAGCGGCGGTGCCGGGCTGCCCTCATTGCTGGGCGGCGGCCTCGAAGATCCGCCCGCAAACCTCCCGCCCGTGCTGCTGCCCGCGCACGCCGGGCCGGAGGATGTGAACCAGCTGCGGTTCTCGCTCGGCCTGCGCGGCTACCGGATGGACCAGGTGGACCAGGTCCTGGAGGACCTGCGGGACCAACTTGCCGTCAGGAACCGGGAAGTGGCGGAGCTCCGCAGCCGGCTGGCCGCGATGGAACAAGGCGTCCCGGACCAGGATTCCGACGACGGCACGCAGGATTCCGACGACGGCACGCAGGATTCCGACGTAGGCCCGGGCACCCCCGCGGACCCGGCACGGATTGACCCGGGCGCCGCCACCGGAGGCGCCGCGGAAGCCCACGGCACCGCCGTGCCGGGGGCGGGCGGCCTGTGAGCACGGTGGCCCGCCGCAGCCCGATGGCGTCTGCCAACGACACGGTCCACCGGGCTGCTTCCGCCGTCCGCGGCTGGCCATGGTGGATCCAAACCACTGTCCTGTATGCCGCCAGCCGCGTGGTGTCGGCGTGCATCTTCATGGCCGCGGCGCTCCACCAGGGCGTCAACCCCTGGTTCCCGCCGAAGCCGGACTACTGGAACTTCATCAACATCTGGGATGCCCGCTGGTATGCCCAGGTCATCGCCAACGGCTACCCTTCCGTCCTTCCCACGGACGCTGCCGGAAACGTGCAGGAAAACACATGGGCTTTCTACCCGCTCTTTCCCGCCCTGGCCGGTGGCCTCAGCAGACTCACCGGCCTGAATCCGGCCGCCTCGCTCACCCTGATCGCCATGCTGGCCGGCTGGGGAGCCGCGCTGCTGGCCTACGTCCTCTTCCGGCAGAAGGCCGACCACGGCCAGGCCATGTGGGGCGTTGCGTTCTTTTCCACCTTCCCGGTATCGGCCGTGCTGCAGGTGCCGTACGCCGAACCGTTGTCCCTCCTGCTGCTCGCATGGGCCCTGCTCCTGGTGCTGCGCCGCCAGTACCTGTGGGCCATCCCTGTGGTGTTCCTGCTGTGCCTGTCCAGGCCTGTGGGCGTTCCCTTCGCGGCGATGGCAGGCCTGCTGCTGGTCTTCCGCGCAGTTGCCTTTGTCCGGGGCGGGCGACGGCGCGGTACCGTCCGGGCTGCGGATGAAGAAGCCCATTCGGTCCTGGACCTGGCGGCACTGACCGGACTCACCGCCGTCGCCGGTATATCAGCGCTGGTCTGGCCTGCGGCAGCGTGGGCCGCGACGGGCGACCCGCAGGCCTACACCAAGACCGAAACCGTGTGGCGGGGGCAGGACCTGGTGCCGTTCAAGCCATGGTTCGATACCGGCGTCGAACTTTTCGGGCCCGTCCTGGGCCTGCTGGCCCCGGTGGTTTTCGTGGCGCTGTTCGCCGGGATGCTGTTCCTTCCCCCGGTGGTGCGGCTCGGTACTGAACTCCGTCTTTGGTGTGCCTGCTACATGGGATACCTGCTGATGTTCCTCCACCCGCAGACCAGTACCTTCAGGATGCTCCTGCCACTGTTTCCACTGGCCTTGGGAGCTGTCTTCCTGTCCCGGTCCAGGGCCTACCGCGGAACCGTGGTGGTCATGTTCCTGCTGCTGCAGGTCGTGTGGATCGTCTGGCTCTGGGCCTGGGCCCAGCTGCCGGGAGGGGGCGATTATCCGCCCTAGCAATTGGGGCTTCCGCGCAGGTCAGGGCAGGAATACCAGGTGCGCGGAAATGTCCATCGATTAGCTACGCGCGGGTAATTCCGCGATAATGATAGGTAAGCAAGGACACAAGCATCCAGAAAGTGCGCAGCCTTGGCGGCCACCACCCCGCCACAGCGGCCTGATCGACATGCGGACACAGCCCGCCCGGGCTGGTTAGTCCTGGAACAAAATGGAGGGGAATTCCTCATGGCGGCTATGAAACCACGCACCGGCGACGGCCCAATGGAAGTCACCAAGGAGGGCCGCAGCCTGATCATGCGCGTCCCGCTCGAAGGCGGCGGGCGCCTCGTTGTCGAACTGAATGCTGCCGAGGCAGCCAACCTCAAGGAATGCCTGGTAGGCGTTACCGAATAGTCCTGCCGGACAGGGTCCGCGGCCTCGTGCTGCGGGCCCTGTCCTGTTTCCGGACTATTTCTTGACGGCCACCAGCAGGCCGTCGCCGGTGGGAAGCATCGCCGAAGCAAGCCGGTCGTCGTCGCGGATGGCCCGGCCCACCTGGCGCAGCACCACGGTGGTGGCCTCGCGGCCGGCCGGATTGGCCACCTTGTCCTTGTCCAGGGCGTCATTGATGATCAGCAGGCCCGACCTCTTGAGGAGGCGGATGGCCTGCTCCACGTAGCCGGGCAGTCCGGGCTTGTCCGCGTCGATGAAGACCAGGTCATAGGCGCCGTCGGTGAGGCGCGGCAGGACATCGCCCGCACGGCCGGAGATGGTGCGCGTGCGGTTGGCGGGACTGCCGGACTCGGCGAACGCTTCGCGGGCGGCCCTCAGGTGTTCGACGTCAACGTCAATGGTGGTCAGGACGGCGTGCGGACCAAGGCCCCGCAGAAGACAGACGCCGGAGACGCCGGCGCCGGTGCCGATCTCGACGGCGGTCTGGGCTTTCGACGCCGCCGCCAGGACGGTGAGGGCGGCGCCCACACCGGGGCTGATGGCGCCGACGCCTAATTCGAATGAGCGTTCCCGGGCCCGAAGCATGACCTCATCCTCAGCGGGCAGATCTTCTGCATAGGACCAGCTGCTGGACTTGTCGGCGCTCATGAATTATCGCTTTCTGGGCGTGAAGGGGGAGTGTCCCCTTTAGCCTACTGTGTCCGGCACTCCCGGCCGGGGAAGGAACTGTTGCGCCGAAGGCTGAAGTTCCCAAGCGGTCAGGAAATTCCCAGCCAAGTTTGACATGATTAGTATCCGCTCATCCAAAAGGTGACCGGCGCCGAATCAGAGATGTCAACAGTATCCGGGCGTTAGCATTCCACGAGGGGAGTGGACGATGTCATCTTCAGTAGTGGCACCTGTCCCTGCAGTCAACAATCCCGATGATGAGTGGGTCCGTCCCACCTGGGAAGAAGTGGTCACCAATCACTCCGCGAAGGTCTACCGGCTGGCCTACCGCCTGACCGGGAACAAGTTCGACGCCGAGGACCTCACCCAGGAGGTGTTCGTCC
The DNA here is from genome assembly GCF_030944625.1 of Arthrobacter sp. SLBN-112. Classification (NCBI taxonomy): domain Bacteria; kingdom Bacillati; phylum Actinomycetota; class Actinomycetes; order Micrococcales; family Micrococcaceae; genus Arthrobacter; species Arthrobacter sp. SLBN-112. The sequence continues at coordinate 2,273,872 of NZ_JAUSXY010000001.1, forward strand.
GTGTCTTCCGCTCGCTGGAAAACTTCAAGCCGGGCACCCTTGACGGCTGGCTGCACCGCATCACCACCAACCTGTTCCTCGACCAGGCGCGCCGGAAGACGCGCATCCGCTTCGACGCCTTGGCAGAAGATGCGGAGTCCCGGCTGCCTGGCCGCGAGCCCGGCCCCGAGCAGAGCTTCGAGCTGAACAACCTGGACCTCGATGTCCAGGCGGCCCTGGAGGAACTCCCGCCGGACTTCCGTGCCGCCGTCGTCCTGTGCGACCTCGAAGGCCTGTCCTACGACGAGGTGGCCGAGGCGCTCGGCGTCAAGCTCGGCACCGTCCGTTCCCGTATCCACCGCGGCAGGACCATGCTCCGGGAAAAGCTGGCACACCGTGACCCGCGCCCGCAGCAGGGCCGCCGCAAGCTCTCCATGCCGCGCATCGCGGGCATCCTCTGAACGGCGCATGAGGTCCCGGATTCCTTTCGGCGGCAAGCACCAGCGCTCCGGCAGCCACCTTGAGGCGTGCCAGGAGTGCGCTGCCACTGTCCGCCGGGAACGGCAATACCTTGAGCGCCTCCGGCAGGCGCCCGTCCCCCCGGCCAGCCAGGACCTGACGGCACGGCTGCTGTCGCGCACCCACGAACTCGCGGCGCAGCCGGAGCCGCCCGTGAGCCACGGCGGAAGCCGGATGGCCGCCCGTGCCCTGGCCTTCACCGCAGGAGGGACCATGGCAGCGGCCGGTGTGCTGGCTGTGGGGGCCTTCACCGCCGCCGGAGATCCGGTGGCGGGCAAAACGTCCGGAACGGAAGCTGCGTTCTCGCACGTCTCGTCGCAGACCCCGGCTGACGGCCGTCCGCTGGATTCTGCGCAACTTGCCTCGCTGCGTGCCGAAGGCTGGGCCTGCCCGGACCTGCAGGCCCTGGGATTCCACCTCGAAGCCGCAAAGGCGCTGCTGGTCGAAGGCCAGCCGGCGGTGGAACTGCGCCTCACCGACGGCGCCCATCACGCCACCGTCACCGAACAGCACCCCGCCAGCCAGGGCGCCGGCCAGTCGCCGGCGTGGGCCACCTCCCCGGCGTCCGCAACCTACCGGACGGCCGGCCTCTCCATCACTTACCGCTCGGACCTGCCCGCCGGGCAGGCCGACGACGCCCTTCCACTACTGAAACATATGGCCGACGCCGCCGCCGAGGGTGTTGCGGCGGCCGTTCCCGAGCCGTCCGCAGGGGAGCCCGGGGAACCGCTGGAGTCACGGCTGGAGCGCGGAATCAACAAGATCGCAGCGCTGTTCACCCCGTGATGCGGCCTGTTTCCCCGTCCGCCGGACGGGAATCGTCACTGGCAGCCCGGAGAGGGTAATCTTCCTAAAGTGTTTGGTATCAACGGCCCGGAATTCATTATTCTGCTGATCATCGGTGTTCTCGTGATCGGCCCCCAACGGCTGCCCGAATATACCCAGAAGCTGGCAAACCTGGTCAAGGAAGTCCGCCGGATGGCCTCCGGAGCCCGGGAACAGATCAAGGAAGAAGTGGGCATCGACATCGACGATGTCGACTGGAAGAAGTACGATCCCCGCCAGTACGATCCCCGCCGCATCATCAAGGAAGCACTGTTCGACGACGACACCAAGCCCGTCAGCGCCGGTGCACCGGCGGCGGTGGCCGCGGTTTCCGGGGCGGCAGCCGTGGCAGGCCCGGCGCCCGAGCGGCCCGAACGGATCGTGGAGCGGCTCGCCCCGGGCGAAACCGCACCGTACGACACCGAAGCCACCTAGGACGCCCGCTCAGCGCGGCTGAAGGCCCAACTTCATCCCGGCCAGGCCCCGAGGTTTGGCGGCAAGCTGCGCCGCAATACCGGCCAGCGCTCCACCTGCCGCGGAATCGGGCTTGCCGAGCACGATAGGTACCCCGGCGTCGCCGCCTTCGCGGAGCTGGATGTCCAGCGGAATTTGGCCCAGCAAAGGCACCGGCACGCCGAGCGTGGCGCTGAGCCGCTCGGTGAGGACCGTTCCGCCGCCGCTTCCAAAGAGTTCCATCCGGCCGCCGTCGGGCATGTCGAGGTACGACATGTTCTCAATGACCCCCGCGATCTTCTGGCCCGTCTGGGTTGCGATCGCGCCGGCGCGTTCGGCCACATCGGCCGCCGCCGCCTGGGGCGTGGTGACCACCAGGATCTCGGCCTTGGGCAGCAACTGGGCCACCGAGATGGCGATGTCGCCGGTCCCCGGGGGAAGGTCCAGGAACAGGGCGTCAAGGTCGCCGAAGTAGACATCGGTGAGGAACTGTTCCAGCGCGCGGTGCAGCATGGGTCCCCGCCAGGCCACGGGCTGGTTGCCGGTGACGAACATGCCGATGGAGATGACCTTCACGCCGTAGGCAACAGGGGGAAGGATCATGTCATCCACCTGTGTGGGGGCCTGGGTGATGCCCATCAGCGCCGGAACAGAGAAACCGTAGACGTCGGCGTCCACGATGCCCACACGCAGGCCCTGGGCGGCCAAGGCGGTGGCCAGGTTGACGGTGACCGAGGATTTTCCCACCCCGCCTTTGCCGCTGGCCACCGCGTAGACCTTGGTCAGCGAATCCGGCTGGTTGAACGGGATGGCCCGTGCGCCGCCGGGGCCGCGCAGCTTTTCCTTCAGGGCGTCCCGCTGGGCCTGGTCCATGACCTTGAGTTCGACGTCGACGGCGGTGACGCCGGGCACGGCGAAGAGGGCCTTGCGGGAATCAGCGGTGATCGTGTCCCGCAGCGGGCAACCCGCGATGGTGAGCAGGACTGCCACGGTGACCCTGCCGTCGTCGGACACCTGGACGGAGTCCACCATGCCCAGCTCGGTGATGGGGCGGCGGAGCTCAGGATCGATGACCGTTGCCAGGGCGTTGTTGACGTCCTGGAGCAGCGGGGAGTTGCTGGCTGGTGGCGGATCCATGGGGGCGCTCACGGGAGTGGCCTCGGCTTTCGGGCTGGTGCGGCGGACGGCCGGCCGGTCACGGCCGGCCTAGCGTTCATTGGTGGAATGGCCGGGCTTAACCCGGGGAATCTGCTGGGTACGGGGCCCGCGCTGCCGGTCCCGCTGCTCACGCAGTTTGTCCTTTACCTTGTCCCGGGGCGACTCATGCGAACCGTGGCCGGAGTCGTCGTGCGTCCGGAGTTCCTCTTGTGCCTCCAGCATGTCCTCAAGGAGTGAGCGCAGCTCTGCCCTGACGTAGTCGCGGGTGGCAACCTCACGCAGCGCGATCCGCAGGGAAGCAAGTTCGCGGGTGAGGTATTCAGTATCGGACAGGTTGCGTTCCGCGCGTTGCCTGTCCTGCTGCAGCGATACGCGGTCACGGTCGTCCTGCCGGTTCTGGGCGAGCAGCAGCAGGGGCGCCGCGTAGGAGGCCTGGAGCGAGAGCATCAGGGTCAGCAGGGTGAAGCCGAGGTCCCTTGAGTCGAACTGCCACTCCGCAGGGGCCCAGGTGTTCCAGCCCAGCCAGAAGATGCAGAAAATCGTCATGTACACCAGGAACTGCGGTGTACCCATGAACCGGGCAAAACCCTCGGTGGCGTGCCCGAAGGCGTCAGGGTCGGGGCGGAACGTTGGCAGGATCCGCTGCCGGCCGCTCAGTGGCGTGTCAAGACTGCCTTTCGCTTCCGCTTTGGCCACGTTCCGCTGGGTGGGGTTCTTCGGAGCGCTGTTATCAGCCAATGCGGCCACCGAGCCTTCTTATCGGGGCTTCGCCATCATGGGCGCGCCAGTCGTCCGGCAACAAGTGATCCAATACGTCATCAACAGTCACCGCCCCCACGAGCCGGCCGGCGTCATTGACCACCGGGAGGGAGTTCAGGTTATAGGTGGCCAGGGTCCGGGCCACCTCGCTGATGTGGGCCTGGTCTGACAACGGCTCAAGGTTCTTGTCCACGAGGTTTCCCAACGCCTCGAACGGCGGGAAACGGAGCAGCTGCTGGATGTGCACCACGCCCAGGAAACGGCCCGTGGGCGTTTCCAGCGGCGGCCTGGCAATGAAGATCGACGACGCAAGCGCGGGGGAGAGCTCCTCGCGCCGGACGTGGGCCAGGGCCTCGGCCACGGTTGCTTCGGGCGGCAGGATAACGGGCACGGGCGTCATCAGGCCGCCCGCGGTGTCCTCGTCGTATTCGAGCAGGCGGCGCACGTCCTCGGCGCCTTCGGGTTCCATCAGCTGCAGCAGTTCCTCGGCCTGGGCGGAGGGGAGCTCACCAAGGAGGTCCGCGGCGTCGTCAGGATCCATCTCTTCGAGGACGTCGGCGGCGCGCTGGACATCCAGCGCGGAGAGGATTTCCACCTGGTCGTCCTCCGGCAGTTCCTGGAGGACGTCTGCCAGCCGCTCGTCCTGAAGTTCGCTTGCCACCTCGAAGCGGCGCTTGTCGCTCATCTCCTGAAGAGCCTCGGCGAAGTCCGCCGGCTTGAGGTCCTCGTGGTTGGCCACGAACTGGGTGGCTGCCTGCGGCTCGGTGCGCGGACCCTGTTGGGCGTCGGCCCAGTCAATGATCAGGGTCTCGTTGCGGCGCAGCCGGCTGAGCGGGGACAGCGAGTGTCCGCGGCGGACAAAGAGCTTGCTGACGAACCAGTCCCGGGACCGGTGCTGGTCCATGGCGATGTCTTCAATCGTGGCGTCGCCGCTGCCGTCCCGCAGCGTGACCCGCCGGTCGAACATCTCCGCCACCACCAGCGTTTCCGCTCCGCGCTGTTCGAACCGGCGCAGGTTGACCAGGCCGGTGCAGATGATCTGTGTCTGGTCGATCGAGGTGATGCGGGTCATGGGCACGAAGACGCGTTTCTTCCCCGGAACTTCCACCACGATACCCACCACGTGCGGCGCTCCCTGGGTTCCCCGGGACAGCACAACAACATCGCGCAGCCGGCCCAGGCGGTCGCCCAAGGGGTCGAAGACATCCAGGCCCAGGAGGCGTGCCACGAAGACACGGGTAGGTGTTGTGCTCACCACTACAGGCTACCGAGTCTGCTCTCTTTTAGCTGAATTTACAGGCAGCACCCATCTGGATGGGCAAGAATGGGTGTATGTCCAACATATTTGGTGCTCCCAAGACCGGCGGCCCCAACGGACCGGATGACGCCCGGGCCGTACCCACCGGTGACACCGTAGGCTCCTACACCTCCTATCTCGACGCCCAGAAGGCGGTTGACTACCTGGCGGACCAGCAGTTCCCGGTCCAGATGGTGTCCATCGTGGGCAATGAACTGAAGATGGTGGAGCGGGTGACGGGGCGCCTGAGTTACCCCAGGGTGGCCCTTTCGGGTGCCCTGAGCGGCATGTGGTTCGGCCTGTTCGTAGGGGTCATGCTGTCCTTCTTCGCTCCTTCGCCCGGCTACTTCTCGATCATGACGTCGGTGCTGATGGGTGCTGCATTCTTCATGCTCTTCGGCATCGTCACGTACGCGATGCAGCGGGGCAAGCGGGACTTCACCTCCACCAGCCAGGTGGTGGCCACGAGCTATGACGTCATCGTGGCACCCGAGGCAGCCCACGAGGCCCGCCGCCTGCTGCAGCAGCTGCCGATGTCCCGCTCGGACGCGGCGTCCGGCCATGGCCCATACACACAGCATGATTACTACAACCAGCCGTACCAGCAGCAGCACCAGCCCGGTGAGGAGCAGCACCCGGGCCAGGGCCCGGACCGGCCTGCCGGCTGGACCGATCCCTATGGCCAGCGGCCGCCTGCCGCGCCGGCGCAGGAAGGCCATGGTTACCCGGACGCCGAAAGCCAGCAGCAGGTTGGACAGCAGCACGACGACGGGCAGCAGCAGCCGGCGCAGCCGGTCAGGGCGGTGCGTTACCCCGACCTGCCGGATGGCCGCCCGCAGTATGGCGTCCGGCTGCCGCAGGGCCCCGCGGCCGACGACGCGCAGCACGGCTCAGCCGCCCCGGAAGACACCCACGAGGCGGCCGCCCACTCCGCCACGGGACACAACCCGGAGCACCCTGCCGGGCAGTACGGTCCGGATGACGATCAGCGCCGCGGCGGCAGCGGACAGTAGCGCCGCCGGGCGCTGCAGAGCGTCAAAGCGACTAACTTCCCCAACCAACAAGGGCCGTACAAAAGAGCGTGGCCGCCGGACCCAATCCGGTGGCCACGCTCTTTTCCATTTTCGCCTGTGTCAGGCCTCTTCGGTCCGGTAGATGCCGGCCATCCAGTCCTCGATGTCCTCCGGTTTGCGCGGCAGGGCGGCGCTGAGGTTGAGGGGGCCGTCGGCCGTCATCAGGACGTCGTCTTCGATCCTGACTCCGATGCCGCGGTATTCCTCGGGGATGGCCAGGTCTTCTTTCTTGAAGTAGAGGCCCGGTTCGATGGTGAAGACCATGCCTTCGGCGAGGATGCCGTCCAGGTACAGTTCCCGCTTGGCCTGGGCGCAGTCGTGCACGTCAAGGCCCAGGTGGTGGCTGGTTCCGTGTGGCATCCAGCGGCGGTGCTGCTGGCCCTCCGGGCTGATCGCTTCTTCCACGCTGACCGGCAGCAGGCCCCATTCAGCCAGGCGTTCGGCCAGGACCGTGGTTGCCGCCGTGTGGATATCGCGGAATTTCGTTCCCGGCTGCGCGGCTGCGAAGCCCGCGTCCGCGGCGTCCAGGACTGCTTCGTACACTTTGCGCTGGATATCGCTGAACGTGCCGCCGGCAGGAATCGTCCGGGTGATGTCCGCCGTGTAGAGCGAGTCCGCCTCCACACCGGCGTCCAGGAGCAGGAGGTCGCCGGCGTGGATCCGGCCGGTGTTGCGGGTCCAGTGCAGCACGGTGGCGTTGTTGCCGGAAGCTGCGATGGTGTCGTAGCCCAGTTCGTTGCCAACTTCGCGGGCGCGGGCGAAGAACGCTCCCTCCACCACGCGCTCGCCGCGGGCATGCGTGAGCGCCCGGGGCAGGGCCTTCACAACCTCTTCGAACCCCTCAACCGTTGCGGACACGGCGGTCTTCATCTGCTCGATTTCCCACTCGTCTTTGAGCAGCCGCAGTTCGGAGAGCGCTTCGCTGAGTTTCTCGTCCAGGGCATCCAGGACTTCAAGGTCCAGGTTTTCCGGGTCCTTGGCGGTGTTATATCGGGCGGTGTCCACCAGGGCGTCAATATTTTCGTCCACCTTGCGGACCAGGCGGATGGAGATGCCGCCGATCTCCGGAGCGCCAACGTCCTTGGTGATGGCCGTCTCGAGCTGGTCGATGTGGGCGGTGGGCAGCCCCAGGCGGGCCTCGAACTCTTCCAGGGTGGGCCGCGCCCCGATCCAGAACTCGCCGGAGCGGGAGTCGGCGTAGAACTGTTCGGTGTCCCTGCCGGCCAGCGGCCGGAAGTACAGCGTCGCGCGGTGGCTGCCGCCGTCGTCGCCGTTTCCTTCCTCTACCGGGTCCAGGACCAGGACGGCGTCCGGCTCGTGGTCCAGGCCAAGACCGGTCAGGTGCGCGAATCCCGAATGCGGGCGGAAGCGGTAATCGCAGTCGTTGGAGCGGACCTTGGGCGGTCCCGCGGGGATGACCAGCCGTTCGCCTTTGAACTGGGCGGAGATCGCCTTGCGCCGGGTTGCGGCGTAGCGGGCGACGGCGTCGCGCTGGGGAAGTTCCTGGCTGGACGGTGCCCAGTTGCTGGCCATGAAGGCTTTGAAAGCGTTGGAACTGGGCCGCTGCGAGCGGTTGTTGACGCGCTCCTCCAGCGGCTGGGAAGCAGAATTCAGGGTGTTATCGGCATCGTTCACGGCACCATCGTCTCACCAGCTTCGCGGCTAAGCGAACAGGTCCGGTGCCGGAGGTGCGCGGTCCACTAGTCTGGACAAGTGAGGATTGACCTGCATGCCCACTCCAACGTCTCCGATGGTACGGAGTCGCCCGCCGACGTCATGGCCTCGGCCGCCCGCGCGGGCCTGGACGTGGTGGCCCTGACCGACCATGATTCCACAGCGGGTTGGGCCGCGGCTGCCGCAGCCGCCGTCTCGAACGGGCTGGCCCTGGTGCCCGGCATGGAGGTTTCCTGCCGGACGGAGGAAGGCATCAGCGTCCACCTCCTGAGCTACCTGCACGACCCCACCCATCCGGGCCTGTTGGAGGAGATCACCAAGGCGAAGGATTCCCGCCTGACCCGCGCTGAACGGATGGTCACCATCCTGGCCGAGGACTACCCGCTCACGTGGGACGACGTGATCCACCACGTGGCACCCGGCGCCACCCTCGGCCGGCCGCACATCGCTGATGCCCTGGTTGCAGCGGGCGTGGTGGAGGACCGCTCCGAGGCCTTTGCCTCGATCCTCACCTCCCGGTCGCGGTACTTCATCCCGCACTACGCACCGGACCCGGCCACCGCCGTCGAACTTGTCCGTGCCGCGGGCGGCGTGCCCGTCTTTGCCCACCCGGTTGCCACGGCCAGAGGACGGATCGTGGGGGAGCGGACCTACCGCGACATGATCGACGCCGGCCTGGCCGGCCTGGAGATCAACCACCGGGACAATCCGGAAGAGGGCCGGGCGTTTTTGCGCCGGCTCGCTGCCAAGCACGGCCTGCTGGTCACCGGCTCCTCCGACTACCACGGCACGGGCAAGCCCAACCTGCTTGGCGAGAACCTCACTGCCCCCGACATGCTGGCACGGATCGAGGAGCTTGGCACCGGAGCCGCCGTCATCCGCCCCTAGTTTGGCCGGAATGACGTCATGGTGGCGTGCGCACCGAGCCTTTTGGCCATGATGTCGATCGCCGGCTGGTTCTGGTCCACGCACACGAACTTCCGGCCGAGCTTCGCGGCCACGGCGCCCAGGGTGCCGGACCCGGCAAAGAAGTCCAGGCACCAGTCGCCAGGGCGGCTGGAGGCGGCGACGACCCGGCGGACCAGGCCTTCGGGCTTCTGGGTGGGGTACCCGGTCTTCTCCTTGCCGGTGGGTGAGACGATGGTGTGCCACCAGACGTCGGTAGGCAGCTTGCCCAGTTCGCGCTTGGCGGGCGTCACCAGCCCGGGGGCCATGTAGGGTTCCCGGTCAACCTCGGCGCTGTCGAAGTGGTACTTCGCAGGATTCTTGACATACACCAGGATGTTGTCGTGCTTGGTGGGCCACCGGTTCTTTGCCCGGGCGCCGTAGTCGTAGGCCCAGATGATCTCGTTCAGGAAGCACTCCCGGCCAAAGATCGCATCCAGCATCACCTTGGCGTAGTGCACCTCGCGGTAGTCCAGGTGCAGGTACAGGGTGCCGTCATCGGCCAGCAGGCGCCAGGCCTCCACGAGCCGCGGTTCCAGGAAGGACCAGTAGTCGCTGAAGGCGTCGTCGTAACGGTGCAGGGCGCCCTTGATGGTGTCATAGGAGCGGCCCTTGAAACCCACCCGGTCCCCGCCGCCTTCGGCGTTGGCCACCATCCGGGTTTCCTGCCGCTGCTGCGGCCTGCCCGTGTTGAAGGGCGGATCCACATAGATCAGTGTGAAGGCGCCGTCCGGCAGCGTGGGGAGGTAGTCCGCGTTGTCCGCGTGCACCACCAGGCTGCCGCCGTCCGGCGCCCAGACAGTGTCTGTCATCGACGCAGTTAGCCCTCGGCGCTGCCGGGCTGGTTGCCCTTGTCCGCGGCGGCAACCACTTCGCCGTTGCGGCGGCGCGTGCGGGTCCTGGGGCGGCGGGTGCGCGACGGCTGGTCGCCGTCGGTTGTGGGGGCGGCGGCTTCGGCGGCAGGCGCGGCGGAGTCGGAGGTACGACGACGGCGCTCACCCGAGCGGGCGGAGTCCCGGCCGCCTGTCTTGCCGGCGTCGTCCTTGCCTCGTCCCCGTCCGTCCCGGTCGCGTGAACGGGAAGCGTCGCGGCCGCCGCGGCTGTTCTTCTTGCCGGTTTCACCCAGGTCCTCAAGCACCTCGGCGTCAACGCCGGCCAGGGTCCGCTTGTCACGCGGAAGGCGGCCCTTGGTTCCTTCGGGGATGTCAAGGTCGGTGTAGAGGTGCGGCGAAGAGGAATAGGTTTCCACCGGTTCGGGGACACTCAGGCCCAGGGCCTTGTTGATCAGCGCCCAGCGCGGCATGTCGTCCCAGTCAACGAACGTGACGGCGGTGCCCTTGTTGCCGGCGCGGCCGGTGCGGCCCACCCGGTGCAGGTAGATCTTTTCGTCCTCGACGCACTGGTAGTTGATCACGTGGGTGACATCGTCCACGTCGATGCCGCGGGCGGCAACGTCGGTTGCCACCAGCACATCCACCTTGTTGTTGCGGAATGCCCGGAGTGCCTGCTCACGGGCGCCCTGGCCCAGGTCGCCGTGGATTGCTGCGGCCGCGAAGCCGCGGTCCACCAGTTCCTCGGCCACCTTGGCAGCGGTGCGCTTGGTCTTGGTGAAGATGATGGTCCGGCCGCGCCCGCGTGCCTGCAGGATACGGGCCACGACTTCGGTCTTGTCCATGCTATGTGCACGGTAGATGAGCTGGCGGATGTCCCGCTTGGTCAGGCCCTCATCCTCGGGATCTGCGGCGCGGATGTGCGTGGGCTGGGTCATGTAGCGGCGTGCCATCGCGATGACGGGGCCGGGCATCGTCGCCGAGAACAGGAGTGTCTGGCGGACGGCCGGGGTTCCGGCGATGAGAGTCTCAACGTCTGGCAGGAAGCCAAGGTCCAGCATTTCGTCGGCTTCGTCCAGCACCACGAGCTTCACGTTCTTCAGGCTCAGGTGCTTCTGCTTATACAGGTCGATCAGGCGCCCGGGGGTGCCCACCACTACCTCGACGCCCTGCTTCAACGCTTCCACCTGCGGCTCGTAGGCACGGCCGCCGTAGATGGTGGTGATCCGGGCGTTGCGCTTGCGGGACGCCGTCTGGAGGTCGTTCGCCACCTGAACGGCCAGTTCACGGGTGGGGACAATGACCAGGGCCTGCGGGGCGCCGGGCACGGCCAACTTGGCGTAGCCGGGATCGTCCTGGCCGATGACCCGCTGCAGCGCCGGAATGCCGAAGCCCAGGGTCTTGCCGGTACCGGTCTTGGCCTGGCCAATGATGTCGTGCCCGGCCAGGGCCACCGGCAAGGTCATGGCCTGGATGGGGAAGGGGTGCGTGATCCCGGCGTCGGCCAGGGACTCCACGATGTCTTCACGGACGTTGTAGTCGGCAAAAGACTTCTCCGCGATCTCATGCGGTGTCTCGTCCGAGATGATGGTCTCTTCCGGCTCGATGGTCTCGGTGCCGGACGCATCGGTCAGGAGTTGGTGGGTATGCAATTCACTCACGGGGAGTTTCCTTATTCATTTGGGCAATGGCGCAGCCTGCTCGACGGGCCGGCCAGTCCTGGCCGTTCCGGAGCACGCTCGGGCGCGCAAGCAAATCCAGTGGAAGCCGATCGCGGGCTATCTAATGCTGGCACTGGTGACCAACGGGCAAATCTCAAGATCGCGTAGGGGCGGGCTTGTTGGTTTCAAATCAAGGAAATCAACGACCGGGCATCCATTTCTACCTTCCCAGTCTAGCCGTACAGGGGCGGAAACGCGGTTTCGGTCCGCCCTGCCGCGTCCGCCGGGCCCTCAGGAGACGAGTTCGAAGTGGATTTGCCGGGTGGTGATGTCGGAGGACATCAGCCGGACCCGGACCTTGGTGCCGGATACCAGTTCGCCGGCGCAGCGGGCCGTGACAGCCGGTTCGGCGATCTGGATGATCCCGGAACTGCCGTTGCCGTTGCCGATTTTTCCGGCCCCGTTGCCGTTCCCGTTCTTGGCAGCCCCGTTGCCATTACCGTTTCCGTTTTGCGGCTTGGACCCGGAAATGACGATCGCGTCGAACTCCTGCCCGATGTGGTTCACCAGGAGCGCCGCTTCCACCGTATCGAGCGCCATCCGCTCCATCCGCGACGCAAGCTGGTCGGAACCGGCCATTATTCCCGGGAGCAGCGGCAGCGCCTCACGTGCCCAGCCGGGAACATCCCCGCCGTTGCTGAGGGCCTCGCAGATCACCAGCACGAAGCGGTCAACCAGCCGGCGCAGCGGTGCGGTGGTGTGGGCATAGGCGGCGCCGATGGCGGACTGGATACCGTCTTCCGGGACCGTGCCGTCGAACGCGGTATAGGACGCGCCGCGGAACAGCATCCCTGCCGAATGCATGATGGCCAGCTGGCGGGGATCGGTGGGATCCAGCGACCGCAGGTACTCGCCGTAGCTGACTTCTCCGTCCCACGGCCTGCCCAGCACTTCGGTCTGCAGCCGGAAATGCCTCAGCGACCGTTCATCCCGGGGCCGGCATGGTGCGCAGGATGCCCACCTTTCCCTCCAACATGAGGTTGGCGGCAGCCATACCCGTCATCAGCGAGATCTGCGCATTCCAATCCTCCACGGGAAGTTGCGGGACCGCATCAATCCGGTAGCCGCCGTCGGGCAACTGCACGATTTCCTGCTCGGGCATATTGAGGCTGGCGCCCCCGCGTCCCCGCTCCAGCGCAACCCGTTTCCGGCCTACCTCCCGGAGTAGTTCCAGCACCGGGGGAGCCGTGCCGGCGTCCAGGTCGGTTTGCGCACCCTTGTAACTGAGCTTGTCGCGGCTGCGGATCCGCGCCCGCCGGACGCCAACTGACAAAACTTCCGCGTCGGCGTCGAGCGTGAAATCCCAGACGAAGGCCGAACACTCCTGGCCCGGAAGCAGGCTCCCGGCACCTTCACTGATTACTTCCGGGTGCAACGGAATACGGCCGTCCGGAGCGTAGAACGTTTGTCCGCGGCGCCTGGTTTCGGCATCCAGCGCACCTCCCGGTGCAACGAAGGCTGGTACATCGGCAATCGCGTACAGTACGCGGTAGCCGCTCCCGCCCGGTTCGATGAACACGGCCTGGTCCAGGTCCGTGGACGAGGCCGGGTCAATGGTCACGAACGCGACAGCGGTCAGGTCATAGGCCGGCAGCTTCAGCGATGCCACGGCGGCGCGTGCGTCTTCCAGGGCCGCTTCCGGATAGGGGCCCGGCAGTTCGAGTTCTGTCCGCAACGAACCCAGAGCCTCTTCCAGGGCGTTTTGATGGTCGCGGACATTGGGAGCCAACCGATGATGTGACACAAAAGTCAGCGTAACTCCAAGTCCTGGGATTATGCAGGCCCGGGTGCGGCGGCGTCCAGCGCGTCGAGCAGGGAAGCGGCAGCGGCCGCGGGATCCGGGGCTTCGGTAACGGCGCGGACCACTACGATCCTGCGGGCACCCGCCTCCGCCACCTGGTGCACGTTCCCGTGGTCGATGCCGCCGATGGCGAACCACGGCACCGGGTCTGACGCCTCCATGGAAGCTTGGGCGGCGTACTTCACCAATTCCAGCCCGACGGCGGTCCGGCCGGGTTTGGTGGGCGTGGCCCAGACGGGGCCCACACAAAAGTAGTCCAGGTGGGAAGGGCCGGCAGCTGCTGTGAGGGCGGCATCCACCTGGTCGGGGCTGTGGCTGGAGAGCCCGATGGCTGCGTTGCCGTTGACCAGCGTCCGGGCCGCCGCCAACGGAAGGTCCTTCTGGCCGATGTGGAATACCGGTGCCCCGGACAAAACCGCGATGTCCGCGCGGTCATTGACGGCCCACAGCCGCCCATGGCGCACCGCCGTCTCCTTCAAGACCGCCAGCAGGTCCAGTTCCTCTGCAGCCTCGATGGACTTGTCGCGCAACTGGATGATGTCCACGCCGCCGGCGAACGCGGCATCCACGAACCGGGCAAAGTCGCCGCGGTCCCGCCGCGCATCCGTGCAGAGGTACAGGCGGGCCGCCTCGAGGGCAGGAACAGATGAGGGGGACATATTCATGCCTGCCAGCCTAGTTCCTCTAAACTGGGGTGGTACTGCGGGAGCCCGCGGCAGCTGTCACAAAGCACCGGGCTGAGAGGGCGTCAGAGCCGACCGCTTGACCTGATCCGGCTAATACCGGCGTAGGGAAGGAACCACACCATGCCTACCGCGAGCAACGCCCTCGCCGGGTCCGCCGGCGATGCCATCCGGGCCGACGTCGCCGTCATCGGCGCGGGAGTGGTGGGACACGGAATCGCCTGGGAAATCCAGCGGTCCGGGCGGTCCGTCGTGCTCATCGATGACGCGCCCGGCGCCGGCGCCAGCTGGGCCGCTGCCGGCATGCTGGCCCCCGTCAGCGAGCTGCATTACCAGGAAGAGGACCTCCTGGACCTCATGACCGAGGCATCATCGCGTTGGCCGGGGTTCGCCGCCGGCGTCGCCACCGCGGCCGGTGCCGGGACCGGATACCTGACGACGCCGACCTCTCGCCGTGGGCATCGACGCCGCAGACCGGAGGGCATTGATGGACCTGCGTGCCGTCCAGCAGGCCAACGGCCTTGAAGTCGAACCGCTGACCGTGCGCGAAGCCCGCGGCCGCGAACCACTGCTGAGTCCCGCGATCTCGTGCGCGCTGGACACCCCGGCCGACCACCAGGTGGACCCGAGGCGCCTGATAGCGTCCCTGCGCCTGGCCCTCGCCGGAGCGGCGCGCGCAACCCCGGAACTGGCGGTTGCCGGTGCCGGTGACGGGTATGCCGTACCGGAACGCGCGGCCGGGCTGCTGTGGGAGGGCGGGGCGGTGGCTGGGGTGCGCCTTGCCGGTGGCGGCACTGTGGTTGCGGGGGAAACGGTGGTGGCCAACGGCCTGCACGCAGGATCCCTTGACGGCCTGCCCGATGGCCTTGAACTGCCGCTGCGGCCAGTGCACGGCGACATCCTGCGCCTTTCCGTGCCGCAGCACCTGCGCCCCCTGGTGACCGCCACGGTGCGCGGGCTTGTCCACGGGATCCCGGTGTACATCGTCCCCCGGCAGGACGGCACAGTGGTCATTGGAGCCTCCCAGCGGGAGGACGCGCTCTCCGACGCCGTGAGCGCGGGCAGCGTGTACCAGCTGCTCCGGGACGCCCAGGCGCTGGTTCCCGCCGTCGCCGAACTCGAACTCCTGGAGTGCACCGCACGGGCCCGGCCCGGGACCCCCGACAATGCACCCTTGCTGGGCCGGGTGGCGGTGTCCCCGGGATCCCGCGATCCCGGGGACGGGCACGTCCCGGGGCTCATCATCGCCACCGGGTTCTTCCGGCACGGGGTGCTGCTCACCCCCGCTGCCGCGGCCATCTGCACGGCGTTGCTCGACGGCGCCGCCGATCCCCGCTGGGCGCCGTTCAGCCCGGACCGTTTTTCCAGGCCGGCGGCTGCCGCCCCAAGCCCCCACATGAAGGAGACAGCGTGAATATCACCCTCAACGGAAACCCGCATACGGTGGCAGACGGCGCCTCTATCACCACGCTCGTCAGCCAGGTGACCGGGCGGCCGCTGGCTCCCAATGGCCAGGCGGCGGACGGCAGGAAACTGGGTGTCGCCGTCGCGCACAACGCCCAGGTGGTGCCGCGCAGCCAATGGTTCGGCACCGCGCTCGCCGACGGCGACGACATCGAACTCGTCACAGCAGTACAGGGAGGCTGACACCATGACCGAAACCGGCACCATCAACACCGCAAGCAAGGCCGACGCCGATGACTCACTGGTGATCGACGGCGTCGCCCTGGGATCACGGCTCATCATGGGCACCGGTGGTGCGCCCAGCCTGGACGGCCTGGGCGCGGCACTCCTGGCCTCCGGCACCGCACTGACCACGGTGGCCATGCGGCGGTACTCCACGGCGGAAACCGGCTCGCTGTTCCAGCTGCTGGTGGACAACGGCATCAAGGTCCTGCCTAACACCGCCGGCTGCTTCACCGCCCGGGACGCGGTCCTCACCGCGGAACTGGCCCGGGAAGCCCTCGAAACCGACTGGGTGAAGCTGGAAGTCATCGCCGACGAACAGACGCTGCTGCCGGACGCCGTGGAACTCGTGGACGCCACGGAGCAGCTGGTCAACCGCGGCTTCAAGGTCTTTGCCTACACCAACGACGATCCCGTGCTTGCGCTGCGGCTGGAGAACCTTGGCGCCACCGCCGTGATGCCCCTCGGTGCACCGATCGGCACCGGACTGGGGATCCTGAACCCGCACAACATCGAGCTCATCGTGTCCCGGGCGTCGGTGCCGGTGGTCCTGGATGCCGGCATCGGCACGGCCTCCGACGCCGCCCTGGCCATGGAACTGGGGTGCGACGCCGTGCTGCTGGCCACTGCCGTGACCCGGGCGCAGAACCCGTCCCTCATGGGCGAAGCGTTCAAGCACGCCGTGATCGCGGGCAGGATGGCGAGGGCTGCCGGACGCATTCCGCGCCGGGAACATGCCCTGGCGTCTTCGGCGATGGAGGGCCGGGCAGAGTTCCTCTAGGCCCTTAAAGACCTGTGGCCACCACCCGCCCGGGTGGTGGCCACAGCTGTCAGCAGGCAGGAGCCGTTCAGCTCCGCAGCACCGCGTTCAGCCGCTCGGTGTCATGGCGCGCACGGGTGCGGCCCAGGTAGACGACGGCGGCGATGGCCGCGGCAGTGCCGAGGGCGATGGGCAGGACCCAGGGAAGCCACGTCAGCCCCGGCAGGTAGCCGAAACCGGCCGTCATAAGGATGATCCACGCCAGCGCGGCAACACCAACGGCGATACCGGCGGGAAGACCCGCACCGTACCTGGCATGGCGTTTGTCATTGGCCCAGACGATGAAACCGGCGGCGAGCGTGGCCAGCACCACGATGGTCAGCGAAAGCATGGATCTCCTTGGAACGGGGGAGCGGCCTAGAACTGGCCGAAACCTACGCGGCGAACCTCTTCGGCACCGATTTCCACATAAGCCAGTGCGTTGCCGGGAACAATGATCAGGCGTCCCTTGTCATCTTTCAGGCGCAGCTGGGTGCCTCCGTTGATGGCCTCGCCAACAGTCTTGGCCAGCGTTTCGGAATCCTGGTCTGATTCCAGCACGATTTCGCGGCCAACGTTTTGAACGCCGATCTTAATTTCCAAGGGGGCCTCCCAGCCTTTGAAGTTCGTCGATGATGTCTTATTTGTAGTCTAGGACTCTTTGGGGAAGCGAGAGATTCCGCGCCAAGCTAAACGGTAGATGAGGTCGCTGGCCACGTTGAGGTCCAGGTTGCCGTCCGTTTCCAGCCAATACCGGGCGCTGACCTGCGCCATCCCGGCCAGGCCGCGGCCCAGGAGTTCCGCCTCCAAGTGGGGGAGCTTGGTGTCCTCGGCAATGACCCGGGCGATGGCGTCGGCGAAGGTCCGGTTGAACGTCTCCAGCCTGGAGCTGACATCGGGATCGTTGATCAGGTCCGATTCGAACACCAGGCGGTGCGCCTGGTCGTCGTTGGCGATGAAGTGGAAGTAGGCGCGCATGACGGCCTGCACGCGCTCGTCGTTGTCAGTGGTGGAGTTCAAGGCGCCGAGCATCAGCTCGGTCAGTGACGTCAGGTGGCTTTCCAGCAGGGCCAGGTACAGCTCACGCTTGGATGGGAAGTGCTGGTACAGCACGGGCTTGCTCACATGGGCAGTCTCTGCAATTTCGTCCATCGCGGCCCCGTGGTAGCCATTGGCAACGAATACTTCCTGGGCGGCGGCAAGCAACTGCGCGCGGCGCTCGTCCCGGGGCAGCCGGGCGGACCGTTGGCCTGCGGGGCGGGAGGGAGTTTGCGGTTCGGCCGCGGGCGGGCGGTCAGCCCGTGCTTCAGGGACCACAGTTGTCCTTCTTTCCATTGCAGTTACATCCACTTTACTGCGGGGTAATATGACCCGGCGGTATCCCGGGGCATACATTGAAGTATGGCTTCGACGTTCACCGCAAATGTTTCAACCCATTCCCTGGATCCATTGGTGGAACCAGCTGCCGCCCTGACGCCCGCCGAGGTGGAACGGTACTCCCGGCACCTGATCATCCCCGAGATCGGCGCACTGGGGCAGCGGCGGCTCAAGAACGCCAAAGTCCTGGTCATCGGCGCCGGCGGGCTAGGTTCGCCCGCGCTGCTGTACCTTGCCGCCGCAGGGGTGGGTACGCTGGGCATCATTGACGACGACGTGGTGGACCTAAGCAACCTGCAGCGCCAGGTAATCCATGGCGTGGGGGACGTGGGAAGGCCCAAGATCGAGTCGGCGCGCGATACCATCGCCGCACTCAACCCGCTGGTGGACGTCCGGCTCCACAACGTACGCCTGGATTCGGGCAACGCGCTGGAGCTGTTCGCGGAGTACGACCTCATCCTCGACGGCGCGGACAATTTTGCCACCAGGTACCTGGTGAACGATGCAGCCGCCATCCTGGGCAAGCCGTACGTGTGGGGCTCAATTTTCCGTTTCGACGGCCAGGTGAGCGTTTTTTGGGAGAAGCACGGCCCGACCTACCGCGACCTCTACCCCGAGGCCCCTCCGGCCGGTTCCGTGCCTTCGTGCGGCGAGGGTGGCGTCTTTGGCATGCTGTGCGCCGCCGTGGGCTCGCTCATGGTGACAGAGGCAGTGAAGCTGATTACCGGCGTCGGACGTTCCCTGCTGGGCCGCGTGGCCCTGTTCGACGCCCTGGGCGGCAGCTGGCGGGAGATCCGGGTCTCCAAGGACCCCGCGGCGGAGCCCATCACCGAACTCACGGACTACGAGGCGTTCTGCGGGGTCGCCCCGGCGCCGACGGCAGACACGGAACACACCATCACCGCAACCCAGCTGGCCACCATGCTGGCGTCGCGGAAGGCGGGGCTCAAGGACTTCGAACTGGTTGATGTGCGGGAAGCCGGCGAGTACGACATCGTCCGGATCGACGGAGCAAAACTCATTCCGCAGGGACGGATCCTGGCGGGGGAGGCATGGAGAGAACTCCCGCAGGACCGGGACATTGTGTTCCACTGCAAGGCCGGGACGCGCTCAGCCAACGTGCTCGCGGCGGCGCGCCAGGCAGGCTACCAGCGGGTCAGCCACCTCGAGGGCGGCATCCTGGCGTGGGTGCGCGACGTGGAACCCGAAAAGCCCGTCTACTGACCGGAACGCCCGCTCACTTTTGACAGCCATTTGAAGAACGCCCGCTCACTCGCTTGAAGGAAGTGAGCGGGCGTTGCCTCAAAAGGGGCAGGAAGTGAGCGGGCGTTGCCGCGGGGGTTGTCAGGCGGTTTCGCGGCCGGCGTGGTCCACCGGGCATTCGGCTTCGACGGCTGCCGGCGCAGGGGCGGGCTGTTCGACCGTGATGCCGTAGAGCGCCTCCAGGGCGGCCACGTAGTCATCCTGCTGGCCGTTGGCGGCGAGCTCGCGGGCCCGGACGGTGGGGACGTGCAGCAGCTGCTTGACCATCCGGCGGAGCGCGAACTCGACTTCTTCGGCGGCAGCGGTGCAGCCGTGCCGGGCACGGACCTTTTCCATCTCCGCGTCCAGCACGTTCATGGTGTGGCGGCGCAGGGCAACAATGGCGGAATCCACCGAACGGGCCTCACGCTCCTGCTCAAACGCCTTGGCGGCGCCGTTGACGATGCCACTTGCCTGGGTCAGCGACTCGGCCTGCTCCTGCGGGGCCGCGAGGCGCACCGACTCCAGGGTGAGCAGTTCGACGCCGTCCAGTTCGCCGACCGCCGGGTCGAAGTCGTGGGTGAGGGCGAGGTCGATGGCGATCAGGGGTTGCGGGGAATCCGCGCGGACCTGGGCCAGTTCATCGGCTTCAACCCGGGTGTCCGAACCGCTGCAGCCAATCATGACGTCAGCGGCAGCAACTGCCGGGCGCAGGGATTCCACGTCCAGGGCCCTGCCGCCGCGTGTTGCCACGAAACCTTCGGCACGCCCGGAGGACGAGTAGACGCTGATGTCCGAGCAGCCGCGTTCGCGGAGGAGGGCCATGGTGGCGCCCGCGTATGCGCCGGTTCCAAAAACGACCACCTTCTTGGCGGACCAGTCGGGGCTTTCGGAAAGGTCGGTGGCAAGGTCCAACGCCACGGAGACGATGGAGAGGCCGCGGGAACCCAAGGCGGTCTGGGCGCCGACGTCCTTGGCTGTCTTCGACGCGGCCTGGAAGAGCCGGACCAGTCCGGCGCTGGCAGTACCGTCGTGCTGGGCAGTGATCAGGGCGCGCCGGACCTGCCCGGCAATTTCGCGTTCACCGACGACGGCGGAGTCCAGCCCGGCGCTCACGGCGAACAGGTGCTGGGTTACTTCGGGGCCGGTGCGGGTGCTGAACGAACGCGACACCAGCGGTTCGGCGAGGCCGCTGGCCTCGCTGATCCGGGATACGAGTGCCGAGCGGGCGGCCTCGACGTCGGCCGCGTTGGCCGCTTCACCATAGATTTCGAAGCGATTGCAGGTGGCCAGGACCACCGCGCCGGCCACGGCGGGGGATTCGACGAGGGTGGACGCGGCAATCCCTGAGGAACCGTTGCTCAACTGAGCGACGGTTTCGAGGTCGATGTCGGCGTGTGTAGCCACCAATGAGAAAAGAACCACAGCAGACCAATCATAGCTTTTTCGTTGCCCGGTAGAACAACCGCCGCAAAGGATAGTCGCCACACTGTGTGGTGATCCGGGCCACTTCCCGCTGCCGGCGGCTGAAAGCGACAGGTTGTCGTTATCTTTTGGGGCTCTTTTTGGGCACAATCAAAAGCATGACTCCTAGCCCTGCCGTCTCCGCTGCCGGCGCCCTCGCCGCAGACCATCCACTGATGGACGGCCGCACAGCGGACTCACCGCTGATCACGGCCTACCGCGGGGGCAAACCCTCCCGCCGTCCCGTCTGGTTCATGCGGCAGGCGGGCCGGTCGTTGCCGGAATACCTCAAGGTCCGCGAGGGCATCGCCATGCTGGACTCCTGCCTCCGGCCTGAGCTGGCCTCGGAGATCACGCTCCAGCCCGTACGCCGCCACGACGTTGACGCCGGCATCTTCTTCTCCGACATCGTGATTCCGCTGAAGCTGGCCGGCGTCGGCGTCGACATCGTGCCAGGGGTGGGGCCCGTCCTGGACAAGCCCGTGCGCACGGCCGCCGACGTTGCCGCCCTGCCCCAGCTGACCTGGGAAGCACTGGAGCCCATCCGCGAGGCCGTCCGCCTGACGGTGGCGGAACTGGGCAAGACGCCCCTTATCGGTTTTGCCGGCGCCCCGTTCACCCTGGCCGCCTACATGGTGGAGGGGAAGCCATCGCGCGACCACCTTGGCCCGCGCACCATGATGCATGCGGACCCCGAGACCTGGACCGCGCTGGCCAACTGGGCCGCCGACGCTTCCGGGATGTTCCTCCAGGCGCAGCTTGAGGCGGGCGCCTCCGCGGCCCAGCTCTTCGACTCCTGGGCGGGCTCGCTGGGACTGGCCGATTACACCAAATACGTTGCACCGGCGTCGGCCCGTGCCCTGGACCATGTCCGCCACCTCGGTGCGCCGCTCATCCACTTCGGCACCGGCACGTCCGAACTCCTGGTTGCCATGCGCGATGTTGGCGTGGACGTGGTGGGGGTGGACTACCGGCTGCCGCTTGATGAGGCGAACCGCCGGCTGGGCGGTACCGTTCCGCTGCAGGGGAACATCGACCCCGCGCTGCTGTCAGCACCATGGAGCATCCTCGAAGCCCATGTCCGGGAGGTCATCGCGGCCGGTTCTGCCGCCCCCGGCCATGTCCTGAACCTCGGACACGGCGTGCCCCCCGAAACCGATCCTGCCGTCCTGACCCGTGTGGTGGAGCTGATCCACTCCATCCCGCCGGCCTAAACCATGGGTAGTTCTCCGGCGAAGGCCGGCGCCGCGCTGGTGGTTGGCGGCGGCATTTCCGGCCTCCTGTCCGCCCGGGAACTGGCCACAGCCGGCCATGACGTGACCGTCCTTGAGGCTGGTGACTCCTGGGGAGGCTGCGTGGGCAGCCACACCGTAGCCGGCCTTACGCTGGACAGCGGCGCCGAGTCCTTCGCCACCAGGTCCGACGCCGTAGCCCGCCTTTCCGCCGAACTGGGCCTTGGCGGACGAATCGTTCCCCCACGTCCGGGTGGTGCTTGGGTCCAGCTTCCCGACGGGCCCCGCGAATTGCCCAAGACCGGTGTCCTGGGCATCCCGGCCAATCCCTGGGATCCGGAAGTCCGGCGCACACTCGGCACCCTGGGCTCGCTGCGAGCCTCCCTGGACCGGCTCCTGCCGGCATCGGTGGGCGCCGGTGCCGGCGTGACCAGCGTCGCTGCCCTCGTCCGGGCGCGGATGGGTGCGCGGGTGCTCGAACGCCTGGTTTCGCCCGTGGTAGGTGGTGTCCACTCCGCGGACCCCGGGCTGCTCGACGTCGACATGGTGGCGCCGGGCCTCCGTGCCGGGCTGCGGAAACACGGTTCCCTCGCTGCCGCGGTAGCAGCGCAGCGACGGCCCGCGGGCGCTGCGGACCCGGCAAATCCGGGCCAAGCTGCGAACCCGGGACAACCCGCCAAAGCAGGTTCCGCCGTCGCCGGCCTCGAAGGGGGCATGCACACCCTGGTGGATGCCTTGGTGGCCGATCTCCGGCGTCGGGGAGTGACCCTTCTGGCGGGCACGGCCGCGACGGCCGTCAGCCGCACTCCCGAGGGCTGGCGCATCGACGCCGCCGGCGCAACCTTTACCGGCGACCTGCTGGTCGTGGCCGTCGACGGTCCGGCCGCCGTCGGACTCCTTGAAGCAGCGGTGCCTGCGATCGCGGGAAAGCAGCCGGCCTCGGGGCCGGACGTTAAGCTTGTCACCTTGGTGCTGGACAAGCCGGCCCTGGACCGGCGGCCACGCGGAACCGGGATCCTGGTGGCCCCGCAAACCCCCGGCATCGAGGCGAAGGCGCTCACCCATGCCACCGGCAAATGGGACTGGCTCGCCGCTGCTGCCGGCCCCGGCCGCCATGTGGTGCGGCTGTCCTACGGACGGGTGGATGGCGCCTCTGCAGAGGCGGGCGGTCCCGACTCCGACGACGAGCTCTTCGCGGCGGCGCTGCGGGACGCATCAGCACTGCTGAGCGTCCCCATCACGGCCGGTGACATCCGGGACTGGGACGTGGTCCGGTGGCGCGGCTCCCTGCCCTTCGCGGCGGTCGGACACCGCGCCCGGGCCGCAGCCATCCGGCAGGCGTGCACGGCAGCCGGCGGCCTGGCCGTCGTCGGCGGCTGGGTGGCCGGGAACGGCCTGGCTGCCGTCGTTGCCGACACCCGGGAACAAATTGGCCAATTGACCGGCGCCTGAAACATCGCTGCTGGTCAGCGCGGCGGGGCGCGTTGCCGGCTCCATTCGGAAGCCTCTGCCGGGCCGTTCCCGGTTTTCAATCGGGCAAGCGTTCTGGTTAGGGTCGATGACTATGGTTCAACAAAGGTCCGAGCTTTCAATGTCCCGGACCGGTATCCATGGGGGACTCCGGCGAGGTACCGCTGCAGCGGCCGTCGGAGTGGTACTGGTTCTTTCCACCGGCGTCCAGGCGTCCTTGGCCGATGACGCAGCCCCGCCCCAGGATCCCACGGCACAAATGTCGCTGGGCGCCGGAACAACCGCGTCCGCATCCATCGCAGCGGGAGCCTCACTGTCCGCGCTGCTTCCCGACCTTCCGCTCCCCACCGCCTCCGGGACCCCGCTGGCGCAGGTGCGGACCGCCACCCCGACGACTCCTGCTCCGTCGCCGTCGTCTCCGCCATCATCCGCCCGGCCCGCCCCCACCACACCCTCCGCACCCGCCACGGCCTCGGGAGCCGGCACGGCCTCGGGAGCCGGCACGGCGCCCGGCCCCGGTATGGCGCCGTCCTCATCGGCCTCGGCCGCTGCTCCCGCGGCGGTCCCTCCGGCTTCGAGCGCCATCGATGCTGGCACAGCTGCCGGCACCGGGTCCAGCGCTGCAGCAGGTACGCCGGGGACGGCCGGCGGCGGCGCTGCCGCAAACCCCGAAGGCGCCGCCCCGGCTGCTGCCGGGCCGGAAGCAGCCGGGGGTCCGGCTCCGTCAAGCGCCCAGCAGACGGGAGCGTCCCTGCAGGCAGGCGCCCAGCCCTCGCTGGCAAACCGTACCGCGCAGGCTGCCGGAGTACCGGCAAGTCCCGGCCGCCCCGTTTCTTCCATTGAGGCGCTGCCCGGCGTTCCCGATGCCATGGTGTGGCTGGGTGTTGGACTGGTGGGCTTGGGGGCCGCCGCCGGTCTGGTGTTCCTGCGCATGCGCCGGTTGTAAAGGCCGGAAACCGCAACCGACGGTGCCGGAAAGTGTGACATTACTCACTTCTACGAGTTGTAGAACTCTCCGGTTTCCACTTGGCGGCGGTGAAGGGGCAAACTGGTAACCATGAGCCACACTTCTGCCGAATCTGTCACTAAAACCGAGGAATCAGCCGAGCAGTTCTTCACCCTCTGGACGGTCTTCAAGCGGTCGGCGTCCGCGGTCCGCAGCGCAGATGCTGCCGCCGACTTCGAAGCCCTGCTGGAGCGGCTCGCCGAGGCGGGGGTGACGCACCGGGGCAGCTACGACGTCTCCGCCATGCGCGCCGACGCCGACGTGATGGTGTGGCTCCACGGCCCTAAGCCTGAAGCGCTGCAGCAGGCGATCCGGGACATCCGCCGCAGCACCCTCTTTTCCGGCACCGAAATCGTCTGGTCCGCCATGGGCGTCCACCGTGAAGCCGAGTTCGCCAAGAACCACACGCCCGCCTACTCGCGCGGCGTCGCTCCGGCTGAATGGCTGTGCGTTTACCCGTTCGTCCGGTCCTACGAGTGGTACATCCTGCCTGACGCCGAGCGCGGCAAGATGCTCCGCGACCACGGCCTGCTGGGCCGTGACTTCCCGCAGGTCATCTCCAACACGGTTTCCGCGTTCGCGCTGGGGGACTGGGAATGGATCCTTGGGCTGGAAGCGCCGGAACTCGTGGACCTCGTGGACCTGATGCGGCACCTGCGCGCCACCGAGGCACGCAACCACGTCCGTGAGGAAGTGCCCTTCTACACCGGCCGCCGGATCACCGCCGACGAAGTGGCCGAGGTCCTCGCATGAGCCTGGTGGATCCGCAGGCAGCGGTCAACCCCGTCACGGAAGCCGGACGCATGGCGCCGAAGAATTACGACGCCGTCCTGCTCGCCTCGTTCGGCGGACCGGAAGGCCAGGAGGACGTCATTCCGTTCCTCCGCAACGTGACCCGCGGCCGCGGAATTCCGGATGAGCGGCTTGAGGAGGTCTCGCACCACTACCGCGCCAACGGCGGCACCAGCCCCATCAACCAGCAGAACCGCGAGCTCAAGGCAGCCCTGGAGGCCGAGTTGGCTGCCCGCGGCATCGAGCTTCCTGTGCTGTGGGGCAACCGCAACTGGGCACCGTACATTCCGCAGACACTCCAGGAGGCGTACGACGCCGGCCACCGCCGGGTGCTGATGCTCACCACGAGTGCCTACTCCTGTTACTCCAGCTGCCGCCAGTACCGCGAGGATATCGGCATGGCCTTGACCGAGACCGGCCTGGACGGCCGGCTGGAGGTGGACAAAGTACGCCAGTACTTCGACCACCCCGGTTTCGTGGAGCCGTTCGTGGAGGGTACCTCCGCCGGCCTGGCAGAGGTGCTGGACAAACTGGCTGCCGCAGGCAACCCCGAGGCTCCCGTCCATGTCCTGTTCGCCACCCACTCCATTCCCACCCGCGACGCCGAGGCTGCCGGCCGTTCCGAGGGCGAGCCGCGCGAGTTCGAGGAAGGCTCAGCGTACGTGGCCCAGCACCTCGCCAACGCCGCGGCCGTCATGGGCCGGGTCAAGGCGGAATCCGGCCTTGCCGCTCCGTGGTCCCTGGTGTACCAGTCCCGCTCCGGCGCCCCGCATGTTCCGTGGCTGGAGCCGGACATCAATGACGCCATCGAGGAACTGGCGGGCCAGGGCGTCAAGGGAATCGTTATCGTTCCGCTGGGCTTCGTCAGCGACCATATGGAAGTCGTATGGGACCTGGACACCGAAGCCATGGAAACCTGCGCCAACCTCGGCCTGACGGCCACCCGTGTCCCCACACCCGGTACGCACCGCAAGTTCGTCGAAGGACTGGTGGACCTTATCTGCGAACGGACCGTGGCGAACAACATCAGCGACCGCCCGGCCGTGACGGACCTTGGTCCGTGGTACGACATCTGCCGGCCCGGGTGCTGCGCCAACTTCCGCGGTGAAAAGCCGACCATCGCCGCTGTGGACACCACCGTAGGGACCGGGCACGATCCCTATCCCGCCGGGACGGCCGGGGAAACGGCGCAGCAGTGACTGTCCGGATCGGCACCCGGGCCAGCAAGCTCGCCCTGACCCAGACACAGCAGACCGCGGACCAGTTGGCCGCCGTCGGGGGCTTCCCCGTGGAACTGGTGCACATCAGGACCGACGGCGACGTCCTCACCGGGTCGTTGTCGCAAATGGGCGGCACCGGCGTCTTCGTCGCAGCCCTGCGTGATGCCCTGCTGCGCGATGAGTGCGACGTTGCCGTCCACTCGCTCAAGGACCTGCCCACCGGTGCTGCCGTGGGGCTGAGCCTGGCCGCGACGCCACGACGGGTGGATGTGCGGGACGTCCTGTGCGCCCGCAATGGATTCAAGCTGGCGGACCTGCCCGCCGGAGCCCGGGTGGGCACCGGTTCGCCCCGGCGTGCGGCGCAGCTGCGTGCTGCCCGGCCCGACCTGGACATTATCGATATCCGCGGTAACGTGGACACCCGCCTGGGCCGCGTTCCCGGCCTGCCCGGCAACTCCACTGACCAGGTGGTGCCCGGGAAATCCTGCGACCTGGACGCGGTGGTCCTCGCCGCCGCCGGACTGGAGCGCATCGGCAGGCTGGACACCGTCAGCGAATACCTTGAAACGGACGTGATGCTGCCCGCAGCCGGGCAGGGATCATTGGCCATCGAGTGCCGCACGGCCGATGCCCCGCCAAAACCGGGTTCGACCGACGGTTCCCGCGAGGTGCTGGCCCAGGCGCTTGCAGCCTTGGATGACCCGGACACCCGCCTGGCGGTCACCGCCGAACGGGCCCTGCTGGCACGGCTCGAAGCGGGCTGTGCCGCCCCGGTGGGGGCCTACGCCTACCGGAAGGGCAGCATGCTCCACCTGGAAGCGGTGGTATGCGCCGTGGACGGCACGGCCACCGTCCGGGACAAGCGCGCCACAGACGGGCTGACGGAAGTGGGCGCCACCCTCCTGGGCATTGAACTGGCGGAAGTCCTCCTCGCCGCCGGAGCCGCCGACATCGCAGACCTGCAGGCGTCCTGACCTGGCGATGACGCAGCCTTCGCCCAGCTCCGGACCGGACAAGCCGCAGAGCGGTCAACAGTCCGGCGGCAAGCCGCTGGCCGGTGCCAGGGTCCTGGTCACCCGGAGCCCGGAGCGGTCCGCCGCCCTGGTGGACGCCCTCGAACGGGCCGGCGCCACAACGGTGCTGCTGCCGCTGATCGACTTCGAACGGGCACCGGACCAGCACGCGCTGGACGTCGCCTGCGATGCCCTGGCGGCCGGCGCCTTTGACTGGCTCGTGGTCAGCAGTGCCACCACCGTGCACGTCCTGCTGGAAAAAGCCGCAGAACGGGGTCTCGGCCTGGACCGGCTGATCCCCGCCGGGACGGGCATCGCAGCCATCGGACCGGCGACGCGCAGACTCCTGGAGTCCAGGGGCCTGACGGTGGCCCTGGCCCCGGACGGCGAGCAGTCCGCGGCCGGCTTGCTCGACGCATGGCCGGGAGGCGGCAGGATCCTGTTGCCGCAGGCCGACATCGCCGCTGCCAACCTTGCAGAGGGACTGCGGGCGTCAGGGGGCGAGGTCACAACGGTCACTGCCTACCGCACCGTGGATTATCCGGCGGCAGCGGAGCGCAGGCTCGCCGTGCAGGCGGAAGACGGCGACGCCGGCCCGCAACCGCCGTCGTATTCCCTCCTGACGCCGGAAGCCGCCGCGGAGGATATCTTCGCTGGGCGCATAGCGGCCGTGATCGCCGCCTCGCCGAGCGCCGTGCGCCGGATCTCCGACCTCGGCCCGCTGGCCGGCTGCAGGCTGGTGGCTATCGGCCGTTCGACGGCGGACCAGGCCAGGGCCCTCGGCCTGGACGTTGCTGCGGTGGCGGAAGAGCCGACGCCGTCAGGGCTGGTTGCCGCCGTCGCGAAGGCCCTCAACCCGCCCTGACGGGCCGCACGCCTCCCGTTCCATAAAGCTTCAAGAACTACGCGAAGGACAGGACCCATGACTTTCCCCAACCAACGCCCCCGCCGCCTGCGCACCACCCCCGCCATGCGCCGCTTGACCGCCGAAACCCGCCTGGCGCCGGCCGAACTCATCCTCCCGGCCTTCATCCGGGAAGGCCTCACCGAACCAAACCCCATTACGTCCATGCCGGGCGTGGTCCAGCACACCACCGACACCCTGAAGCGGGCCGCCGCGGAAGCCGTGGAACTCGGCCTGGGCGGCATCATGCTCTTCGGCATCCCCGAAACCCGCGACGCCGAAGGCTCGGCATCACTTGACCCGGACGGCGTGCTGAACAAAGCCATCAGGGACGTCCGCGCCGAAGTGGGCGACGACCTGGTGATCATGAGCGACGTCTGCCTGGACGAGTTCACCGACCACGGCCACTGTGGAGTGCTCGACGCCGACGGGTACGTGGACAACGACCGCACCGTGGAAATCTACGCCCGGATGGCTGTGGCGCAGGCCGACGCCGGCGCCCACATGCTGGGCCCCTCCGGCATGATGGACGGCCAGATCGCCGCCATCCGCGCAGCCCTGGACGAGGCGGGCCACCTGAACACCTCGGTGATCGCCTACGCCGCCAAGTACGCATCCGCGTTCTACGGACCGTTCCGGGAAGCCGTGGACTCGCAGCTCAAGGGAGACCGGCGGACCTACCAGATGGATGCCGGCAACCGCACCGAAGCCATCCGCGAAGTGGAACTGGACCTGGCCGAGGGCGCGGACATCATCATGGTCAAACCCGCCATGAGCTACCTGGACATCGTGGCCGACGTTGCCGCGATGAGCCCCGTGCCCGTGTCCGCCTACCAGATTTCCGGCGAATACGCGATGATCGAGGCCGCCGCCGCCAACGGCTGGATCGACCGCCGCGCAGCCATCACGGAGTCCGTGCTCGGCATCCGCCGGGCCGGCGCCCACATGGTCCTGACCTACTGGGCCGCCGAACTGGCCGGCTGGCTCAAGGAATCCCGGTGACGGACGCGCAGGCAGCCGGACCCACCGCGCCGGTGGGGGATGAGCGCATCCTCCTCGGCCTGAACACCTTCGGCGACGTTGGCGAGGCTCCGGACGGCAGCCCGCAGCCGCATGCCCGGGTACTGCGCCAACTCTTGGAACAGGCAGAGCTGGCGGACGCCGTCGGGCTCCACGCCTTTGGCGTGGGGGAGCACCACCGCAAGGACTACGCCGTGTCCGCGCCCGAAGTCTTCCTCGCGGCGGCGGCGGCACGCACCACCCGCATCCGGCTGGGCTCCGCCGTAACGGTCCTGAGCTCGGATGACCCCATCCGTGTCTTCCAGCGCTTTTCCACGGTGGACGCCATCTCCAACGGCCGGGCCGAAGTGATGCTCGGGCGCGGCTCGTTCGTTGAGTCTTTCCCGTTGTTCGGCCTCGACCTGGCCGACTATGAGGTCCTCTTCGAAGAGAAACTCGAGCTTTTCGACAAGGTCCGCGCACAGAAACCAGTGCACTGGGAGGGCCGCACCCGTCCGGCCCTCGCCGGCCTGAGCGTCTACCCACCGCTGGAAAACCACCTCCTGCCCACCTGGATCGGCGTGGGCGGCACCCCTGAATCCGTCCTCCGGTGCGCCCAGTACGGTTATCCCATCATCTTCGCCATCATCGGCGGCCAGCCGCGCGGCTTCCGGCCCCTCGCAGACCTCTACCGCGAGGCGATGGCCAAGTACGGCCACCCGATGCAGCAGATGGCCACGCACTCGCCCGGCCATGTGGCCGATACCGATGAGCAGGCCCGGG
The DNA here is from genome assembly GCF_030944625.1 of Arthrobacter sp. SLBN-112. Lineage (NCBI taxonomy): Bacteria > Bacillati > Actinomycetota > Actinomycetes > Micrococcales > Micrococcaceae > Arthrobacter > Arthrobacter sp. SLBN-112. Next base: position 2,303,576 of record NZ_JAUSXY010000001.1, read on the forward strand.
AAGAGCTGTTCCCGCACTGGTTGAAGCTGCGCAACAAGCTCGGTGCCGAGCGCGGCTGGGGACCGGCCGGCCGGGGCGAGTTCGATGCCCTCTGTTCGGCCGAAGGCGCCCTCTACGTCGGCTCACCGGAAACGGTGGCGCAAAAGATCGTCCGGCTGAAGCGGAACCTGGGCGTGGACCGCTTCGACCTGAAATACAGCAACGGGCCATTGCCGCATTCGGCCATGATGCGCTCGATCGAATTGATGGGTACGGCGGTGGCGCCCCGGGTGGCCGAGCTGCTCGCCGGCTAACTGAGAGAATAGGAAACATGACTTCCAGCAATCCTCGCAACGAGGCACTCTTCGACCGCGCCCGCCAGCTGATGCCCGGCGGCGTCAACTCGCCGGTCCGCGCCTTCGGCTCCGTGGGCGGCACACCGCGGTTCATGGTCTCTGCCAAGGGCCCCTACCTGACCGATGCCGACGGCAAGGAATACGTGGACCTGGTCTGCTCCTGGGGGCCGGCCTTGCTGGGCCACGCCCACCCGGCCGTGCTGGATGCCGTCCACGCCGCCGTCGATCGCGGCCTGTCCTTCGGCGCGTCCACCCCGGACGAGGCAAACCTGGCCGAAATCGTGAAGGAGCGCGTGCCCGCCGTCGAACGCCTGCGGATGGTGTCCACCGGCACCGAAGCCACCATGACGGCGGTCCGGCTGGCCCGCGGCTTCACCGGCCGCAACCTCATCATCAAATTCGCCGGCTGCTACCACGGCCACCTCGATGGGCTTCTGGCCGCTGCTGGCTCCGGCGTGGCAACCCTCGCACTGCCCGGGTCCGCCGGCGTCACGGAAGCGACCGCCGCCGAAACCCTGGTGCTGCCCTACAACGACCTCCAGGCCGTCGAGGAAGCATTCGCCGCGCACGGACAGAACATCGCCGCCGTCATTACCGAGGCGGCGCCGGCCAACATGGGCGTGGTCACACCCCGGGCGAGGGCTTCAACCTGGGCCTGTCGCGGATCACCCGCGAGCACGGCGCGCTCCTCATCGTCGATGAGGTCCTGACCGGCTTCCGCACCGGCTATTCCGGCTACTGGGGCCTCACCGGCGGCGCCCCCGACGCCGAACAGCCCTGGACGCCGGACCTGCTCACCTTCGGCAAGGTCATCGGCGGCGGAATGCCGACGGCGGCCCTGGGCGGCCGTGCCGACGTCATGGACTACCTCGCACCAACCGGCCCGGTGTATCAGGCCGGGACGCTGTCCGGAAACCCGGTGGCGATGGCAGCCGGCGTAGCCACCCTGACCCACGCCACGCGGGATGTCTACTCCTTCATCGACGTCCGCTCGCTGGAACTGTCCTCCGCCGTTTCCACCGCCCTGGATGCCGCCGGGGTGGACCACTCCATCCAGTTCGCGGGGAATCTGTTCTCGGTGGCGTTCGGAACATCCGCCCACGGCGTGCACAACTATGCCGACGCCCAGGCGCAGGAGGCGTTCCGCTACGCGCCGTTCTTCCACTCCATGCTGGAATCCGGGGTCTACCTGCCGCCGTCGGTGTTCGAGGCCTGGTTCCTCTCGGCCGCGCACGACGACGACGCCATGAACCGGATCTACGACGCCCTTCCGGCCGCTGCCAAGGCCGCCGCTGCCGCCCAAGGCTGAGACCGCCGTCGTGCCGTAAACGAAAAGTCCCCGCCTCCCGGACAAATCCCCCCTGCGTGCAAGGGGGAAAAGTCCAGGAGGCGGGGATTTTCGGTCGGTGCCTGCCTATCGGCCTAGAGGACGTCGGCGAGGAAGCCCTTAAGCCGGTCTGTCCTGGGCTCGGTAAAGAGCTGCTCGGGCGGCCCGGACTCCACCACCACGCCGGCGTCCATGAACGTCACGGCGTCGGAGACATTCCGGGAGAAACCCATCTCGTGGGTGACAACCACCATGGTCATGCCGCCCTTGGCGAGGTCCGCCATCAGCGCCAGCACGCCTTTGACCAGCTCAGGGTCAAGAGCGGACGTCGCTTCGTCGAAGAACATCACCTCCGGCTTCATGGCCAGCGCGCGGGCGATGGCGACGCGCTGCTGCTGGCCGCCCGAAAGGTTGGCGGGGCGGGCATCAGCCTTGTGCTTCAACCCCACAAGGTCCAACTGTTCCAGGGCTTCGGCCTGCGCTTGCTCCTTGGAGAGCTTGCGCAGTTTCCGCAAGGCGAGGGAGACGTTCTCCGCCACCGTCTTATGCGGGAACAGGTTGAACTGCTGGAAGACCATGCCGATCCGGCGCCGGAGTTCATCCGGGTTGTCCTTCAGGACCGAACGGCCGTCCAGCAGGATGTCGCCCTGGTCCGGCTCGATCAGCCGGTTCATGACCCGCAACAGGGTGGACTTGCCCGACCCGGAGGGGCCAATGACGGAGGCCGTGGTGCCCTGGGGAACGTGCAGGTCGATGCCCCGCAGCACGTGGTTGCTTCCGAAGGAAAGGTGGATGTTCTTCGCGCTCAGTGTTCCGGACGTGAACTCGCTCATGCCTGGGCTCCCTTCCCGACGACAGCTGCTGCGTCATCCGGTTCTTTCTTTTCCGGCCTGCCGGTGCGGAGGCGCCGGTCGATCCAGTTCACGAAGTGTGTCAATGGAACGGTTAGCACCAGGTAGAACGCTGCAGCCGCCACGTAAGGCGAGAGGTTGCCGCTGGTTGACGCCGCGTCCTTGCCGATCTGGAAGATCTCCCGTTCGCTGGCCAGCAGCCCGAGCATGAAGACCAAGGAGGATTCCTTGATCAGGGCGATGAACTGGTTGACCAGCGCGGGAAGCACCCGCCGGACGCCCTGGGGCACGACCACCAGGCGCATGGCCGGACCGTAGCCGAACCCCAGGGCCCGGGTAGCTTCGAGCTGGCCCTTGTCCACGCTCTGGATGCCTGAGCGGAAGATCTCGCCGATGTAGGCGGCGGACATCAGGGACAGCGCGGCGATTGCCATCGGGTACGGGCTGGTGGAGCCCGTCATTTGCCGGACGATCGGCCCGAACCCCAGCCCGATCACCAGGATGGTGAGGATCGGCGGCAACCCGCGGAGCACGTCCGTGTAGATTCGCGCGACCCAGCGGGCCCCGGCGTTCCGGGAAATCCCCATCAGGGCAAGCAGCATGCCAAGCACTGTTCCGATGACGCCGGACGAGACGGCCAAAACGAGCGTATTCGGAAGCCCGACGGCGAACATTTTGGGCAGGACGGCGCCGATGGCATTCCAGTCAAGGAAGGTATCGGAGAGTAGTTTGAGGATGTCCATGGAACGCCCGGGCTACTTCGCGGGAACCTGGACGGCTTTGCTGCCCGGCTTCCAGCCCTGCGGGGTCTGCTCGGCGGCCGTGGGGCGGTCGGTGTACCACTGGGCCGTGAGCTTGGTCCAGGTGCCGTCAGCAATGACGGCGTCGAGGCCTGCGTTGAGGGCGTCAATCAGTGGCTTGTTGTCCTTGTTCACTGCGTATGCGGTGAAGTTCTGGGTGTTGACCACCTTCTCGGCGATCTTGGTGTTGTCGCCGTCCTTGACCTGTCCGGTGGCCTGCTGTGAAGGGGCAACCCAGGCGTCGACCTGGCCGGACTTTACGTTGGCGTAAACGGTGTTGTAATCCGGGAACCGTACCGGCTCGAGGCCCAGGGTGTTCGTGACGTAGTCGTCCTGCACGGTGCCCTGTACCACGCCGATGCGCACGCCGTCCTTGAGGTCGGCGAAGCCGTTGACCTTGGAGCCGTCCTTGGTGACGACAGCCATGTAGCCGAAGTCGTAGCCGTTGGTGAAGCCGACCGTCTCACGGCGCTTGTCCGTGGTGGAAATCGAGGATGATCCGACGTCGAACTGCTTGTTGGCCACCTGGGACAGCAGGGCCGAGAAATCGGTGGAGGCGAACTCAACCTTCAGGCCCAGCTTGTCGCCGATGGCGCGCAGCAGTTCGTTGTCGTAGCCGGTGAACTTGCCGGAAGGATCAATGAAGATGTTGGGCGGGGCATCGGAGAGTGTGCCGACGCGCAGTGTGCCCTCGGTGATGAGGCCGAGCTTGGTCTTGTCGATCTTGTCGATCGGGGTAACGTCCGCAGTGGTGTACTTGTCCAGCGTCTGCTGGTCGCTGCCCTTCAGGGCGTCGGTGGGGGTGCCGCTCGGCTGGGAAGAGCCGCCGCCGCACGCCGCGAGGGAAACCGCAAGGGCGAGGGCAACAGGAGCGGTTGTGAGCCACTTCATCGCTTTGATTTTCATCAGGTTGTCACTTTCATTGAGTCCTAAGTCGACCGGGCAGGGCTGCGCTGTGGCGTCTGGCACCTGCTCCCGGCGCTGGTCCAGCCGGGCTGGACGGGCGGTGACCGCAAAACTTTATTGTCTCACCAGCGCGAATATCGGCTGTGAGCTGAAGAAAGTGCCGTTCTGGGAGCTGTTGGCCGAATAATGGTCAGTGATTTGACGATGTCTGGGGTGATCCGAAGCGCTTGGGAGTCGCGATATCGAATGATCCGCCAACCTGAGGGGGGACTTTCATTAAGTAACGTGACTGTGACATGCCTCCCAATCCGGCATGCGTAAAGGAACCCTAGAAGCCTCCCGCGGTGGCGTCCTGTGGCGGCAGTACCGGCCAGTCTCCCTCGATCACGGCCGCGGGCTTGGTTTTCCGGAGGTAGTCCTGGAAGTCGGCGGCCTGGGCCGTGGCCCATTCGATCTGCAGCTGGTGCAGGTTGCCCGCCGGCATCTGCAGTTTGGGGAACTTCCCGGCCATCGCATCGAGGACACGCAGGGTGGCGAGAGCATCGGCGGCGGAGGTGTGCGCATTGTCCAGGTTCACGCCGTATTCCTCGCAGAGGGCCGTGAGCGTGCGCTTGCCCTTGCGGTACCTGTCCACCTGCTTGTTCATGATGTACGGGTCCAAGATCGGGAAGCGGTGGAGCTGCGGCACCCCGTAGCGTGCCGATTCGGCTGCGAGGACGGTGAAGTCGTAGCTGGCGTTGAAGGCGATGACCGGGATTTCGGAGTCGAACAGTTCCTGCAGGACGGCGGCGACCTCCCGCGTTACCTCGTGGGCAGGCCTGCCGTCGCGCCGGGCCTGCTCGGTGGTGACGCCGTGGATATCACTGGCCTCCGTGGGAATTTCCACGCCCGGGTCCGCCAGCCACTCGTGCTCCTTGATGACCCCGCCTTCATGGTCCACCACGGTGATTGACGCCGTGACAATCCTGGCCGCACGCGAATTGCGGCCGGTGGTTTCGAGGTCAAATGCTGCGCGGGGGAGGGTATGCCAGGAGCTCATGGTTCAACGCTAAGGGGACCCGCCGACAATTTAGGGGAACGCCACTGCGGCTACATTGGATCAATGCGGAATGAGTACGTCCAGGCGGTCCTTGCCGTCGTCAGGCTGGTCTCTCCGGGATCCGCAGTGTCGTACGGGGACATCGCCGAGCTCCTGGGCTCCGGCGGCCCCCGGCAGGTGGGGGCGGTGATGAGCCACTACGGAAGCAGTGTGCCGTGGTGGCGTGTCCTGAAAGCAAGCGGGCATGCCCCCGAAGGCCATGAAGCCGAGGCCTTGTACCGCTACCTCGAAGAGGGTACGCCGCTCCGGGGAGACCATGCCGCGTACCTGCGGACAGGGGAAGGCAGGTGGCGGGTGGATTTGACCGCAGCACGCTGGGCCCCCACCGACGATGATTTCGACCGTATCGATGCCGCCGCCGCGGAGCTGGAGCGCCGGCTCCACAGTTTGTCGGTGCCTGATGATGGAATGACTTTGTGACAGTAGCAATCCCTTTGAATGGCCCCTTGGCCCCACGGCAAGAGCCGGAGGACGGCCTGGAGGCCGCATTCCGCGGTGCCCCTGCCATTCGGCTGCTTCCGCCGCGCCAGGTGCATGCGGAGGCAATCCAGCTGACGCCGGACCAGCAGGCAGCGGTGGATGTTACCCAGGGCTCCGGGCCCGTGCTCGTACCGGGCGCACCAGGCACAGGAAAGACCACCGTCCTGGTCGAGGCCGCAGTCCAACGGGTCTTCCGTGACGGGGTGGATCCGGAGCGCATGCTGATCCTGGCGCCCACCCGTCTTGCCGCAGACTTCCTGAGGGACCGCTTCACCGCGCGTTTGGACCGGAGCCTCAGCACCACTCCAGCCAGGACATGGGCATCGTATGCATTCGACCTCATCTGGCGGGCCAAGGCCGAGGGCGTCATCCAGCTCTCAAGGCCACCCCGCTTGTTGTCGGGTCCGGAGCAGGACCTGATCATCAAGGAACTCCTGGAAGGACACAGGATCCCCGGGCTGGAACTGCCGTGGCCGGCCGATCTGGATGGTGCACTGGAGACCCGCGGCTTCCGCCATGAGGTGCGGCAGCTCTTTGACCGCGTCATTGAATCCGGCCGCACGGCCGAGGACCTCTCGCAGTTGGCTGACCAGTGCGGCCGTCCGGACTGGAAAGCAGCAGCCGCCCTCTACGCCGAGTACCGGGACGTCCTGGACCTGAGGATGCCCGAAGCTTTCGATCCCGCCGGGATCATCACGGCCGCCCGCCAGATCTTCCAGGACGCGCCCGATTTCCTCGAGGCCGAGCGCGACCGCCTGCAGGTTGTGCTGGTGGACGATATCCAGGAGGCCAATCCGGCCATCTTCGAGCTGCTGGCCGATATCGCGGCCGGCAGCGACTGCTACGTGACCTCCTCCCCGGACACCGTAGTCCAGGGATTCCGCGGCGCCAGGCCGGATCTCGTGGCTGAACTGCCCCGGCTGCTGGCGGCACAGGCGCCTGTCCTTGAACGTCCGCTCCGCTACGCCCACGGTCTTGCCCCGGCGGTGGCCGAGTCATGGCTGAATGTTGCCGGCCGCATTTCCCAGCGGGCCGGCGGCCAGTTGGCGCGGCGCCTCGAGCGGCCCAACCGGTCGGCCCGGGAGGACGCGCCAGGGCTGGCCGAGAACGACGTCGGGCCCGGCCGGGTCGAGGCACACTTGGTCCCCACGCCCGTCCATGAACTGCGTTATGTTGCACAGCGAATCCTGGACCAGCACATCAAACACAACCGCGGCCTCGGGGACATGGCGGTGATCGTTCGCAATGGCGGCCAGGTCAGCGAGCTGCAACGATACTTGTCCGGGCAGGGCATCCCGGTCCGGGTTCCCGTGGCTGAATCGGCGGTCCGGGACGAGGTAGCGGTGCGGCCGCTCCTGGACGCCTTCGCCATTGCCTTGGATCCGGCCCTGCTGACGCCGGAAGCCGCGGTGTCCCTCCTGACGTCCCGCATCGGGGGAGCCACGTCCATCGAGCTGCGGCGGCTCCGGCAATCGCTGCGCCGGGAGGAGCTCCTGGGTGGCGGCGGGCGCGCCAGCGACGTGCTCCTGGTCGAGGCACTGCTCGAGCCGGGCGCGCTGGGTGCCCTGGGCATTGAAGGACGGGCAGCGCGGCGCACGGCCCGGATGATCCAGGCGGGCCGGGAGGCAGCCGCACTTCCCGGCGCCAACGCGGAATCCGTGTTGTGGGCTCTGTGGAATTCCACCGGCCTTGCCTCAGCATGGACTGCAATTGCCTTGTCCGGCGGTCCGCACGGGGCCCGGGCCGACCGCGACCTTGATGCGATGATGGCCCTCTTCCATACCGCCGAACGCTACGTGGACCAGATGCCCGGTGCGGGTCCTGAGCAGTTCCTGGAATACCTCCTGAACCAGGAGCTCCCCATGGACACCCTCGCGGCCCGCGCCCAGCTGGATGACGCTGTTGAACTGATGACGCCGGCCAGCGCCGCAGGCCGCGAATGGCCCGTCGTTATCATCGCCGGCTTGCAGGAGGGGGTGTGGCCCAACACCAGGCTCCGCGGCGAACTGCTCGGCAGCACCCTGTACGCCGACGCCGTAGAGCATGGGCCGGAGTATGCGCTCCAGCGCGACCCGTTGAGCCGGTTGCGGGATATCCGCTACGACGAACTGCGCAGCTTCTCCACGGCGGTATCCCGGGCACGCGAACTCCTGGTGTGCACCGCCGTCTCATCGGAAGACGACCAACCATCATCCTTCCTGGACTTCGTCGCACCCCTGGAACCCGGACAGGAGGGTCGCGTTTTCACCCAGGTTGAACGGCCGATGACCCTGCGCGCCCTGGTCGCCGAACTTCGCCAACATGCCCAATCCGATGCGGCCGATCCCGCCCACAGGGAAGAGGCTGCCAAGGTGCTGGCACATCTTGCCGCGGCGGAGCCGGCGGTCGCCGGTGCCCACCCGGACAGCTGGTGGGGGCTGGCCCCGCTCACTTCCTCCGAAGCGGTGGTTCCGCCGGGGGCAACCGTGTTTGTGTCCCCGTCCAAGGTGGAGACCGTGCAGAAGTCGCCCTTGGACTGGTTCGTCCAGGCGGCAGGCGGGGAGGCAGCCACCGACTTCGCCCGCAGCCTTGGCACCCTCGTGCACGCCATTGCCCAGGACATGCCGGACGCGTCCGGCTCGGAGTACCTGGCAGAGCTGGTGCGGCGCTGGCCGGCGCTCGGGATGAAGGACAACTGGGAAGGCAGGCTGGATTTCCAGCGTGCCGAGTCCATGGTGCGGAAGTTGGCTCAATACGTGTTGACCATGAGGGCTGAAGGCCGCAGCCTGCTGGGCGTGGAAAAGGACTTTGACGTTGCGCTCGGGGAAGTGGTGGTGGACGCCGCCGCGCCGCGTGATGCGGTACTCCGCGGGCAGGTGGACCGGCTGGAGGTCGACGACGGGGGACGCCTGGTGGTGGTGGACCTCAAGACCGGAAAACGGCAGCCCGGCAAGGGCGAGCTCTCGCGCCATCCCCAGCTCGGGGCGTACCAAGCGGCGGTGGTCGCCGGCGGGTTCGAGGCCGGCTCGAACGGCAGCGGCCTGTCCGGAGGTGCCGTGCTGGCGCAGCTCGGGACAGCGGCCAAGAACCCGTCCATCCAGCAGCAGGAAGCTCTGGACCCGCAGGAGAATTGGGCGTTGGACATGGTCAAGAATGCGGCCGCCGTGATGGGCGGCAGCGAATTCGTCGCGCGGCATGATCCGGCCAAGGGCAGCCACGGCGGCCATGGCTGCCGGCTTCCGGAGGTCTGCCCGCTGTGTGCGCGTGGACGGCAGGTGACCGAATGAGCCACCCGATGGAGGTCCTGCCTGCGGGGGAGGCCACCGCCACGCCCCGCTTCAGTCCGGAAGAACTGTCCGTTCTGCTCGGCGAAAAGAACATCCCGACGCCGGAGCAGTCCGCCATCATCTCTTCGCCCCTTGCGCCCCGGCTGGTGATCGCGGGGGCGGGCTCGGGGAAGACCGCCACCATGGCCGACAGGGTGGTGTGGCTCGTGGCCAACGGATGGGTCACTCCCGAGGAAGTCCTGGGGGTGACCTTCACCCGGAAGGCCGCCGGCGAACTCGCCACCCGGATCCGGTCCAAGCTCCTGGCCCTGCAGCGACTTGCTGCGAAGGACACCGGCGCCGGGATGTTTCCGGAGGGCCTGCGGAGCAGCGACGCACTGGAACCCAAGGTGTCCACGTACCATTCCTTCGCCAGCGGTATCGTCTCCGACTACGGTCTCCGGCTGGGCGTGGAACGCGATGTGGTGCTGCTGGGTGGAGCGCAGGCATGGCAACTTGCCAGCGAGGTGGTTGAGGCCTACGACGGCGAATACGCCCACTTCCGTGCTGCGAAATCCACCCTGGTGAAGGCCGTCATCCAGTTGGCGGGGGAGTGTGCCGAACACCTCCAGGAGCCCGAGGATGTCGAAGCCTGGTTGATGGCGCGCCTCTCGGAGTTTGAGTCCCTGCCGTACCTGGCGGACAAGAAGAAGAACCCGCCGCAGGCAGTCTCGGAGCTTGCCGGAATGCTGCGCACCAGGGCAAGCGTCGCTGACATGGTGGGCCGCTACTCTGCGGCGAAACGTGCCCGCGGCGCCCTCGATTTCGGGGACCTCGTGGCCCTCGCAGCGAAGGTTGCACAGGAGGTTCCGCTGGCGGCCACGATGGAGAGGCAGCGGTACAAGGTAGTCCTGCTCGACGAGTTCCAGGACACGTCGTACGCGCAACTGGTACTTTTCTCCCGCCTGTTCGGCGGCGGCCATGCGGTCACGGCAGTCGGCGACCCCAACCAGTCGATTTATGGGTTCCGCGGTGCTTCCGCCGGCCAGTTGTTTCACTTCGTCCGCGAATTTCCCGTCCGCACCGGTGAAGCGGAAGGCGATTCGGGCTGGGCGCCCGCCCCAACGTCCTACTTGACCACAGCCTGGCGTAACGGCCGCTCCATCCTCGCAGCCGCAAATGTGATGTCCCAGTCTCTTGGCCGGTCGGCGGCCAAGCGCGGCCCGGCAGGAGGCAAGGCGGCCGCTGCCGAAGTGCCTCCGCTGCAGCCCAGTCCATACGCCGTCGACGGAACCGTGGTACCGGGACGTTTCGCCAGCGACGTCGAGGAGGCCGCCGCGCTCGCCGGGGACGTCCTGAGGTACAAGGTGACGGACTTCGAATCCAAAACCGATGGATCGGCCGTTCCCCCAGCCCTGGCCGTACTGTGCCGCCGGCGGGCCCAGATGGAGACCGTCCGCAGGCAGTTCGAAGCCCGCGGCATCGCCTACGAAATCGTGGGCCTGGGCGGACTCCTGGACACCCCCGAGATCGTCGACCTCGTTGCCACCCTCCGTGTCCTTGCAGACCCTGGCCGTTCCGATGCCCTCATGCGGCTCCTGGCCGGTGCACGGTGGCGCATAGGTCCCGCGGACTTGATGGCCCTGCGGGACTGGTCCAGCCAGTTGGCGCGAAACCGCGGCAAAGCCCCGGCCGGGTCCGACGCCGACGTCCCCGACGCCGGTGACGACGCCGTGGACGGGCCGGTCCTGGAAGGCGACCTGACCGACGGTGCCAGCCTGGTGGAGGCCCTGGACTTCCTGCCGCGCGACGGTTGGACGTCGTCGAACGGCCGTACCCTTGGGGCGGCGGCCCGTTCCCGGCTTGCCCGGTTGTCAGCGGAACTGCGGCAATTGCGCGGCTACCTGGGAGATGACCTCACCACGCTCCTGGGTGAAGTGGAGCGGGCGATGCTCCTGGATATCGAGGTGGCGGCACGGCCGGGGATCAGCATCCACCAGGCGCGGCGCAACCTCGACGCCTTCCAGGATGCGGCCGCCGGATTCCTCCGAACCTCCCAAAGGGTGGATATCCTCGCCTTCCTATCATGGCTGGAGGCTGCCTCGGCTGAGGAAAACGGCCTGGAAGCGCCTGCCAGCGACGTGAACCGGGAAGCAGTCCAGTTGTTGACCGTCCATGCGTCCAAGGGCCTGGAATGGGATGTAGTCTTCGTTCCCGGGCTGAACGCGGGAGCCTTCCCGAGCGACAGGGACTCCCGCTGGAGCAGCGGTGCGGCAGCGCTTCCCTGGCCCTTGCGCGGAGACCGGGCCGACCTTCCCCAGTGGGACGTGGAACAACCGGACCAGAAGGGCTGGCTGGACGCCGAGAAGGATTTCAAGGCCGCGGTGCAGGCCCATGGTGAAGAGGAAGAACGGCGGCTCGCCTACGTGGCCTACACCAGGGCCAAGCATGTGTTGTGGGTATCCAGCGCCGCCTGGGTGGGTTCACGCGCCGGACGGGCAGAGATGTCCCCATTCCTGGCGGAGCTTGAAACGCTGACCCAAGCGGCCGACGACGAGCCTCAGGCTGCTGCCCTGGTCCATCCGTTGTCGCTGGAAGAGGCTGCCCTTCCGGACGAGAGTCCGTTGACCCTTGAGACGGAAGAGGCAATGTGGCCCTATGACCCGCTGGAAGGTCCAACGGATGCGCGGACCGGTGAGCGGCTCCGCATGTCGCGTGGGCGCAGGGCGGCCATGGAAGCTGCGGCGGGGCGGGTGGTTGACCTGCTAAAGACCGGTGTGGTCCTGCCCGATGGGTCCGGGAAGCCCGGTGGAACAGGCATTTCCCGGAACGGCGAGGGGACTCCGCTCACGGGAGCGGCGGCCGGCTGGGCGAGGGAAGCTGCGCTGTTGCTGGAACGCCGGGCAAGAAGGTCAGGTGGCCAGGAGGTGCACCTGCCCACCCATATCTCCGCCTCCACCCTCGTGGACCTCGGGGAGGACCCTGAGGCGGTGGTGGGGCGGCTGCGCAGGCCGGTGCCGCGCGAACCGGGCATGTCGGCGCGGAAGGGCACAGCTTTCCACGCCTGGGTGGAGGAATACTTCGGAACTGCCGGGATGCTTGACCTCGGCGAGGCGCCGGGTTCGGATGACCACATTGACGCTGCCTACGACCTCGACGACATGGTGGCCACGTTCAAGGCCTCCCCGTGGGCCGACAGGTCCCCGGCGTTCGTGGAGGTTCCGGTTGAAACGAGGGTTGGTGAAGTTGTTGTCCGGGGACGGGTCGACGCCGTCTTCCAGGACGCCGACGGCCGCTGGGACCTGGTGGACTGGAAGACAGGCCGGCGCCCCTCGGCCGGGCAGCTGAAGACCCGTTCAATCCAGCTGGCCGTGTACCGGCTTGCATGGGCGCGCCTGAAGGGCGTTCCGCTGGAGGACGTGCGGGCTGCGTTCTTTTATGTGGCAGACAACGCCGTGGTCCGGCCGCACGACCTTGGGACGGCCGCCGAGTTGGAAGGAATCGTAGCGCGCGCGCTCGCACGGGCGTGAGGCCGCGGCTTCACCGCGGCCTCACGGACGGGCGGCTCTGTGCCGATCAGCCCGCTTGATTGTGCCGTCAGCCCTGCTTGATGTTGATGACCGAGATGGCGGCGGTGGAGGTGTCATCCGGGCCTTTGGCCGTCGGGGCCGTATCCTCGGCGTCAGGTGCCTCGTCAGCCGGCGGGTCCACCGGGATGGGAGTCACGTGCACCGCGGGCTGTGCGGGCTCTGCCGGTTCCACCGGGACAGGGACCACCGTGACGGCGGGGGAGGACCCAGAGCGTGCAGGCCCGGGGGCGGCTGCCGGCGCGGAGTCTTCCGCCGGCACCTGTGCAGCCGCTTCGGAGTTGTCCGGGCTTGAAGCGTCCGGAAGCGGTTCGACGCTGATGGGCTGGCCACCGAACTCGGCGATGTCACTGGCCAGGCTCTCCAGCATGCCTTCAGCCTCGCGGACCATGGCCTCATCACCGGCGGCGAGTCCCTTGACCAGGTACTGGGCAAGTGCGAACTCCGCTGAGAGGGCGGCCCGGCGCAGGAGGTGCTGGTCCGGGGTATCACGGCGGCCGGCGGTATAGGCCTTCAGCACTGCATCAATGAAGTCCTGTTCGTTGGAGGCCACCAACCAGGCGAAGTCGTCCGCGGGGTCACCGATCCGCAGGTCCGTCCAGCCGGTTACTGCCGTGACCCGCCCGGACTCGATGAGCAGGTTGTCCTCGTGCAGGTCGCCGTGGACGACGCAGGGGTTGAAGCGCCACAGGGACACGTCCTCCATGGCATGTTCCCAGCGGCGCAGCAATGCGGCCGGAATCTTTCCTGTGGTGGCAGCCTGGTCCAGCTCGTTCAGCCTCCGTTGGCGGAACTCGTTGGGCGTGTAGCTGGGGAGATCGGCGTTGCTCACCAGGGATCGGGGCAGGTCGTGAATGGCAGCCAGGGCGGTGCCGATCTCGCGGGCGACACTGCCTGGACCCGTGGTCAATTCCTCGACGCTGCGCGTGGTGCCCGACAGGTGCGAGTACACGAAGGTGCTCAGGGTTCCCAGCCGTACGCTGCCGGCCACCGTGGGCATGAGGAAAGGCAGCTCGGCCCGCACGGCCGGAGCGAAGGCCCGGAGCACCAGGAACTCCGTTTCCAGCCGGGCGCTGGCCTCGGCGTGCCGCGGCGACCTGACCCGCCAGCGCTTGCCTTCTGAATCCAGGAGCAGCGCCGAGTCGAAGTCCGCGGGATCATCCGGTGCAGAGCTAACGGCCGTCGGCGTCAGTCCGGGGACTGCCGCGGTTGCAATGGCCGCCAGCTCAATCGGTTTTCTTCTCACCGTTCCACGGTAGATTGCCAGTTGTCCCAGACCGAGATCTGCCGGCGGCGAGTCTTGAGATAGCTTGAATTCCGGGGGTGTCGGGCGCAGTTAACCGGCACTGTGAAATGTGAAATGTCCGTGGCAGTCAGTACGGTGGACTCATGAGCCATACGGAGTCTGTCCTGCCCGTTCACCAGGTTGCGCCGGCACGGTTGCCCGCGAACCACCTGGCGGACACCCTGCTCCCGGTGCGGCCTGCCTTGGTGGACCGGGGCTCTGCCGCACGCATCAGGCCCGGCATGATCGATGACCTGCTGACCGGTCCGGATGCCCTGGCCATCGTCCTGTCGGGCCGGCAGGGCCTGGTGCAGGACAGCAGCATGGTCCTCGCCTCCGCGAGGGATCTCCTGGCGGATCTCGACGGGGCCGGATCCTCTCCTGAACTCGTCGTGTACCTCGGATCCGCCCTGCCCGGGTCGGACCTCCCCGAGGGCACTGAACTGTTGCTCTTCGTCCTGCCCCATCCGCCCGAGCCCGGTACTGCCGGCATCCCTGCGGATGCGGCCTGGGCGGGTTTCAGGGACGTTGCGACTGGCCTGACTGCCACCTCCACGGCGTTGTTCGTGGAATCCAGTGCTATCGCCAACTGGCATGCAGGCCACACGCACTGCCCCCGCTGCGGCTCGCCCACGGACGTGGAAGCCGGCGGCTGGGTCCGCCGTTGCCCGGCTGATAATTCGGAACACTATCCGCGGACCGATCCCGCGATCATCGTCACGGTCGTTGGCCCGGATGGGCGGCTGCTGCTGGGCGGTGGGGGTCCCCTGGATGCCAGGAACTACTCCACCCTGGCCGGGTTCGTTGAGCCGGGCGAATCACTGGAGCAGGCCGTAGTGCGCGAGATCCAGGAGGAAGTGGGAGTCCGCGTCACTGCCTGCCAGTATCTCGGCTCCCAGTCGTGGCCGTTCCCTGCCTCCCTTATGCTTGGATTTACGGCCGTCACCGAGGACACCCAGGCAACGCCCGACGGCGTGGAGGTCACCAGGGCGCGCTGGTTCAGCCGCGAGGAACTCCAGGAAGCCGTGCTCAGTGGCGAAATCACTATTTCAAGCAGGCTTTCCATTGCCCGTTCACTGATTGAGCACTGGTACGGCGGCCGGATCCGGGACCTGACCGGAGCCTAAGTTATTCCATCCACCAGACTCCAGCACGCGGTAGTCGAGAAACAAAGCAGCAGAAGTGACTACAGAGAATTTTGACGGCGCAGCCTCCCTTGAGGACCGGATCCTCGGCGGCCTGGACGCCGAACAGCGTGAAGTGGCCAGCACCCTCAACGGTCCGCTCTGTGTGCTGGCGGGAGCGGGTACGGGCAAGACCCGCGCCATCACCCACCGCATCGCCTACGGCGTCCACTCGGGGGTCTACACTCCCCAGCGACTGCTCGCAGTAACTTTTACCGCCCGGGCAGCGGCGGAGATGCGCAGCCGTCTGCGTGACCTGGGCGCCGGTAACGTCCAGGCCCGGACCTTCCATGCCGCCGCGCTGCGCCAACTTCAGTTCTTTTGGCCGCAGGCGGTTGGCGGCACCTTGCCGAACCTGCTGGACCATAAGGCGCAAATCCTCGCCGAGGCCGCAAGGCGGCTGAGGCTCAGCACCGACCGCGCGTCCATCCGCGATCTCGCCTCGGAAATTGAGTGGGCCAAGGTGTCCATGCTGACCCCTGCCAACTACCTGGAGAACGCACAGGGGCGGGGTGCACCCGGCGGATTCGACCTCACCGCGGTCGCCCGCGTGTTCCAGTCCTACGAGGATGTCAAGACGGACCGCAACGTGATCGACTTCGAAGACGTGTTGCTGATTACGGTGGGCATCCTGCAGGAGGACGAGAAGGTGGCTGCCACGGTCCGGGAGCAGTACCGGCACTTCGTGGTGGACGAATACCAGGACGTTTCCCCGCTGCAGCAACGCCTCCTGGAGCTTTGGCTCGGTGGCCGCGACGAACTCTGCGTGGTGGGCGACGCCAGCCAGACCATTTACTCCTTCACCGGAGCATCGCCCCGGCACCTGCTGGACTTCAAAACCCGCTACCCGCAGGCCAACGTGGTCAAGCTCATCCGGGACTACCGCTCCACGCCCCAGGTGGTGAAGCTGGCCAATGACCTGCTGGCCGGCCGGCGCAGCGGCGGCCCCGCCGCGGACGCCGCCTGGGCCACGCCACTGCAGCTGGTGGCCCAGCGACCCGCCGGCCCCGTGCCCCAGTTCACCGAATGCACGGACGACGAAGCCGAAGCCGCTACCGTGGCGCAAAAGATCAAGGCGCTGCTCGACGCCGGGACACCAGCCAGCGAGGTCGCTGTCCTTTTCCGCACCAACGGCCAGTCCGAGGCGTACGAACAGGCGCTGGCAGCGGCGGGAATCGGCTACCAGCTGAGGGGCGGCGAACGCTTCTTCGCGCGCAAGGAGGTCCGGGACGCCATCCTCCAGCTCCGCGCCGCCACCAGGGCCGTGAGTGAAACGGATTCCCCGGAACCGCTGGGCCAACTGGTCCGGGACATTGTTTCCTCCCTCGGCTACACGGATTCCGCACCCCACAGCGGGGGTGCCCTCCGCGAACGGTGGGAGTCATTGGCGGCCCTGGTGGCACTGGCGGACGAACTTGCGCAGAACCGCGGTCCGGAATTCGGGCTCAGTGACTTCGTCAACGAGCTCCAGGAGCGTTCGCTCGCCCAGCACGCCCCCACCGTGCAGGGCGTGACGCTCGCGTCCCTGCACGCAGCCAAGGGCCTGGAATGGGATGCCGTGTTCCTGGTGGGGCTCAGCGAAGGCCTGATGCCCATTTCCTTCGCGGACTCGGCCGAGACTGTGGATGAGGAGCGCCGGCTGCTGTACGTCGGCATCACCCGTGCCCGTGAACACCTCTCGCTTTCCTGGAGCACGGCACGGACTCCGGGCGGCCGCGCCAACCGCAAGCCGTCCCGTTTCCTCGACGGGCTGCGGCCCGATTCCGTCGCAAGCTCCAGCGCCCGCAGCAAGGGTACGGTTCCGCGCCGCAAGGCCGCCGCTCCGGCAGTCTGCCGGGTCTGTGGCAGCATGCTTTCCACCGGGGCGGAGCGCAAGGTGGGCCGCTGCAACGCGTGTCCCCCCAGCTACGAGGAACAGACCTTTGATGCACTCCGGAACTGGCGGCGCGACGTCGCCCAGTCCGCCGACGTGCCCGCTTTCGTCGTCTTCACGGATGCCACCCTCACGGCGATTGCGGAAGCGCGGCCGGCGTCCCTGGAGGAACTTGCCGGGCTCGCAGGTATCGGTCCTTCCAAACTTGAACGGTACGGGGAAGACGTTCTGAAGGTCCTGGCCGAAAGCAGCGTCCTGTGAGGCGCGGCAGCCCGCCAGGCAACAGTAACCAGCAGGCGGCTGCCGTCCTGACAACCACCGGTGGAGCCCCCGTGGAGGTACGGCGGTCGGCACGCCGCACCCGGACCGTGGCGGCATTCTGGGAAGACGGGACCGCGGTGGTTGCCATTCCGGCACGGTTCACTGCGGCCCAGGAACGCGAGTGGGTCCACCGCATGCTGGCAAAGCTGCACAAACAGGGGGAGCGGCCCGCGGCTGCCGGCCGGCGGCGGCCCGCCACCGACGAGGCCCTCGCGGCCCACGCCGCCCACCTGTCCATCAAGTACCTTGGCGGCCGGGCAACGCCCACATCCGTTCGCTGGGTCAGCAACCAGAACTCCCGCTGGGGTTCCGCGACCCCGGCCGAGGGAACCATCCGCCTGTCGGACAAGCTGCGCCCCATGCCGCAATGGGTCATCGATTACGTCCTGCTGCACGAACTGGCGCACCTGCTGGTGGCCTCCCATAACGCAACGTTCTGGCAACTCCTCGAGGCCTATCCGGAAACACAACGAGCGAAGGCGTTCCTCGAAGGTGTTTCGTTTGCCACGTCACGGGGCCTGGATAAAAACGCCGCCCCCTCGGAATGCATGCCTACCACTGCCGGGAACACCTGGCCGGGCGACGCCGACTAGGGTCCGCCACTCGACGCGCAGCGTCCGCACCAAACCGCGCGGGCAGCACTCAAAGCACCGGCATGACTTAAAGCGCGGCGCGGCCGGGAAACCCGGCCGCGCCATGCAGTGTCAGCTCTTCGGCTGGTCCGTACCGCCGTCGTCGTCCTTGCGGTCCGTGTCCTGGCCGTCGTTGTCCCCGTCCGTGCCGGCGGCGGTGCCTCCGTCAGCGGCAGGGGCATCGTCAAAACCGCCGCTGAGCAATTTCTGCAGTGCATCATCCACTTCGCTGTCACTGGCCTCGGCGAGCTTCCGGCGGGAGCTGAAACCCTTCGGGTCGTCGAGGTCTTCGGCGGTGGGCAGCAGGTCGGGGTGGTGCCAGATGGCGTCCCGGCCCTCGATGCCGCGCTCATCCTTCAATGTTGCCCACAGGGTGGCGGCGTCGCGCAGGCGGCGCGGCCGCAGCTCCAGTCCCACCAGGGAGGCAAACGCGTGTTCGGCCGGACCGCCGGTGGCCCTGCGGCGCCGCACCGTTTCCCGGAGGGCTCCGGCGGAGGGCAACAGCTTTTCGGTGGCGGCAGCGGTGAGCTCGTCCACCCAGCCTTCCACCAGGGCCAAGGCCGTCTCGAGCTTCTCCAATGCCTGCTCCTGGGCGGGGGTCCGCTGCGGCATGAACACGCCTTGGGACAGGGCTTCCTGGATGCCTTCCGGGTTGCTCGGATCGAGGTCGCGGGCGAGTTCCTCGATGCGGGAGGTATCGATGTGGATACCTCGGGCGTAGGCCTCGATGGCGCCCAGCAGGTGGCCGCGCAGCCATGGCACCTGTACGAAGAGGCGCGCGTGCGCGGCTTCCCGGACGGCAAGGAACAGCCGGATGTCGTTCTCGGGCAGCGACAGGCCCGCACCGAATGCGGCGACATTCGCGGGCAGGAGCGCCATTTCGAGGTCTGCGAGCGGGACTCCGATGTCGGTGGAGCTGACCACATCCTTGGACAGGGCGCCGATGGCCTGACCAAGTTGCATGCCGAAGATGGCGCCGCCCATGTTCTGCAGCATCGAGGAGGCGCCGCCCATCATGGATTTCATTTCCTCGGGCATCTGCTCGGTCATGGCGGAGGACAGGGCGTTGGCGATGCTGTTGGCCACCGGTTCGGTCAGCCGCTTCCACGTGCCCAGGGTTGCTTCCACCCATTCCGCACGGGACCAGGCCTTGCCGATCAGCCCCGTGGCAGGCAGGTCCGTGACCGGATCCAGCCAGAGTTCCGCCAGCCGGAGTGCTTCATCGACGTCCCGTGACTGCTGGGCGGTGACCGAGGGGTCCGAACTGCCGGCGGCCACGCGGCGGGCATTGTCATGGGCCAGGGTCCAGTTGACGGGGCCCTCGGACGGCGCACTCATCATCGCCTGCACCTGCGAGAACATCTGGGCCAGCAGATTGGGGTCATCGGGCAGGCCGGCAGCCTTGGCGAGCTCGGCGGGGTCGAAGTTTTCCATCCCCTTGCCGCCCATCAGGTTCTGCAGCATCTCGGCCAACGGATCCTTGGGATTGTCGTCGCCGTTGGACGGATTGAGTGGGTTGGAGGTCATGGTCCCGCCGATCGATGGTGTGACTGTTGATCAGTCTTCACGGTACCCCGGTGGGGCGCGGCTGTCTGCCGCCCGCCGCCGTCGTTCGCTCTAGGCAAAGCGGCCCGGGACACCTTCACCGCGTACTGTTGGTGGGGTGACTACAACCCGTGGCGGCCATTCCTCCGAGGACCACGTTCCCGAGCTTCGCCCCTCCTCCGATCCGGAACCAGCGGACGCCGGCGGCTCCTTTGAGGGCCGGGACGGCAGCGGTTCGGCAGGTGCCGCAGGAGGCACAGTTACGAACGACGGCGGACGGCAAGTCAGGCGCCTGTCCACCATGATGGTTGCCGGGCTGGCAGCGCTGGGGCTGGGCATCGCTGTTGGCACCCTTCCGGTGCCATACGTCATCGAGTCACCCGGGCCCACATACAACACACTGGGGGAGAGCCAGGGGCATCCGGTCATCAATGTCAGCGGCCACGAAACCTACCCGGCGGCGGGAAGCCTGGACCTGACCACGGTGTACGTCGACGGCGGTCCCACGGGCTCCGTCAGCATCCTCAGCGCCTTCTCCGCGTGGCTGGACAGTTCCAAGGCCGTCTACCCGGAGGAATTGATCTACCCCACGGGTACCACCAAGCAAGAGGCCCAGGAACAAAGCGCGGTGGCCATGACCACCTCCCAGGAGAACGCCGTTGCCTCGGCCCTGAATGAACTCAAGATTCCTTTCAGCCAGCAGCTCCAGGCCGCGGACCTGTCAAAGGATTCGGCGTCCGCCGGGAAGATCCAGCAGGGCGACGTCCTGAAGACGATCAACGGCAAGGACATCACCTCCCTTTCCGTTATCCAGGATGAACTGGCCGCGGGCAAGGGTGCTCCGGCAACCGTGACTGTGGAGCGGGCAGGCCAGCCGGTCACCCTCGACATCACGCCCAAGGACAACGGCCAGGGCCGGTACATTCTCGGCGTCATGCTCAAGTACCTGTTCAATTTCCCCTTCCAGGTGCAGATTTCCCTGGACAAGGTGGGGCGGACCGAGCGCCGGGCTCATGTTCTCGCTGGGCATTATCGACACCGTTACCCCGGGTGACCTCACCGGCGGTAAGCACATTGCGGGCACAGGCACCATTTCCCCGGACGGGACGGTGGGCCCCATCGGCGGCATCGCGCAGAAGATGCGCGGTGCGCGTTCATCCGGTGCCACCCTCTTCCTCGCGCCCGCCGGCAACTGCGACGAGGTTGCCGGCCACGTTCCGGACGGCCTCCAGGTGGTCCGCGTGGAAAACCTGTCCCAGGCCCGGCACGCGGTGGAGTCAGCAGGCAGCGGCCAGGACACATCCGGCCTGCCGACCTGCGCAAACAACTAGACTGGGCGCAACTAGAACCGACAGGAACTAAGCTCCACCGCCACTCGTGGCACAGATGACGGACCAAACCAGCCGTTTTTGGCCGGTAGCGTACGTCGCTCGCACGCTTCGAATATTCTGACGACCAGCTATGAGGTACCCAGTTTGTCCCGTCCCGCCAGCACCATGCCTACAGGCAGACCCCCTTCACGACGCGGCGCCCTGACGCCCACCCTGATCGTTGTCGCCCTGGTGGTAGTGGGCTTCATATTCTTCGCAAACGTCTGGACCGACGTCCTCTGGTACCGGCAGCTGGGCTTCATCGAGGTCTTCATCACGGAGAACCTGGCCAAGATCGCCACGTTCGTGGTGGGTTTCGTCCTGATGTTCGCGGCCGTCTTCTTCGCCATCCGGATCGCCTACAACGCCCGGCCGGTCTACGCGCCGGACTCAGAGGTGCGGGACAACCTCAACAGGTACCAGGCCCAGCTTGAGCCGGTCCGCCGGATTGTCATGGTGGGGCTTCCGGTCCTGTTCGGCCTGTTTGCGGGCAGCGCCGCCGCAAGCCAGTGGCAGAAGGTGCTGCTCTTCTTCAACCAGGTGGGCTTCGGCCAAAACGATCCGCAGTTCGGCATGGACATCAGCTTCTACCTGATGACCTTGCCGTTCCTGGGATTTGTGACCGGGTTCCTCATCAGCGTGGTGGTCATTGCCGGCATTGCGGGGATCCTCACCCACTACCTTTACGGCAGCATCCGGCTCATGGAGCGCGGTGTGTTCACCAGCCGTGCAGCACAGATCCACATCGCCGTCACGGGTGCGGCCTTCCTGCTTCTCCTGGGCGTCAACTTCTGGCTGGACCGCTTCTCGTCCGTGCAGAGCAACGGCGGCCGCTGGGCCGGTGCCCTCTACACCGACGTCAACGCCGTCATCCCCACCAAGTCCATCCTCGCTGTCGCGGCCGCCCTGGTGGCGGTCCTGTTCATCGTTGCCGCGGTGATCGGCCGCTGGCGCCTGCCGGTGATCGGCACCGCGATGCTGATCATCACCTCCATCCTGGCCGGCGGCGTCTACCCGTGGGTGATCCAGCAGTTCCAGGTGCGTCCGTCCGAGCAGACGCTTGAAAGCCAGTACATCCAGCGCAACATTGAGAACACCCGCAAGGCCTATGGCCTGGACGGCATCCAGGAGACCCGCTACGACGCCACGAACACGGCCAGCACCGGTGCGTTGGCGCCGGACGCCCAGACCACTGCGAACATCCGGCTCCTGGATCCGAACCTGATCTCGGACGCCTTCGCGCAGCTGGAACAGTACCGTCCGTACTACCAGTTCCCGAAGGCCCTCAACGTGGACCGCTACGAGGTGGACGGCAAAGTCCAGGACACCGTGATCGCGGTGCGCGAGCTGAACCCCACCAACGTTGCCACCAACCAGCAGGGCTGGCTGAACCAGCACGTGGTGTACACGCACGGCTACGGCGTTGTGGCCGCCAAGGGCAACAAGTTTACCGTCGACGGCAAGCCTGACTTCCTTCAGTCCGGCATTCCGTCCACCGGCGTCCTTGGTAGTGATTCCACCTACGAGCCGCGGATCTACTTCGGCGAGTCCTCGCCGGAATACTCGATCGTGGGGGCTCCCGACGGTGCCACCCCGCGCGAACAGGACCGCCCCTCGGGGAAGGAAGGGGAGGGCGAAACCCAGTACACCTTCAAGGGCAACGGCGGCCCGAACGTCGGCTCGTTCTTCAACAAGATCCTGTACGCCATCAAGTTCCAGTCATCAGACCTGCTGCTCTCGGATGGCGTGAACTCCGACTCGCAAATCCTCTACGACCGGAACCCCCGCGACCGCGTCCAGAAGGTGGCTCCGTACCTGACGGTGGACGGCGGCTCATACCCGGCGCTGGTGGACGGCCGGGTCAAGTGGATCGTGGACGCCTACACCACCAGCCAGTACTTCCCCTACTCGCAGCAGAAGCAGCTGTCCGATGCGACGGCTGATTCCCAGACCAGCTCCGGCCGTGCCGTGGCGCTGCCCAACAGCACGGTGAACTACATCCGGAACTCAGTCAAGGCCACCGTCGACGCTTATGACGGCTCGGTCACCCTGTACGCCTGGGATGACACCGACCCCGTCCTCAAGGCCTGGCAGAAGGTCTTCCCGTCTTCGCTGAAGCCGTACTCCGAGATGTCGGGTGCCCTGATGAGCCACGTCCGCTACCCGGAGGACCTCTTCAAGGTCCAGCGTGAACTCCTGGGGCAGTACCACGTGACGGACCCCACCAGCTTCTACAAGAACAACGATGCGTGGAGCACCCCGGCCGATCCGACGGTGAGTACGGATGTCAAGCAGCCTCCGTTCTACATGTCGCTGCAGATGCCCGACCAGCAGAAACCGGCGTTCCAATTGACGTCGTCGTTCATCCCGCAGATCGTCAACGGAAACGCACGGAACGTGCTGTATGGGTTCCTGGCCGCCGATTCCGACGCCGGAAGCCAGGCGGGCGTGAAGGCGGACGGCTACGGCAAGCTGCGGCTTCTGCAGATTCCGCCGGAGACGCAGGTGCCCGGTCCCGGGCAGGCACAGAACAAGTTCAACTCGGACCCCACGGTTTCGCAGGCCCTCAACCTGCTGCGGCAGGGCGCATCGGATGTCCTGAACGGCAACCTGCTCACCCTTCCCGTGGGCGGCGGCATCCTGTACGTCCAGCCGGTCTATCTCAAGTCCACAGGCGAGACGTCCTACCCAACCCTGCAGCGCGTGCTGGTGGCGTTCGGTGACAAGGTGGGATTCGCGCCAACCCTTGACGCCGCCCTGAAACAGCTTTTCGGCGGCGATTCGGGGGCTGCTGCCGGTGACTCGGCCAACAACGGGCAGGCACCTGCAGGGCCCGCAGCGCCGTCGACGCCGGCGGAAGCCGATGCGAAGGCCCAGCTGAAGGCGGCCCTGGACGATGCCAATTCGGCCATCCAGGCGGGGCAGACGGCGCTTGCCGCCGGCGACTTCGCTGCCTATGGCGAGGCGCAGAAGAAGGTGGCGGCCGCACTGCAGAAGGCGATGGATGCAGAGGCCAAGCTGCCGGCCACCGCTCCGGAGGCCACGCCGGCCCCGGCAGCCTCCGGCACGCCTTCGGCGACGCCGTCTCCGTCAGCGAGCCGCTAGTCCGACGACGGCGGTCCGGCATCCGAGCCTCCACGGGGGCGGGTGCCGGGCCGGCGTAACGGACGTCACGCCTCCTCGATTTGGCCTCCGGTTCACCTCCCGGTAAAGTAGTTCTTGCGACGCGGGGTGGAGCAGTTCGGTAGCTCGCTGGGCTCATAACCCAGAGGTCACAGGTTCAAATCCTGTCCCCGCAACTGAGGAAGGCCCGAACATTGGAAACAATGTTCGGGCCTTTTGCTTTGCCCACGCAGCGGTGGCAGCCCCTTCGGTCGAACTGTCCGGGTGGGCGATGGCTGTGGTCTGGACCGCTGCAAAAGTAGGGTAGTGTTGATCAAGCGACGCGGGGTGGAGCAGTTCGGTAGCTCGCTGGGCTCATAACCCAGAGGTCACAGGTTCAAATCCTGTCCCCGCAACTTATGAAGGCCCCGCCGGCAGTTACGTCGGCCGGGGCCTTCTTTTTTCTTTGGATGCGCACAGTTCCTAGTATTCTCTTTCGCAGGGCTCCACGATCCGTGGGCAGCCACAAGCCATTCTTGAGAGGTATGTTGTTCGATGGCCACACCCACGAAGAAGCCCGGCGCCGCGACGGGTAAGCGGTCCCGGCTCTACTGGGCGGTTCCCGCCGTCCTCGTGGGACTGGTCCTGGCAGTGCTGATCGCCAGGCTGCTGATGGGGCTGCCGGCCGTTGCCTCCTTCGTTGCCGATTATCCGGGCCACTCCGAACTGCCTGCCAACGCTCCCGTGGGGTTCCCGGCGTGGCTCGCCTGGCAACACTTCCTGAACGGGTTCTTCCTGCTCCTGATCATCCGCACCGGCTGGCAGGTGCGGACCACGACGCGTCCCAGCGGGCACTGGACCAGGAACAACAAGGGCCTGATCCGCACCAGGAACGCGCCAACCAAAATCAGCCTGGAGCTCTGGTTCCACCTGACGCTCGATGCCCTGTGGATTCTCAACGGGCTGGTCTTCGCGATCCTGCTGTTCGCCACCGGCCAATGGACCCGCATCGTCCCCACGAGCTGGGATGTCGTCCCCAATGCCGTCTCGGCCGCCCTGCAGTACGCCTCGCTGGACTGGCCCGTGGAAGACGGCTGGATCAACTACAACGCGCTGCAACTCCTGGCCTACTTCGTGACCGTCTTCATCGCCGCGCCGCTGGCGTTCATCACCGGCCTCCGGATGTCCTCCGCATGGCCCAAGAAGGCAGCCGGGCTCAACAAGGCCTACCCGATCGAATGGGCGCGTGCCATCCACTTCCCGGTGATGATCTACTTCGTGGCCTTCATCGTGGTCCACGTCTTCCTGGTACTCACCACCGGCGCCCTGCGGAACCTGAACCACATGTACGGCGTCCGCGACGACGACGGCTGGTTAGGCTTCTGGGTTTTCCTTGCCTCCGTTGCGGTCATGGTCGCCGCCTGGTTCCTGGCCCGGCCGATCTTCCTGCGGCCCATCGCGTCCCTCATGGGCAAGGTCAGCCGCTAGGCTCAGCGTCCTTGAGCTCCTGGTAGGCGTTCAGCGCCCGCTCTCTCGATTCAGGCAGGTCCACGAGCGGTTCCGGGTAGCCTTCAACCCCGAATTTCCACGGCTCGTGGATGGCCTTGCTGTCGAGGTCCGAAAGTTCCGGGATGAACTCGCGCAGGTACCGCCCGGCGGCGTCGAATTTCTTGCTTTGCGTCACCGGGTTGAAGATCCGGTAATACGGTGAGGCATCGGCGCCCGAACCGGCCACCCACTGCCAGTTGGCGGGGTTGTTGGCGGCGTCGGCGTCCACCAGGGTGTCCCAGAACCATTCCTCCCCAATCCGCCAGTCGGTCAGGAGGTTCTTGACCAGGAACGATGCAGCCGCCATTCGGACCCGGTTGTGCATCCAGCCGGTCTGCCACAACTGCCTCATGCCGGCGTCCACCAGGGGATATCCGGTGTTTCCTTGCTGCCAGGCCGCAAGTTCGCGCTTGCCCGGCGACTCCCATTGGAACTTGTCGAACGCCGGCCGGAAGTTTTGGCTGGCCAGGTCCGGATTGTGGTACAGCAGATGCCAGTTGAATTCGCGCCAGCCCAGTTCCGAACGGAATATTCCGACGTCGGCAGGGACTTTGCGGGGGTGTCGGCGGCGGATCTCGCGCCACACGCGGAACGGGCTGACCTCACCGAAACGCAAATACGGTGACAACCTGCTGGTTCCGTCAGTGCCGGGCAGGTTCCTGCCCGTGCCGTAGTCCTCGATGGGGCCGTCCAGGAAGTCCTCCAGGCGGTGCGCAGCGCCCTTCTCGCCGGGCTCCCAGGCCTCTGCCAGGCCGCCGCTCCAGGCCGGGGAGGTGGGCAGGAGTTCCCAGCTGCTGAGCGTGTCACTGCCTGGCAGGCCGCGTCCGGCCGAAGCAGGTCCGGGCAGCGTCCCGGGCGCCTCCAAGGGATCGCGGATGTCCTGCGCAGCCAGGCAGGCCCGCCAGAAGGGCGAGTAGACCTTGTAGGGGCCGCCCGCGCCGGTATGGATGGTCCAGGGCTCGAAAAGCAGGTTCGCCTGGAAGCTGGCGGCCTCGATCCCGTTCTCGCCCGCCCATTCCTTGAGCCCGGCGTCAATGGTGCGCTCGGGCAGCCCGTACCGGCGGTTCCAAAAGATGTGGGAGGCGTTGGTCCGGGTCGCCAGTTCCTGGATAATGCGGGCCGCGGGACCACGGCGCAGGACCAGCCGGGACCCCTGGCTTTCAAGGTCACCAGCCAGGGCCGCCAGGGAATGGTGAAGCCACCAGCGGCTGGCACCACCGAGTGGGCGTACCCCGTCGGACTCCTCGTCGAGGATGTACACCACCGTCATGGGACCGCCCAGGCTGGCCGCAGCGTCCAGCGCCGGGTTGTCGTCCAGGCGGAGGTCGTCGCGCAGCCATACCAAGGAGATTTCTTCAGTGGATGCCATACGACCACGCTACACACTGGAGGCAAGGCAATGGCCGGGACACCGGTCCCGGCCATTGCCTTGGTCCAAACGGCGGATACGCCGCGGGTCAGAGCTTGTCGAAGTCGGCTTCGTCCACGGTTGATCCGGACGTTGCCTGGCTCCCGGCGCCGAGGGCAGGCTTGCCGCCGGCCTTCAACGCTGCCAGCCTGGCTTCGATCTCCGTCTGCTCACCCAGGTCCTCCAGCTGGTTGAACTGGGCATCCAGGCTGGACGCCGCAAGCTCCTCCTGCCCGCGGACCTTCGCCTCTTCGCGGCGAATCTTCTCCTCGAAGCGGCCCACTTCGCTGGTGGGGTCCATGATGTCGATGCTCTTGATGGCATCGTGGACCTGGGATTGCGCAGCCGCAGTCTTGGACCGGGCAACAAGTTCGTTGCGCTTGCTGGTCAGCTGGTTGAGCTTGTTCTTCATCTGGTCCAGGCCCACCTTGAGCTTGTCCACGACCTCGCGCTGGGAGGCGATGCTCGGCTCGGCGCCCTTCGCTTCACTCTCGGCGGCCATTTGGCGCTGCAGGGCCACCTTGGCCAGGTTGTCGAACTTTTCGGCGTCGGTGACATCGCCGGCCGCACGGAATTCGTCAGCCTTGCGGGAGGCAGCAAGGGCCTTGTTGCCCCAGTCCTGGGCGTTCTTGATGTCCTCGTTGTAGTCGTCCTCGAGCATCCGGAGGTTGCCGATGGTCTGGGCCACGGCGGATTCTGCCTCTGCGATGTTGTTCGTGTAGTCGCGGACCATCTGGTCCAGCATCTTCTGCGGATCCTCCGCGTTGTCCAGCAAAGTGTTGATGTTAGCCTTTGCCAACTGCGCGATCCGGCCGAAAATGGACTGCTTAACCATGGTGTTTCCCTTTCGTCCTGCTCTGTGTTGACCCACTGGAACCGGTGCACAGTGGTGTACTGCTGCTGTCCGCCGGCCGGATTCTTCCGAGGTGTTCCGGCGGAAGGTCTAGAAACTGCCGGAGTCTCCGCCGCCAAAGTCTCCGCCGCCGAAGCCGCCGGAGTCTCCGCCCCAGCTGCCACCGCCGCCGGAGTCTCCGCCCCAGCCGCCACCGCCACCCCAGCCGCCGTGACCGCCGTTCAGGATGGAGTTGATCAGGATGCCGCCCAGGATGGCGCCGCCCAGGCCGCCGCCTCCGCCGCCGCCGAACATGCCGCCCCGCCCGAAGCCCTGGTTGGCGTAGCCGTCGAAGTGGTCGACGTCGGCCTGGGCCAGTTGTGCCGCCTGCGCCGCCAGGGCGTGGGCCTGCTGTGCGTAGGTGAGCGCCGTGACCGGATCGGTGCGTGAGATAGAGAGGGCGTAGTCGAGGTTCCGCTGGGATTCCGCCAGCCGGGTCCGCGCCTCGGTGCCGACACCGCCGCGCCGCGCGGTGATGTAGTCGGAGGTCGCGCTGATCTGCGCCTGCGCGGACATGATGGTTTGCTGCAGGGATGCCTGCGCCCGCCGGGCCTGGTCCTGCTGGTCCCGGATGCCGGTCAGGGCCTGGTCCAGGGTCTGGTGCGCGCTTTCGACGCGTTGCAGGGTGGCGACAGGATCGATTTTTCCACCCTGGATTTCGGTCTTGACTTGGGCAAGAGCCGCTTCCACCGCGGCCACGGGCCCTGCCAGTTCGGCGTGGGTTCCGGACTGGATCATGGCCTTGGCCTGGGCCAGGTCCTGGGCGGTGTCCACGACGGCCGTGTCGACGCTGTTGCGGGCGTCGTCGAGGTTGGCCGACAGTTTGGAGATGGCGTCCAGGAGGACGTTGGTCTGGTGCAGGCTCTCTTCGGCCGCTCGCACGGCCACGGCAGCCAGGCTTTGCTCGCCGCCGTCCAGCTTTTGCTGCGCCGTCCCCGAGGCGTTCTGCACGAAGGCCAGCCGCTCCTTGGCCTGGACGATGTTGTCCGAAACCTGTGTCAGGGCGCTGTCCGCGTACTTGGAGCGCATGGTTGCCAGAGACTGCTCGGCACTGGCAATCTTGGCATCCGCTTCGCGGGCCCCGTCGTTGACGGCGGCCAGGGCCTGGGGTGCGTTCTTTTCAAGCTCACGCAGGGAATCGAAGTCCGCCTTCTGCTCCTGCAGGGATGCCAGGGCGGCCTCGGACCGGCGGATGATCTCGCCCAGCCAAGTCCTTTGCTGCTCCTCGGTGTCAGGAATGTGGTCATCGAGCTGCTGCTGCAATTTGAAGGACTCGCCCATGTGGGCTTTGGCTTCCTCCAGCGCTTTGGTGAAGTTGCCGACCGCGGAGTCGCCGTACTGGGCCTGGGCGAAGCCGAGTTCCTGTTCGCTGGACTTGATGGCATCATCTGCCTCGATCAGGAGGGAGCCGCTCTTGCGGCGGAGTTCCTCCACGCTCAGCGAGGCCAGGGGGTCCAGCTCGGCACCCTTGGGGCCGTAACTGCCCGTGGATGCCTGGCCGGCAGCCTTCTTCCGGCGGTTCCGGTAGTACAGGTAGGCGCCGCCGCCGGCCACCACGACACCGGCCCCAACCAGGACCGCGGCGCCCGCGCCGTCACCCGAGGACACGCTGCCGCTGCCGCCATTGGCTGCGTCGCCGATCGCTGATGCAGTGTCGATGGCAGCCTGCGCGTAATCCTTCTTGCCCCCGGCCAGGTTGGCGGTGACTGCGTTTTGGCTGATGTTGGCCTGCTTTGACCGTATGGGGCTGCTCGAATTCGTGACGAAATTGAACTTGCCGTCATCAACAGCAATTGCCAGGACGGCATCGGCCCTGCCCATGGTCCTCAGTTCAGCTACTTTCTGAGTCCACTGAGCCGGGTCGGTTGGGTTGGTGAAGGTCTTCACCGTGACCACGTACAGGTTGTACTTGTGGTCCTTCAGCAGTTTCTGGATGGCATCCTGGACTTCGCCCTTCCGGCTGCCCAGGACGTTGGCATCGTCAACGATGTTGGTCCCGGTAGGGATGGTCACCGGGTCTTCGGCCCAGGCCGCGCCGGCGGGTACCGCGAGCAGCCCGGCAAGGCCGATCACGGCGAGGAAACGTTTGAACTTTGACCGCATGTGCAACCCTTCAGCACGCCTGACACCGACTCGGGACGAATCAGTCGTCGAAGCCAGCAGCGCCCCCACGCTTGGTGTGAAGCCGCAGGTCGCTGTGGCAATTCATCTTGATTCTATGGTGCACCCCACAGCCAGTCCATGCGGCCGAATATGCCGCCAGCGAAACGCATCGCGGCTCCTCCGGTCCAGGCCCAGGCGTTCAGGAAGCTTTCAGCAAACATCCGAGCTTGTTCCAGCGGGACGGGTCATAGTTAATGGCAGACAAGGATGAAAGGAAGTCCCATGACTGAGAATCAAACGCCAGGACCGGTCCCGGAGGGCAATGCGGGCAGCCGGAACCCCTGGCAGCAGCAGGAACCGCAGCAGCCCGGAGACCGCCCGGCGGCCACTCAGTCCGGGGACGGCGGCAATGCCGGCCACGAACAGGGCAACTATGGCGCCGCGGACCAGCAGCACAGCCCCACGGAGCGGCTGGACCAGCCGCAGGCGCGCCAGGACCACACCCAGGAACTGCCCGGCGCTCCGCGGCCCGTGTACCCGCAGCGCCAGCCTTTCTACGGCCAGTCCGGATACTACGGCCAGCAGCAGCACGGCCAGCCGATGCAAGGCAACGGCCAGCCCAATCAGGGAACCGGGCCCGGAATGCAGCACGGGAGCGTCGGCCTGGCGCCCAATCCCAAGGATGCCCCCCGCCGGAAGGCGACCTTCGGCATCGGCACCCTCATCGCCAGCATCCTCGCCGCAGGCCTCGTGGGCGGCGGCGTGGCAACGGTGGGCGCAGGTGAACTGTTTGGAAACACCGGCTCCAGCACTTCCTCGGTGGGCGGCAGCAACCAGCCGGGCACCGTCATCGTGAACAACAAGGACGACGTCAACACCATTACTGCCGCTGCGGTGAAGGCCTCTCCCAGCGTCGTTACCATCAGCGCCACCAGCGGCAGCTCCGGCGGCACCGGTTCGGGCATCGTCCTTGACGACCAAGGACACATCCTGACCAACACCCACGTGGTCACGCTGGACGGCCAAAGCGCCAACGCCACCCTTGAAATCCGCACCAGCGACGGTAAGGTCCTCCCGGCAAAGCTGGTGGGTACGGACCCCCTGTCCGACCTCGCGGTCATCAAGGTGGACGACACCTCGAGCCTCACCCCCGCCACCTTGGGGGATTCCTCCAAGCTCAACGTGGGTGACACCGCGATCGCCATCGGTTCACCCCTTGGCCTGACCGGGACGGTGACGGACGGCATAGTGTCCACGCTGAACCGGACCATCAGCGTCGCATCATCGGCAGCCCCGCAGGGCGGTGACAACAGCCAGGGCGGTGACCAGGGATTCCAGTTCGCCCCTCCGGGCGGCGGACAAAGCCAGCAAAGCTCGAGCCAGGGATCCATCGCCATCAACGTGATCCAGACTGATGCCGCCATCAACCCCGGTAACTCCGGCGGCGCCCTGGTCAACAGCAAGGGTGAAATCATCGGTGTGAACGTGGCCATCGCCTCCGCCGGCTCCGGCACCTCTTCGTCCCAGAGCGGCAACATCGGCGTCGGGTTCAGTATCCCGATCAATAACGCCAAGCGCGTGGCCCAGGAAATCATCGACAGCGGCAAGGCCTCCCATGGCCAGCTGGGTGTCAGCGTCAAGGCAAAGACCTCCTCCGGCGCATCCTCCGAATTCTCGGTGGGCGCCGACGTGGCCACGGTTGAGGCCAATTCGGCGGCAGGAAAGGCAGGGATCAAGGTTGGCGACGTCATCACCAAGTTCAACGACCTCAGCATCGGCGAACCGAACCAGCTGACCGCGGCGGTCCGCGAACAGCCGGCAGGTTCCACGGTCAAGATCACGGTCCAGCGCGGCGGCAAGGAGCAGACGTTCGACGTCACGCTCGGCGCGGCAGCCAGCTGACACGCCCAAGCCATCACGACGGCGGCGTCCCCACCCTGGGGGCGCCGCCGTCGGCATTCGCGGCGCAACAGAAAGCCTGACACAGGCGTTAACGGAACAGGGCGCCCGGACGCGTCGATATGGTTAGCTAGGAGCTACCCGCCTGCCGGGCATTCCGCGGCCATGACCCACCCGGCTGGCTGTCCACAAGCATGGAAGGCTGCTGTAAACACAGTGGAAGAGACATTGAAGATCGTAGTCCTGGTCAAACATGTACCGGACGCCCAGTTCGACCGCCACCTCAATGGCGAGGGCAATACCGCGGACCGCGACGAGAGCATCCTGTCCGAGCTCGACGAATACGCCCTGGAAGCTGCCCTGCAGCTTGCCGAGGCGAGAGGCGGAAGCAAGGCCGGCAACCAGGTCATCGCCCTGAGCATGGGCCCTGCCGGGGCCGTCAACGCCGTGAAGAAGTCGCTACAGATGGGCGCCACCGAAGGCGTTCACCTCACGGACGACGCGCTCGCCGGCTCGGATGCCGCTGCCACCTCGCTGGCGCTCGCGGCCGCCGTCCGGCACCTGGGCGGCGTGGACCTGGTCCTCACCGGGATGGCGTCCACCGACGGCGAGACCTCGCTGGTCCCGGCCCAGCTGGCAGAGCGGCTCGGACTGCCGCAGGTGACCTTCGCTTCCTCGCTGGAGGTCGACGGCGGCCGGCTCACCGCCCGCCGCGATGCTGACACGTCATCGGAAACCGTGGAAGCACCGCTGCCGGCGGTGGTGTCCGTCACGGACCAGATCAACGAGCCGCGGTACCCCAACTTCAAGGGCATCATCGCGGCCAAGCGCAAGAGCATCACCACGCTGTCCTTGGCCGACATCGGCGTGGACCCTGCCCAGGTTGGCTTTGCCGGGTCATGGACCACCGTCACCAGCGCCGAAGAGCGGCCGCCGAGGACTGCCGGCACCATCATCACCGACGAGGGCGACGCCGGCATCAAGCTGGTTGACTTCCTGGCCGCCCAGAAGCTGCTCTAAGAGGGACGTTCGACATGACAAAAGTACTCGTATTCATCGACAACCCCGGAGCCTCGCTCAAGAAAAGCAGCCTTGAGCTGCTGACCCTGGCACGTTCGCTGGGGGAGAGCACCGTGGCGATCAACGGAGACCTTTCCGACGACGTCGCAGCCACCTTCGCGGAATACGGTGTGGGCACCGTCCTGCACCCTTCGGCCAATGACCTGGGCGACTTCCTGGTAGCCCCCAAGGCCGCCTACCTGGCCGCCGCGGCAGAAACCACCGGCGCCGGAATCGTGCTGGTGGACAACTCACCGGAAGGCAAGGAAATCGCGGCGCGGCTTGGCATCAGGCTCAACGCCGGCGTCATCACCGACGTCGTTGCGGTGGACCCGGACGGCACCGCGCACAAGTCCGTCCTGGCCGGTTCATACAACACCGCCTGCAAGGCCACCACGGCCGTTTCGGTGCTGACGCTCAAAGCCAACAACGTGGCACCGGAACCGGCATCAGCACCCTCCACGCCCGAAACGGCAACCGTGGAGGTGCCCGCCGTCGCAAACGCCGCACGCATCACTGCCCGCGAGCAGAAGGTTGCCAGTGGCCGCCCGGACCTCACGGACGCCCGGATCGTCGTGGCAGGCGGCCGCGGCATGGACGGCGACTTCGGTCCCGTGGAGGAGCTCGCCGATGCCCTCGGTGCTGCCGTAGGTGCTTCCCGCGCCGCCACTGATGCGGGATGGATCAGCCACGACGCGCAGGTGGGGCAGACCGGCAAGACGGTTTCCCCGCAGCTGTACATTTCCGCCGGCATCTCGGGCGCCATCCAGCAGAAGGCCGGCATGCAGACGTCCAAGGTGATCGTCGCTGTCAACAAGGACGCCGAATCACCCGTCTTCGAAATCGCGGACTTCGGCATTATCGGCGACGTCTTTGATGTCCTGCCGCAGGCCGCGGCCGAGATCAAGAAGCGAAAAGGCTGATTCGTTGACTGCTTCCAGCGAGCAGGCAGGGAGCCCGTTCAACCCGGACATTCACCGGGTTGGGCGGGTGCTCTGTTTTGCGGCCCACCCTGACGACATCGACTTCGGCGCCGCAGGCACCATCGCCGCGTGGACGGCGGCAGGGGTCGAGGTGAGCTACTGCATCATGACCGACGGCGATGCCGGCGGCTTCGACCCGGCCCACCGCGCGGGCATCATCGCCATGCGCGACGCCGAGCAGCGCCGGGCAGCGGAGCTGGTGGGTGTCACTGACATCCACTACCTCCACCAGCGCGACGGCTACCTCGAGGCCTCGCACGAGGTGATGAAAGGCGTGGTGCGGCTGATCCGCGAAGTCCGCCCCGACGTCGTCCTGTCCATGCATCCGGAACGGAACTGGCAGCGGATCCAAAAGAGCCACCCGGACCACCTGGCGGTGGGGGAGGCGGTGACCCGGGCCGTGTACCCGGCGCTGGAGAACCCGTTCGCCTACCCGGAACTGGCGGAAGCGGGCCTGGAAGCCTACAAGCTGCCGTGGCTCTGGCTTTATGCCGGACCGGAGGAGCGGGAAAACCATTTCGTCGATGTCACCGCCCGGGTGGATGCGAAACTCGCCGCGATCCACGTCCACGTCAGCCAGCATCCCGATGTGGAGGCCATGGAAGCCACCGTGCGCCAGGGTATGCGCACCAACGCCATACGCGCTGGCATGCCCCAAGGGCGCAGTGCCGAGGCCTTCCACGTGGTGGCGGTCAACGGGCCCGGCACCATCGCAGGCTTCTAGGACCAAAGAAGCGCCCCGTTCCCTTGATGGGAACGGGGCGCTGTCACGTTGATCGCCGTTGCCGGCCCCGGAATACGGGTCAGGCTCCGAGCGGTGCCGCCGCAACGGTGGGCAGCGTGGGCGACTTTGAACCGCCGGCCGGTTCTACGGTGATGCCCAGCGATGCAGCCGAATGGATGCCCTGGACCACGGCAGGCTTCGAGAGTGCCTGTTCGTCCATGAGGCCCTGCGATACGGGGGCCGATCCGTCCTTGGGAATGAGCCACATCTGGTAGACCTTGCCCGCCGGTGGAGCGGGCACGCCGCTCATTTTCACCACAGCGGCATCCTCCGACGCGGAGATCAGCACCGTGGCCTTGCCGCCGCCCTGGACGTTGACGGAAGCCTCGCGCAGGTCACCGGCGCGGACAACCTGGTTGACGGGATCATTCTGGTCAGCCAGGTAGGCGCCCACCCCGACGCCGCCCAGCGCAATGGCTGCCGCGGCTGCAACTCCCACCAGCCAGCGCCTCGTGCCTGACGGGCCGCGCTCTGCCCGGCGTTTGCGGGCCTGGGCGAGCTCGTCCGTTGGCTCTGCCGGCTGCGCCGCTCCGGCGGCCGGCGTCGCCGGCTTTGCGCCGGTACGGCCGCCGGCCGCGGGAAGCTGGGCCACAATCCGATCGAACAGGTCCGACGGCGGCTCCTCCTCCACGCGGAAGGTACGGGCCAGCGTCTCCCGGGACTGGCGGACGCGCTCAAGGAAGACCAGGCGCTCCGTCTCCGGCGCGGTGGACATGTAGTGGTCAATGGCGTCGCGTTCCTGCTCCGTAACCGCGTCAAGGGCGTAGAGTTCGGCGAGGTCGACGGCCCGGCCTGCGGCAAGGTCCATGGCGACGGTGTCGCCGAAAGCACGCGAACGCTCGTTGCGGCTGCTGTCCATTTCGCTCATCTCAACTCACCCCCAGACAGGTTTTCAATCGGATCAGTCCATCGCGGATGCGGGACTTGATGGTGGGAACAGCCGCATTCAGCCGTTCTGCGACTTCCCGGTACGTCAGGCCGCCGTAGTAGGCCAGTCGCACGGACTCCTGTTGTGTTTCGGTCAGCGTCTCCAAACAGCGGACCACCGCCTCAGCCTCGAGCCGGCTTCCTACTTCGTCAGAAACGCTGTCATGGTCAATATCCTGCGTGCTGGCCCCGTATTTCGCTTCCCTGTCCGTGGAGGACTGCGAGGAACGGACCTTGTCCACCGCACGCCGGTGCGAGATGGTCATGAGCCAGGACAGCGGGCTTCCGGCCTGGGGATCGAACTTGGCCGCGTTCTGCCAGACCTGCAGGAAGACTTCCTGCGTGGTGTCTTCGCTGAGTTCGGGATCGATCAGGACCCGCCGTGCCATGCCGAAAACCCGGCGGGACGTGAGTTGGTAGAACTCGGCAAAAGCGGCTTGGTCCCCTCGGGCGACAGCGGCCAACAGGGCTGACAGGCGCTGGCTGATGTCGGCAGGGGGATCAGTCACCGCGGCGGAGCCCTCGGGATTCGGCGCGTTGGGAGTTTCCATCACATCCAAGCATAAGTCTCCGGCGGGGACTTCCCGGGCAGTGCCGGTCCCGTCGCGGTGCCCGCGCCTGGAATGCGCCTCCAGTAATGTCACCTGCCGCTCCTTGCTCCGCTCGAATGTGTTCAAAAGGCATTCGGAGCCGGGCAGCAAACGGATGGGGTGGACGCAAAACATATTGCCGCGCCCGAGCGGTCCAGTCTGGCGGGGTGCTAGAGCCTGGCGCCGGCGAAGCCTTGCTGGCGCCAGGCCTCGTACACGGCAATGGACGCGGCGTTGGCGAGGTTGAGGGACCGCAGCGCCGGCAGCATGGGCAGGCGCACAGTGGCGCTCACATGGGGGTCGGTCTTCAGCTCTTCCGGCAGGCCGACAGATTCGCGGCCGAACATCAGGACGTCGCCAGGCTGGTACGGGATGTCCGTGTAACTGGTTGTACCGTCCGAGGTGAAGGCGTAGACGCGCTCCGGCTTGAGGTGTTCCCAGGCGTCTTCGATGCTCCGGTGGACCGTCACGACGGCGAGGTCATGGTAGTCGAGGCCTGCCCGGCGCAGCTTGGCATCTGAGAAGTCGAAGCCCAAGGGTTCCACGAGATGCAGTTCAGCCCCGGTGATGGCGGCCAGCCGGATGGCGTTGCCGGTATTGCCGGGAATTTCAGGGGCATGGAAGAGGATGCGGAACACCTCCCCATCCTAGCCAACCGCTGTCAGTGCATGCCGCGCAGCAGCCTGGCCAGGACCGGGACATTCACGGTGTTGGGGGCGGGTCCGGCTGCCAGGAACTCCTTCAGGCCGCGTACCAGGCCCGCCGCGTTGACGATCTGGACCGTTTCCAAGGCCCCCGCCGGGCGGCGGTGGTGGTCGATGACTGGCTCATGGAGGTTGCCGTCCGGGCTGAAAACCACGGTCCACCCGGTGACGTTCAGCTCGGGGAAGATGTCCTGCATGGCCCACACCACCTGGGCAAGCTGGGGCGGCGCCACGGCGCGGCCCCCGTGGTTGAGCGTGCGGCCGTCCCAGGCATAGGCTCCCTTGGGCAGGAGCATCGAGTTGACCAGGGCGAGGCGGTAACCGGACAGTACGGCGTGGTCTATGTGGCTGTTGTCCGCCGGCGATTGCAGGCCGTTGATGAGCCGGGCCGCGGGGATGGCCGGCAGCACCTGGCGTGACAGGAGCTGCACGGTGCGCATTTCCCGCTGGATGCGGGCCTCGGCACCGAAGATTCCCCTTTTTCGGGGCATCCCATGCACCTGCTGGCGGGCCTGCTCGAAGGGAATCAGCGGAACGTTGCCGCTCCCTTCGTAGGGCGGAACGTAAACGGGCGGGTCCCCGGCGGTGTTCCGGCCGCCGCCTGGCCTGCGGACTGTGGCGGACGCCCGGCTCCCTGCCGCCGGTGCATCAAAGTGGGCGCCGGCGTCGGACGGAGCGGCCCCGGCGGTACCCGCCGCGTAGGACCGGTCGTAGGCCTTGCGGCGCTGCGGATCGATCAGGGTCTCGTAGGCGGCGGTGACCCGGCGGAACGTTGCGGCGTCACCGCCGTGGTCCGGGTGGGCGGTCCTGGCAGCACGCCGGTACGCCACTTTGATCTCTTTCTCGGTGGCCGTGACAGCCACACGGAGGACCTGGTAGTGGGAGCTGCTGCTCTCGGTCAAGCAATCTTCCTCTTCTTCATGCGCCCCGGGGAAAGCGGGGTGCCCGCCCAGTCTAGCCAGCGCGGATGGCTGACCTGCACTGACAACGAGTGTCCGGGGTGCGCGGGTTCCCCGCGGCCGGCGTTTAGACTCGTGGATGCACAGCCGAACACCGGCTGGAGGGGATGCGACGGGGTGGGAATGTATTTGCCGACGACGGCCGGGCCGGCGGGCCGGGAATGGCACCTTGGGGTGCCGCTGGCCATAGCCGGGGTGGGGATTGTGCTGCTGGCCGGCTGCAGCGTGGATGTCCGTGACCCTGCGGCCACCCAAGCGCCGCCAAGTACGCCGGCCCTGTCCACCCCGACGATCACCCCGGGCCACGACGCGGCGGCAGTGGCAGCCCGGGACCTGCCTTTCGGGGCCGGGGGCACCCTGGCCCCGGGCGTCCCGGTAGGTATCTCCGATGAGCTGAAGCGGGCCCCCGGGTGGAAGCCGGTCAAGGAGAACGTGTCCGGCGCAAGCCAATACGCCAAGGCTGACGGCTGCGTTGTTGAGGCCCGGGTCAGTACCGGACAGGGGCCGCTGGTCCGCGGGGACGACCGGGAGTCCACCGTGGCCCTGTTCCAGTACCTGGACGCCACCATCCAGCCCTCGTACTTGAAAACGGAAACGTTGCAGTGGGGCGGCAGCCTGGACGAGCCCGGCAAGAGCGTCGAGGTGCTCGCCCTGGAGCCGGCAGCACACGGCGGAAAGTCGACTGCGGTCCTGGCGAGGGTCTTCGGCACCGCGGGTTCGTCGGCCTACATTTCCGTGTCCTGCCCGGATCCGGGCAGGCTTGCCGCTGCGCGCAATGACGTGGCGCGCTACTTGCCGTTGGTGCCGCCGTCGGCCTGAGCCAGGCCATCCGGCGCGGCCCGGTTGCCTGCCGACAGCCGGTTGAGAGCCAATGCGCCCACCAGCAGGCCGAAGTCACGCAGGGCTACATCGTAGAAGCTTCCCAGGAGCAGCAGGTTGACGATGATCCCGGCCAGCCAGGCGGCCACAAGGAGTGAGCCGTAGCGGGGGCGGACTGCCACGGCGATGCCGGCGATGATCTCCACGACGCCCACCACGTACATGAAAGTCTTTGGGGCCAGGGGTACCAGGGCGGTGGCCTGGGGCGCCAGGTATACGGTCCAGTCGGTGAGGATGTTCGTGAACTTGTCCAGGCCAAACAGGATCGGGGCGACCGTAAAGACGGTACGCAGCAGCAGGAAGGCCTGCCGCGTGGCCGACTCCGTGGCCGGTGCATGGTGGGTGTTCAGTGCCGATGCTGATTTCATGATGCACTCCTTCTAAAAGTAGGTATGCCAATTTTAGAAATTTCATGTTCTATAATCAAGAGATCTTGACTATGGATTGGCGGACCCGTGTATCGACTTCCCTGGGCGGACAGGATTGCAGCCGTCGCCTCCCTCACCGACGCTAAACGGCTGCAGCTTTTCGAACTGGTCGCAGCGGCCCCGCGGCCGGTGGGCCGGGACGAGGTGGCTGAGTCCGCAGGCATGGCGCGGAGCACTGTCTCGTTCCATCTGGACAGGCTGGTCCAGGACGGGCTGCTGGCCGTGGAGTTCCACAAGCCTCCCGGAAAGGCGGGCCCGGGTTCCGGACGGCCGGCCAAAATGTACCGGCGGGCGGGAGGGGAAGTGGGGGCGTCGGTACCGGACCGCAACTATGACCTGGCCGGCGAGCTGATGGCGGCCGCCATCGAGGCCTCCCAGGCCGGGAGCGGGCCGGTCGGCGAGGCGCTGCGCGCAGCCGCCTTCCGGAAGGGCCGCGAGCTGTCGGCGGCGGCAGGGAGCATGGGGGAGTTCCTGGCCCAGGCGGGCTACCGGCCCCAGGACGACGGCGACGGCGGCTACCTGCTGCCCAACTGCCCCTTTCACAGGCTTTCCAGCCAGCACGCGTCAGTAGTGTGCGACATGAACGGCGCATTCCTGCGGGGAGCGGCGGCCGGGTGCGGCGATCCCGGGGACCGGGTAGCTCCGGTCGACCTTCCCGGTCACTGCTGCGCGAGGATCACGGGCGCCTCATGAGTGGCGCCCCCGGCTGCTTCCTGAAGCCGGGGCCGCCTCGCCAGTCAGGGCTAGAATTGGACGGTGCCCGCCTACCTCGACCATGCCGCCACCACGCCACTGACCGGTGCGGCCCTCACCGCCCTGACGCGTGAACTGGCACGCACCGGAAACCCTTCGTCACTGCACGGGTCCGGCCGCCGCGCCCGCCGCGCCGTGGAAGACGCGCGCGAAACCATTGCCTCGGCGGCAGGAGCACACCCTTCAGAAGTGATCTTCACCTCCGGCGGCACCGAATCGGACAACCTCGCCGTGAAGGGCTTGTACTGGTCCCGTGTGGCAGAGGACCCAAGGCGGCGCCGGATCCTCTGCTCCGCCGTCGAACATCACGCCGTGCTGGACACCGTTGAATGGCTCGAGCGCCACGAGGGCGCGGCCGTTACCTGGCTGCCCGTGGACAGCGAGGGCGTGGTGGATCCCGGCATCCTGGCGGCGGAGCTCGCGCGGGACCCCGGCAGTGTGGCGCTGGTGACCGTGATGTGGGCCAACAACGAGGTAGGCACCATCCAGCCGGTCCGCCGCATCGTGGAGCTGGCCCACGCGGCCGGCGTTCCGGTCCACTCCGACGCCGTCCAGGCATTCGGCTCCCTTCCCGTGGACTTCAAGGAATCCGGCCTCGATGCGATGTCCATTTCCGGGCACAAGATCGGTGGTCCTGTCGGGGTTGGCGCGCTCCTGCTGGGCCGCTCGGTCAAGCTGACACCCGTGCAGCACGGCGGCGGGCAGGAACGCGACGTCCGTTCCGGGACGCTGGACACGGCGTCCATAGCGGCCTTCGCCGCCGCCGCGGAAGCCGCCATCGCAGCGCGCCCCGAGGAAGCTGTACGAATTACCTCGCTGCGCGACCTCCTGGTGGACGGCGTCCGCGAACGCGTTCCCGAAGCCATACTCCGTGGGGCGCCAGGCGATGGCCGGCTGCCCGGCAACGCGCACTTCACCTTTCCTGGATGCGAAGGGGACTCGCTGCTGTTCCTCCTGGACCTGGCCGGCATCGAATCGTCCACCGGTTCTGCCTGCACCGCCGGCGTACCGCGGCCCTCCCACGTGCTGCTGGCCATGGGCCTGGACGAGGAAACCGCGCGGGGTGCCCAGCGGTTCAGTCTGGGACACACCTCCACCGAGGCAGACGTCGATGCCTTGCTTGCAGCGCTGCCCGAGGCGTATTCGAGGGCGCGCCAAGCGGGGATGGCCGGGCATGAGTCCAGCATTCAAACCGCAGGAACCGTGGCACGGCAGGCGCTGCACGGCAACTGACCCGGCGGGACCCAGGTGGCCTGGACGAGCTTGCCGGGGAAGATCCCGGCGCCCCGGTGCGATTTGCGCGGGGCCGTAGAATGGATAGGCGAAGATCGTTTCCGCCGCCCGGCATTGCCGGCCGGCCCCCGGTAAGCCAGCGTCCCCAACAGAAAGCCAGCATGCGAGTACTAGCAGCCATGAGCGGCGGAGTTGATTCCGCCGTTGCCGCCGCCCGCGCGGTCGAGGCCGGGCACGACGTCGTCGGCGTCCACCTTGCCCTGTCCCGCATGCCCGGAACCCTGCGCACCGGCAGCCGCGGCTGTTGCACCATCGAAGACTCCCGCGACGCATGGCGTGCCTGCGATGTGCTCGGCATCCCGTACTACGTCTGGGATTTTTCCGAGCGCTTCAAGGAAGACGTCGTCCAGGACTTCATCGACGAATACGCTGCCGGCCGGACTCCCAACCCCTGCATGCGCTGCAACGAACGCATCAAGTTCGCCGCCCTGCTGGAGAAGGCCATTGCCCTGGGCTTCGACGCCGTCTGCACCGGCCACTACGCCAAGGTGATCGAGGACGCCGACGGCAACCGGGAACTCCACCGGGCAGCCGACTGGGCGAAAGACCAGAGCTATGTCCTGGGTGTCCTGACGCACGAACAACTCAAGCACTCCATGTTCCCGCTGGCCGACACCCCGTCCAAGGCCGAGGTCCGTGCCGAAGCGGAGCGCCGTGGCCTCTCCGTCGCCAACAAGCCGGACAGCCACGACATCTGCTTCATTCCCGACGGTGACACCGCCGGCTGGCTCGCCGAAAAAATCGAGATGACCACCGGTGACATCGTGGACGAGTCCGGCGCCAAGGTGGGGGAGCACCCGGGAGCCAACGCCTTCACGGTGGGCCAGCGGCGCGGACTCAAACTGGGCACCCCGGCGGCCGACGGCAAGCCCCGCTTCGTCCTGGAAATCCGGCCCAAGGAAAACAAGGTCGTCGTGGGACCTGAAGCCCTGCTCGCCATCGACGAGATCCGCGGCATCAAGGTCTCCTGGGCAGGCCTTCCCATTCCCGAGGTGGACACGGGGGCGGAGTTCAACTGCCACGCCCAGGTCCGCGCGCACGGGGATCCCGTACCCGCCAAGGCATGGACGGAGCCGGCCCTGGATGGTGCTTCCGGCAGCCAGCTGGTGGTCCGGCTGGAGGCTCCACTGCGCGGTGTGGCCCCGGGCCAGACCGTGGTGCTGTACCAGGGCAGCCGCGTGCTGGGCCAGGCCACCATTGACGCTGCACGGTCCCTCCAGCGGGCCGCGCTGTAATCAAGCCGTTGCCAGTACCGCCACGGTTTCGCCGTGGCGGTACTTTGCTGTACCCGGGTGCCTGCCGTACACGTTTCCGCTGCGCACCGCCGGGTAACTATTGGGAAAATATTGTGTTGCAACTCACAGAAAAGGCCGTCTTGAGGGCTGACTCTCTGATTGAATCTAGGGATCAGCACTGCACGCCGGCGTCTGGGGCTATCAACCTGTGACCGCGGGCGTGCGCGTACTCATCGGAAAGAAGTTCACAGATGATCAAGAGCACAACGGCCCTGCACCGCGCCATCGCGCTGGCAGGCATCTCCGCCCTGGCCCTGACAGCCTGCACAGGGCCCTCCGGCGGCGGGGGAACGTCCACCGGCAGTGCCGGCGGCGGTGCCATTACTTTCGGAACCACGGACAAGGTCGTAACCCTCGACCCCGCCGGTTCCTACGACGCAGGCTCCTTCCTGGTGATGAACCAGGTCTACCCCTTCCTGATGAACTCCAAGCCCGGTTCGGCCGAGGTCAGCCCGGACATCGCTGAGTCCGCGTCCTTCACCTCGCCCACCGAGTTCACTGTGAAGCTCAAGCCCAACCTGAAGTTCGCCAACGGCCACGCGCTGACTGCCTCCGACGTGAAGTTCTCCTACGACCGCGT
The DNA here is from genome assembly GCF_030944625.1 of Arthrobacter sp. SLBN-112. NCBI lineage: Bacteria > Bacillati > Actinomycetota > Actinomycetes > Micrococcales > Micrococcaceae > Arthrobacter > Arthrobacter sp. SLBN-112. The sequence continues at coordinate 2,346,602 of NZ_JAUSXY010000001.1, forward strand.
CATCAAGATCAATGATCCCAACGGTCCCGCATCGCTGCTGTCCAACCTCAAGTCGGTTGACGCGAAGGACGACACCACCGTGGTGTTCACCCTCAAGGCAGGTAATGACCAGGTCTTCCCCAGCGTCCTTGGCACCAACACCGGTCCGATCGTGGATGAGGAAGTCTTTCCGGCCGACAAGGTGATGAGCGATGAGGACATCGTTGCGGCCAAGCCCTTCGCTGGTCCCTACACCATCGATTCCTACAAGAAGAATGAACTCGTCAGCCTCAAGAGCAATCCTGACTACAGCGGGCTGCTGGGCAAGCCGTCCAACGACAGCGCCGTGATCAAGTACTACGCGGACTCCAACAACCTGAAGCTGGACGTCCAGGGCGGCAACATCGACGTTGCCGGCCGCAGCCTCACCGCCACGGACGCCGCAGACCTTGGAAAGGACTCCAAGGTCAAGGTCTACAAGGGCCCGGGTGGCGAGCTGCGCTACATCGTCTTCAACTTCGACACCATGCCGTTCGGCGCCAAGACGCCCGAAGCCAACCCTGCCAAGGCCCTGGCCGTTCGCCAGGCCATGGCGGACATAGTTGACCGGCAGGCCATCTCGGACCAGGTGTACAAGGGAACCTATGTTCCCGCCTACTCGGTGGTGGCGGACGGACTGCCCGGCGCAATCCAGCCCATGAAGGACCTGTACGGGGACGGCAGCGGCAAGCCGAGCCTGGACAAGGCAAAGAAGGTCCTCAGTGACGCCGGGATCACCGGTCCGGTCACCGTGAAGCTGCAGTACAACCCGGACCACTACGGCAAGTCCTCGGGTGACGAATACGCCATGGTCAAGGAACAGCTGGAGAAGTCCGGCCTGTTCACCGTGGACCTGCAGTCCACCGAATGGGTGACGTACTCCAAGGCGCGCACCTCTGACGCGTACCCCGTTTACCAGCTCGGCTGGTTCCCGGACTACTCGGATGCGGACAACTACCTCACGCCATTCTTCATCCCGGGCAACTTCCTCAAGAACCACTATGAGAACCCGACTGTCACGGACCTGATCCAGAAACAGCTGACCACACCGGACAAGACCGAACGCCAGAAGCTGATCGGCGATGCCCAGACGGCAGTGGCGAAGGACCTCTCCACCCTGCCGCTCCTGCAGGGCTCGCAGCTCCTGGTGGCGGGGGCTGACGTTAAGGGTGTCGAGAAGACCCTTGACCCCTCCTTCAAGACACGCCTTGGCGTGCTGTCCAAGTAAGCAGTCCACCCCCATCGGGCTCTGACGGGCCGGAGGCGGGACGCCGCAATGGTGTCCCGCCTTTTGCCGGTCATCAGCCAGCAACGAGGGGAATGCTGGCTCCCGGTCACCACGAATCCAGGTACCGATGACAACTTTGATTGACGCGCCGCCCAGTGATGCCGACGCGCTCCTTCCGTCCACGAAAAAATCTGCAGGGGGAGGGCTGGGCCAGTACATCCTGGTCCGCTTCCTGCTGATCTTCCCTACCATCCTCATCCTCGTCACCTTGGTGTTTTTCCTCATGCGGATCACCGGCGACCCCATCACCGCCGCCATGGGCGGCCGCCTGCCTCCGGAGCAGTTGCAGGAACGCATCCACGCCGCCGGCTACGACCGGCCGCTGTTCGTGCAGTATTTCGAGTACCTGGGGCAGCTCGCCACGGGTAACTTCGGCACCACGCTCTCGGACAACCGCAAGGTCAGCGAGATGCTGACCACCTACGGCTCCGCCACCCTGGAACTGGCCATCAACGCCATCATCGTCGCGCTGCTGGTGGGTATCCCGCTGGGCATGATCGCGGCCCACCGGCGCGACCATCTGCCGGACGCCGTGCTGCGGATCCTGGCGATCCTCTTCTACGCCACCCCCGTGTTCTTTGCCGGCATGCTGCTCAAACTGGTGTTTTCGGTCTGGCTGCACTGGCTCCCGGTCGCCGGCCGCGCCGGGACGCGGACCGAACTGTCGCTCACTGCCCTGGGAGCGCCCACCGGCATCTACTGGCTCGACGCCCTGCGCAGCGGAAACTCGGCAGCCTTCAGCGACGTGATGTCCCATGCGGTCCTCCCGGCGCTGGCCTTGGGCCTCCTGACAGCAGGAATCTTCCTGCGGCTGGTCCGCACCAACGTGATCGGCACCCTCGGGAAGGACTACGTCGAGGCCGGCCGTTCACGCGGCGTCAGTGAGTTCCGGCTGGTCACCAAGCATGCGTACAAGCCTGCCCTGATCCCGATCATCACGGTCATGGGACTGCAGATCGCTGTGATGCTCGGCGGCGCCGTGCTCACCGAAACAACCTTTGAGTGGAAAGGCCTCGGATTCCAGCTGGCCAACTACCTCACGGCGCGCGACTTCGTCGCCGTCCAGGGCATCGTGGTGCTGCTGGCCGTCATCGTCGCCGTCACCAACTTCATCGTGGACATCGTCGCCGCGTTGATCGACCCACGCGTGAGGTACTGACATGACTGCCGAGACCACCCTGGAACCCGTGGCCAACCCGCGGGCACCCTTCTTCCGGCGGCTGCCGGTTGTTTCCCATTTCAACAAGAGCGTCGGACTGCAGCGCTTCATGCTGGTCGTAGGCATGGTCCTCACCGGCGTCTTCCTGCTGACCGCGCTGACCGCTCCGCTGCTGGCCCCGTACGGCTTCGCCCAGCTCTCGGATGCCGACGGCAGCTTCCCCACCCAGCAGGCCCCCGGCGGCAAGCACCTTTTGGGCACCACCGTTGGCGGTTATGACGTCCTCTCGCGGGTCATCTGGGGCACCCAGACGGCACTGCTGGTCATCATCGTCGCCGTGATCCTCTCCATCTTCGCCGGCGTCATCCTTGGCCTGGTGAGCGGCTACATCGGCGGCTGGCTGGACCGCATCCTGGTGGTGGTCGCCGATGCGATTTACGCCTTTCCGTCCCTGCTGGTCGCAATCGTCATGGCCATCGTCATCAGCGGCGGCCAGTCCAGCCTGCTGGGCGGGATCCTGGCTGCCGCCATCTCCATCACCGTCGTGTTCATCCCGCAGTACTTCCGGGTGATCCGGGCCGAAACCATCAGGCTGAAGGCGGAACCCTTCGTCGAATCGGCCAAGGTGGTGGGCGCCTCCAACATCCGGATCATGACCCGGCACATCTACCGCAACGCCACCCGCACGCTGCCGCTGATCTTCACGCTCAACGCTTCCGAATCCATCCTGACCCTCGCCGGGTTGGGCTTCCTGGGCTTCGGCATCGAACCAAGCTCAGCCGCGGAATGGGGCTTTGACCTGAACAAGGCGCTCGCCGACACCACGTCCGGCATCTGGTGGACGGGTCTGTTCCCAGGCCTCGCCATCGTCTGGACAGTGCTGGGGCTGACGCTCGTGGGCGAAAGCATCAACGACCTCAACGATCCGCGCCTCCGCGGGCGGAAGCGGATCAGCCGAAAAGCAGCTGCCGCTTCAGTTGGACCCGGCACCGAAACAGAATTGAGCAACCCGTGACCGAAAACCTGGGGTCCGTTTCGGACCACACGGAACAGGACCGCAAAACTGTCCTGGAGATCGACCACCTGCAGGTCACCTTCGCGACCGATGGCGGCGACGTCCATGCCGTCAAGGATGTGAACCTGGAAGTCCGGGCCGGCGAAGTGTTGGCCATCGTGGGTGAATCCGGCTCCGGCAAGACTGTCACCGCCAAAACTATCCTGGGCCTGCTTCCGGAAACGGCTGTGAGTTCCGGCGCGGTGCTGATCAACGGCACCAACGTCATCAGCCTCAGCCCCGGGCGGCTCCGCCAGATCCGCGGCCGCGATGTGGCCATGGTCTTCCAGGAACCCTCCACCGCCCTGAACCCTGTGTTCACGGTGGGATGGCAGATCGCCGAAGGCATCCGTGCCCACGCCGGGGCAGACGGCAGCGGGCGCGTGTCAAAGAAGGAAGCCAAGGAACGGGCCATCGAAGCCCTGCGCAAGGTGGGGATCCCGGACCCCGAACACCGCGTCAACTACTACCCGCACCAGTTCTCCGGCGGGCAAAAGCAGCGTGTGGTGATCGCGGCAGCCCTGGCGTTGAATCCCGGCCTCATCGTCGCTGACGAACCCACCACGGCCCTGGATGTCACAGTCCAGGCGGAAATCCTCGAACTCCTCCGGGACCTGCGGGACAAGTACGGCACCTCGATCGTCCTGATCACCCACAACATGGGCGTGGTGGCCGATCTCGCCGACCGGGTGGTGGTGATGTACCGGGGCGACATCGTCGAAGAAGCCACGGCAAAGACGTTGTTCGCTGAACCCCGCCAGGACTACACCCGCAACCTCCTCGCTGCGGTGCCGCACCTGGGCCGCAACTCGGCGTCGGCCGGCCTCACCAAACGTCCGCACCAGGACGGGGAAGTGCTGGTGTCCGCCGATAACCTGGTGATCGAGTACCCGGGACGGCTGGGAACCCCCGCCTTCAAGGCGGTGGACGGCGTCAGCTTCACCCTGTCCAGGGGCGAGGTGTTCGGCCTCGTAGGGGAATCAGGATCCGGCAAGACAACTATCGGGCGCGCCATCGCCGGGCTGAACCGGACCACCGGCGGCAGCCTGAAGGTTCTGGGCTACGAAATGCTGAACCTTCGCGAGCGCACGTTCAAACCGCTCCGCAAGGACATCGGGTTCGTCTTCCAGGATCCGGCCGCTTCCTTCAACCCGCAACTGACCATCGGTGAGTGCATCGCGGAGCCCATGCTGATCCACACCCGGCCAAGCGAGGCCCAGGCCCGCAAGCGCGTCAGCGAGCTGCTGGAATCGGTGCAGCTGCCGGCGTCATACGCGGGCAGGTACCCGCACGAACTCTCCGGCGGTCAGCGGCAGCGGGCGTCACTGGCCCGGGCCCTGAGCCTGAACCCGCGCCTGCTGATTGCGGATGAGCCGACGTCGGCCCTGGACGTTTCGGTACAGGCGAAGGTCCTGGAATTGTTCAAGGATATCCAGGAGGAGTTTGGCTTCGGCTGCCTGTTCATCAGCCACGACCTAGCCGTGGTGGACATCCTGTCCTCCTGGGTGGGCGTGCTGTACAAGGGCAAGCTGGTGGAGCAGGGGATCGGCAGCCAGGTCATGGGCAACCCCCAACATGACTACACACGCCGCCTGATTGCCTCCCTGCCGGTGCCGGACCCGGCCGAACAGGCCAAGCGCCGGGAGGAACACCGGGCGCTGCTGGGCATCTGAACCTGCCCCGCGCAGTTACGGGCGGAACTGGAGGCGCCGGTGCCGGCAGTCAGCTGGCACCGGCGCTTCACACCCGCGTCGATTCCATCGGCTCCCCTAGACTGGGACCATGACGCAGCACAACCCCAGCTCTCCCGGCTCCGACGATTTTGATCCATCCGCCAGTTCACTGGCAGGCCACGTGGATAATTCGGTGATGGCTGAACTGCTGTCCATCCGTTCCAGCATCGACAACATCGATGCCACCTTGGTGTACCTGCTGGCCGAACGTTTCAAAGCCACGCAAAAGGTGGGCTTCCTGAAGGCCGCACACCGGTTGCCCGCAGGCGACCCCGGACGTGAAGCCGCCCAGATCGCACGGCTGCGGCGCCTCGCCGAGGACGCCCACCTCGATCCGGCCTTCGCGGAAAAGTTCCTTAACTTCATCATCGGCGAGGTCATCCGCCACCACGAGGCCATCGCCGAGGACCACCAGGCTTCGGCGGAGGCCAACCCCCACACCTCAGCACTGGCGTGAGCCGGGAGCAGCACCAACCAGGACCGGGCCCGCAGGCGGCCGTTGCTCCGCCGCAGGAAGTCACGGCCACCGGCCTGGGTCCGTGGCCCGGCGATGATCCGCTCGAAGCCGCCCGGATCATCCGCGGCGAGCTTGGCAGCCCGCACCTGCCTTTCCTGGCCGAACTGCCGGACCGCGGCGTTGGATCCGACGCCCTGGGCCGCACTGCATCGCTCCTTGAGGAACTGGCGGTGGACGTCCAGCCTCACGGATGGCGGCTGGTTGACCGTCCCGGCAAGGACATGCGGCGGGCAGCCTCGGCACTGTCCACCGACCTGAACGTCCTGGCCGACGTGGCCGGCGCCGAAGACGTACCGGCCCGGGAACTGAAGATCCAGCTGGTGGGGCCGCTCACCCTCGCCGCCGGTTTATACCTGCACAACGGGGAGCGCGCCTTGCTGGACCATGGTGCCCGCCGGGACCTCGCTGCCTCCTTGGCCGCCGGGGTGGGCGGCTACCTTGGCCGCGTTGCCGCTGCAGTACCGGGGACCCGTCTGGTGGTTCAGATCGATGAGCCGGCGATTGCGGCGGTGCTGGCCGGAACAATTCCCACCGCCAGCGGGTACCGGACCCTCCGGGCCGTCGCGGCCTCCGAAGCACGCGAGGCCTGGCGCCTGGTCCTGGACGCCCTCCGCGCAGCCGGAGCGGCCGACGTCGTGGTGTCCGTACCGGAAATCGAAGCACCCATCGAGCTGGTGCTGTCCGCGGGGGCCGACGGGATTGCCTTGCCGTTGAAGGCCCTGACCAACAGGCAATGGGAACAGCTCGCCGGGGCCGTTGAGGCCGGTAAGCAATTCTGGGCCGGCGCATTGGAGGTATCAGGTGGCACGCTCCCGCGGGTGGAAGATTGCGTGGAATCGATATGGCGTCCCTGGCGCCAGCTGGGCCTCCCGGCCCAGCTGCTCAGCACTGTCCGGGTGACGCCCTCCGCGGGACTGGCAGGACACACCCCGGCCCAGGCAACTGCAGTCCTGGGCAGGCTAACCCAGGTGGCGGACGGGCTCAACCAGCGGGTGCTGGGGTAAATCTCAGACCCTGTTCTCCCAGCGGTCCGGCTGGGCGTAGCGGGGGAGGAAGCTCTGGGCGGAGCTGCCGCCGGAGTAGGGACGCAACCGGTAGTCGAAAGCCCCCGCATACACCAGGACCAGACCGATCTGCGGCTGGATCACTTTCACCTGGATCCGGTGCCTCCCATCGGGGCCTTCGGCAGGGTCCCACCATTGCTCCGCGTAGGCTTTCGCGTCCAGGGCCCGGGGGAGGGGCACCCGGAGCGGCCCGAGGAAGAGCCGCGAAGCCTCCGATACGCCGCGCAACCTTCCTTCAGGGGTGACGCTCAAGTTCAGGTCCGTTACGAGCCGCCGGTACCGGCCAACGTAATCCACCAGCTGGGCGCCGCCGCCGCGTGTGGTGACGCTCGTGGTGTCCTGGAAGAGCCGGGTACGCCCGGGGAAGCGGATTTCGCGGCGTGCGGTCAGGCTGGAACGGCCAAACGGATCCTGGTGCGCATGGTTCTCGATCCGGAACGGTACGTCTTCACCGTATTCGGGAAAGAAAGCCTCTTCGCCGCTGGTGAGCCGCAGCAAAGGGCGCAGCCACCGCTGGCGGCAGCCCACGACGTCGAACGTTCCTTCGCCCACGCCGTACTGGCCTGATCCCGGGGCCAGCGAGAAATACTCCTGCAGTTCGGGCTGCAGGCGTGAGAACTCTGAGCCCAGGGCCTGCTGGTAGATCGGGACGCTCATGGTGACCTTCTGTTGCATATGGCGGACGGCACCCGCCGGTTTCACAATCTACCCGCAGCTTTGAGCCGGATGTACATGTCCGCGAGCCGGGGCGGCAGTTCATGGGGTTCAGCGTCCACCACTTCCACTCCATAGCGCCGCAACTCGGCGGTCAGGGCTGCGCGCTGCAGGAGGGCGCGCTCCGCGGCAGCCGCCCGGAACACGCCGGTGGCATCGTTGCGCTCGCGGAGCATTGTGCCCAGCTGCGGGTCGCGGACGGCGGCCACCACCACGACGTGCTGGCTTGCCAGCCGTTCGGCGGCCGGGAGCAGGCCCTCCTCCGGCGCACCGCCGTCCAGTGACGTCAGCAGGACCACGAGGGACCGATGCGCCGAGAGGGCCCGGACCTGCGCCGGGACCGCCGGCCAGTCCATCTCGATCAGCTCGGCTTCCAGCGGGGCCATGGCCTGCACCAGCCTGCCCAGGATGTTTCCCTGCCCGGCGGACGCGGCGCGTGCCCTGGTCCGCCGGTCGAACGCGACAAAGTCCACCCGGTCGCCGCCCCGTTCGGCCAGGACGCCCAACAGCAGCGCTGCCTCCATTCCGGTGTCCAGGCGGGTTTCATCGCTGATCCTCGCGGCGGACGTCCGGGAGGTATCAAGGACCATGACCACCCGTCTGTCCCGCTCTGGGCGCCAGGTGCGGACCACCACCGCGGAGCGGCGGGCGGTGGCGCGCCAGTCGATCGAGCGGACGTCGTCGCCCCGGACGTAATCGCGCAGGGAGTCGAACTCGGTGCCGGCGCCGCGGATCTGGACGGCGGCCTTGCCGTCGAGTTCGCGCAGCTTCCTCAGCTTCGAGGGCAAGTGCCGCCGGGAATGGAAGGGCGGCAGGACCCGCAGCGAGCCGGGGCACCCGATGGTGCGCTGGCGGGCCGCGAGGCGGAGCGGGCCAAAGGAACGGATGGTTACGTGCCGCGTTGTGAGGTCCCCGCGCCGGACGGGTCGAAGCCGGACCGTGTACCGCCGGCTTTCGCCTGCCGGCACGTCGATCTCCTGGACCGGGTTCCGGGCGCCGGCGGACGGTTGCCAACCGTCCCTGGCCGAGCCCCGCAGCGGCCGGCTGCCGTCATTGCTTACCGTGAACACCGCCTCCACCTGGTTGTTGAGCGTCACGTTCCCAGGCGCCGGGCGCACCAGGCTGACCCGCCGCAACGACCCTGCGAACAACAGGTCGGTACACAGCAGTGCCGCCAGCACGGCGACGGTGGCCAGGACGGTCAACCAGCTCGGAACCAGCAGGACCGGGACAAGGCCAAGCAGCACCACCGCTACGAAGCGCCCCGAGATGGCCATCAGCGGGGAACGGGAACGGACGCCAGGATGCTGCCCAGGACATCATCCACCCGGACCCCATCCATCTGCGCCTCAGGTTGCAGCGCCACGCGGTGGCGCAGGCAGGGCAGTGCGAGTGCCTTGACGTCATCGGGGGTGACGAAGGGGCGGCCGGAGAGCCACGCCCAGGACCTTGACGTGTTGAGCAGGGCGGTGGCACCACGCGGGGAGACCCCCAGGTGGAATGACGGGGCGTTCCGCGTGGCCCGAACCAGGTCCACAATGTAGCCGATGATTTCCGGTTCGACAGCCACCCGGGCAACTGCCTCGCGGGCCCGTTCCAGGTCCTCCGCACCGGCCACCGCCTGCACGCCGGCGGCAGCCAGGTCGCGGGGATCGAACCCGGCCGCGTGGCGCCGGATGACCTCGATCTCGTCCTGGCGCTGCGGCAGCGGCATGCTGAGCTTGAGCAGGAACCGGTCCAGCTGCGCCTCGGGCAGGGGATAGGTCCCCTCGTACTCCACCGGATTCTGGGTGGCGGCCACCAGGAACGGTGCCGGCAGTTGCCGGGCGCGGCCGTCCACGGACACCTGCCGCTCCTCCATGGCTTCAAGGAGCGAGGCCTGGGTCTTGGGTGGCGTCCGGTTGATCTCGTCCGCGAGCAGGAGATTGGTGAACACCGGCCCCTCCCGGAAGCTGAATTCGGACGTGTGGGCGTCGTAGACCAGCGAGCCGGTGACGTCGCCCGGCATCAGGTCCGGCGTGAACTGCACGCGTTTGGTGTCCAGGCTCAAGGCCGAGGACAACGCCCGGACCAGCAGGGTCTTGGCCACGCCCGGGACGCCTTCCAGCAGCACGTGCCCCTGCGAAAGCAAGGCGATCAGGAGGCCCGTGACAGTTGCGTCCTGCCCCACCACTGCCTTTGCCACCTCGTGGCGGACAGCGAGGAGCGCCTGCCTCGCTGCGTCGTCGTTCTCTGAATTGCCGCCGCCCAACGAATTGAGGACCTGCGGTCCGCTGCTGTGTTCGCTCATTGGGTCATGACCTCTTTCTCGAGTTTGTCCATGGCCTGTGACCAGGCCACCAGGCGGGCTTCGGTTGCGGGGCGTTCGTTCACGAGCGTGCGCACGGTGGCCGGGATCCCTGCCCAGGAGCCGGGCCGCGGCGGCTACGAGGTCCTCGGCTCCGGCGCCGGGGCCCAGCCGTAGTTTGGTGGAAAGCCGCGCCAGCATGCCGGCCCGCAGGTTGTCCCGGGCCTGGTCTATGGCACGCGAGTCCTGGTAGAGCCTGGCGCGTCCTTCCGCGGTCTCAACGGCTTTGACCACCACCGGCAGCGGCTCGAATACCAAAGGCCCATGCCTGCGGCCGCGCCACACGATTGCCGTCACTGCCACCAGGAGCAGCCAGGGCCCCAGGAACCGGGCCCAACCGGGTGCCAGGTCATCCAGGGTCTTCCCGTGGCCTGTCACCGTAACGTCCTCCAGCGAGGGCAGGTACCAAACGAGGTCCGGCGAGGGGCCGAGCAACCTGACCGCCAGCGCAGCGTTTCCCAGGTCGTCGAGCTTGTCGTTGCCCAGGACGGCCGTACTTCCCAGCACCGCCGTCCGCTGGTCGCCGCTGATGGCGAGCATCCCGGCGGTTCCCGCTGCCCGGTAACAGGTGGTGCCGCCGTCGTACACGAATCCAGCCTGACCGGTTACCTGGCCCGCGGCGTTGGCGTCGGCCTGGCTGCACCTCGGGTCCAGGACAGGGATGGCGTCGGGCACAACGCCGGCCTGATGGATGCCGTTGTCCAGGGCGGCGAGGGTGTCCAGCCTGGGGGAGATGACTACCACGTGGTCCGCCGCCGCCGCCAGGGCCGAAAGCTGAGGCTTACCAAGGATGCCGTTCCTGTCGTAGATCAGGAGTGTGGGGGAGGAGCTTGACCGGAGGTCGGCCAGCGCCGCATCGAAGCGGCCCGGGGTGTGGATGGTCACGCCATGGCGGCCGAGGATTTGCGCGAGCGCCTTGCCGCCGTTGGGTCCGGCATTGTGGACGGAGAGGGGAACGGTGTCGCCCTTGGGTGCCAGTTGCGTTCCGATGATGAGTGCCAGCGCGGCAACGGCCACCACCGCCGCGGCCGCCAGGCCGCGGTGGTTCCGGATCCAAGCGAAGGGTCCGCGGCGCCGCGGACCGTGCCCGGTGGCAATCCCCGCTCCCGGGGCGTTTCGGCGGCCGGCGCCCGCCGCTGGCAACCCGGTCATGGCACGGGTGCCGTGCCATCGGAAGCGGAGGATGCGGGCTTCATGGCCTCCAGCCTGGTATCGAGTCCCGCCATTTCGTCGTACTGCCCGCTGCCGGCCGGCCGGTTTCCGTAGCGGATCCCGTCAAAGGTGGACGCTGCCCACTTCAGGGGCCCGGCTTCGGCCGCGAACTGGACGGACAGAGCCCGCGCCACTTCGTCTGCCGTCCTGCCGGGTTGAGGGTCCAGTACCGTGCGGTGTTCGGCGTTGCGGACCACGGCACGGAAGCGGTCGACGACGGCGTCCCCCCAGTTTCCCGCCGCGGCCGCAGCTTCGGCGCGGGCACGGTAGTCCGTGGCTGCCAGCGGGGTTTCCTGCTCAAAGACGCCCTCGGCCTGCCGGGTGCGGGCGTTCAGCCGGGGGCGCGCAAGGATGATGGAGGCCGCGATGATCGCGGCAATGACGATGGCGATGGCGATCCCGGGGACCGACGGGGCGTCCCCGCGGGAGCCATCCAGGGATTGCAGCCAGTCCAGGAAGTTCCGCCACAGGGTGTCAAGCAAGGACGGGGCGGCATCCCGGTATTCCGGTTTGGCCAGCTCCTCAGCCGCCCATCGCCGTGCCTCTTCGGCGCCGGGAAGCACCGGCGGCTCAGCGGCCATAAGGCCAGGCTCCCGGCGCCTCGCCGTGCCCGGGGTACGGGGCGTTGGCTGCCGGCCGGGGTTCCCGGCCCGGGATGCCGTCAGGATCCGCCCCGGTCTCCGCCTGGCGCAGCAAGGTAATGTCAAGGCCGTCCTTGCGCATCCGCAAATCCATGTAGAGCAAGGCCATGACGGACGTCTGGAAAGCGACGCCCACCCCGCCGACCAAAGCGCCCACAACAGCGGTGACAATGCCCAGGACCACTGCCAGCGTGGCGTCTTGTCCGCTGCCGCCGTGTGGCGAGACGACGCCGGCCAGGACTGCCGGCAGGAGGCTCACCGGAATCAGGACCACCTGGCTGACGACACCGACCAGGATGGACACCACCAGGGTGATGCCAAGGATCCGCCACCAGTTGGCCCGGGTCAGCTCCCACGAACGCCGAAGCGCGGCGAAGACGCCAAGTTCTTCAATGACGACCGCGGCCGGTGCCACCATGAGCTTGATTCCCACCCAGGCGAAGACGGCGACGAAGCCCAGGACCAAGGGCACGGCAAAAAGGGACGCGGCGCCACGAACGTTGGAGAAGAAGAGCGCCAGGATGACGGCCAGCAGCACCAGGGCCGCAATTCCCGCTGCGACCAGCAGGGAAGCCAGCCCGATCAAGGCCCCGATCCTGGGCCGTGCCAGCGACATCATCCGACGGAAACCGGTAGGGCGGTTCAGGACGGACCGGGCCACGGGCACCACCATGGCGCCTTGGAGGACGGCTGACAGGAACACGGACAGGATGGTCACCACGGCGGCGCCAGCCATCAGCCCGATGGCCATGGGCGTGATATCGCCGCGGGTGGCAGTGCGCGCCCACTCGCCGAGGGAGACGGCGGACGATGCACTCACGGCCGTGACCACGGCGGTGATGATCGCTGCCAGGGCCTGTGTCAGGAGGCCGGCCCCCACCATTGCCTTGGCATTGCGTCGCATCGCCTGGAACGAACCGTCCAGCACTTCGCCGAACATCAGCGGCCGCAAGGGAATGATGCCCGGCTTGGGGGGAGCGATGTAGCGCGGTTGACCGTAGGGCGGGCCGCCATAGGGCGCGCCGGAGTAGGGGGACCCGTTATACGGGCCGCCGTATCCGGGGGCTCCATAGGGTTGGCCACCATGTGGGGGTTGGCCGGGGTAGGGGCTGCCGTGCTGCGGGGTGCCCGGCTGTGGACCGTGTTGTTGCCACTGGGGCGGCTGGGGCGGCTGTTGCCAGGACGGAGGCTGCTCCCAGGCCGGGGGCTGCTGCGCTGCTTGCGGCTGCTGTCCTGCCGGTGGCTGCCGGCCGGCCGGGGGTTCCCACGGCTGCTGCCAACCTGGCGGTTGCTGCCAACTTGGCGGCACCGGGCCGGGGCTGCCCCCGGCGGCTGATCCGCCGTCGTCAGTTCCATCGCCGGGCTCCTGCCGGGGCTCTCCGGACTCCGACTCTTGTGGTGACACTGATTTCCTCCCCCAATACCAGTACGCCTGCCGCCCGCGCGCTGCACCGTCGAAAGGTGCCTGCGGGCAGCGCAGGGCATGACCCCAAGACTATAGTTCCGGCGTCGGACGGCCTAGTGCCCCGCCATGCCGGAAGCCGCTGAACAGGACAAAGCCATCCTGATAAGGGAATATATAACTATGAAGGCACGCATTCTGGTTGTAGATGATGACGAAGCGCTGGCCGAGATGATTGGAATTGTCCTCCGGAATGACGGCTTCGAGCCGGTCTTTTGCGCCGACGGCGCCCCAGGCATTGGACGTTTTCCGGTCTTCGCGGCCGGACCTGGTCCTGCTTGACCTCATGCTTCCCGGCATGGACGGTATTGAAGTTTGCCGCCAGGTCCGTGCCGAATCCGACGTTCCCATCGTCATGCTGACCGCTAAATCCGATACCTCCGACGTCGTCCGCGGCCTCGAATCCGGCGCTGACGACTACGTGCCGAAGCCCTTCAAACCGGCCGAACTGGTGGCGCGCGTGCGTGCCCGCCTCCGCCCCGGGGACCAGAAGGCGCCCGAGACCCTTCGCATCGCGGACATCACCATCGACGTCGCGGGCCACACCGTCAGCAGGGGCAGCGACCGGATCTCGCTGACCCCGCTGGAATTCGACCTCCTTGTGGCACTGGCACGCAAGCCCTGGCAGGTCTTCACGCGGGAACTGCTGCTGGAGCAGGTCTGGGGCTACCGGCACGCCGCTGATACCCGCCTGGTCAACGTCCATGTCCAGCGGTTGCGGTCCAAGATCGAGCAGGACCCGGAAGCCCCGGAAGTCGTTTTGACGGTGCGTGGTGTCGGCTACAAAGCAGGGGTCTGACCCCGCCGCGCAGGACGGGGGGCCTGACCGGAACGTCGCGGCCTCCGGGGAGGCGCCGGCAGCCGGTGCCGGACAGCACGGCAGCGCCGAAGAAGGCCGGTCCGGGCTCGCGGAGGCCTCACCTCCGGGCCTGCCGCACGTGGTGTTCCGCGCAAGGATCTGGCAGCGGCGCGCCCTGATCGTAACCTTGCGCGTGGTCAGGCTGGTGCGTACCGGTGTGGTGCGGTTCCTTCCCGGCCTCCGGTACCTCGGCCGGGCCCTGCAAAAGCGGTGGCGCCGTTCCTTGCAGTTCCGGACGGTCCTGACCACGTTGATGCTTGCCGTGACCTCATTTGCCGTGGTGGGCGCCTACCTGTCCAACCAGATTGCCAACAACCTCTTCCAGGAGCGGCTGACCCAGGCGGAGTCGGAGACTCGCTATAACGTCAAGCAGGTGCAGGACACGTTCGACGGCGCGCAGGTCACCGACCAATCCAGCGTGATCACCCTGGTTTCGGACACGCTCAGCGCGGTGGAGGGCAGGGGGTCGGTCATCCAGCGGCGCTACGTCTTTGAGGCGATGCCCAACCAGACCAAGCCCCGCAACCGCTGGGTGGAGTCCCGCGCCTCTGACCAGCTGACCGTCAGCGTCATCCCGCCAGACCTGCGCAAGGCAGTCCAGGAATCGGGCAAGGAACAGTTCTGGGCGTCCACCGTTATTCCGGTGGGCACCGAGGACCGGCCAGGAATCGCCGTCGGAAACAAGGTGACCTTCAACGGCACCGTCTATGAGCTTTACCTTATTTACGACCTGAACACGGCTCAGCAGACGCTGAATGAGATCCAAAGCGTCCTGTGGGCGGGCGGCGCGGTCCTGGTGCTCCTGATCGGCGCCGTCGCCTGGTACGTCACCCGCAACGTGGTCAGCCCGGTCAGCCACGCCGCCATGGTGTCGGAGAAACTGGCAGCCGGGCAACTGCAGGAACGCATGGTGGTCCGGGGCGAGGACGAAGTGGCCCGGCTCGGCGCCTCGTTCAACCACATGGCAGCCAGCCTGCAGGAACAGATCACCCAGCTGGCCACCCTCTCGCAGATGCAGCAGCGCTTTGTCTCCGACGTCTCGCACGAGCTTCGTACTCCCCTGACTACGGTGCGCATGGCGGCCGAAGTCCTGTACGACGCGCGCGACGATTTCGACCCCATCAACAAGCGTTCGGCGGAGTTGCTCTACAACCAGGTGGAGCGTTTCCAGTCCCTCCTCTCGGACCTGCTTGAGATCAGCCGCTTCGACGCCGGCGTGGCAGTGCTGGACGCCGAGCCCGAGGACCTGCTCCAGGTCATTGCGCACGTCATCGAAGGCGCGGCGCCGGTGGCGGCCGAGTACGGTTCGGAAATCATCTTCGCCGCCCCCGAAGGCGCCATGGTGGTGGAAATGGATGCCCGCCGGATCGACAGGATTTTGCGGAACCTGATCCTGAACGCAGTGGAACACGGTGAGGGCAGGCCGGTGACGGTGACGGTCGCGGCCAACGATACGGCCGTTGGAGTTTCGGTGCGGGATCACGGCATCGGCATGGACCCGGCGGAGGCTGCCCGCGTCTTCGACAGGTTCTGGCGCGCGGATCCGGCCCGCGCCCGGACGACGGGAGGCAGTGGACTGGGCCTGTCCATCGCCATGGAGGACACCAAACTGCACCACGGCTGGCTGCAGGCCTGGGGCAGGAAGGGCAGCGGGGCAAACTTCCGCCTGACCCTGCCGTTGCGCCAGGAGGACGGGATCACCGAGTCTCCGGTGCAGCTTGAGCCCAAGGACGTCACTATTCCGGGGGCGCCAGGGAGCATTCCCGCAGAACAGGACAACAAGAACATGCTGGTGCTGCGGACAGACACCGTCAGGCCAGCTCCGTCGCGGGCACCCGAGGAGACACCATGATGCGCCGAGGGCGCCACGCGCAGTACCCGGCGGCCTTCCTGGCGCTGCTGATCGTCCTCCTGTCAGGGTGCGCCCGGATCCCCACGTCCGGCCCGGTGGGAAAGAGCAGCGAAAGCAGCGCGGGAAACGTCAGCGCACCGGTGTTCCTTCCTGCAGCGCCGCAGCCAGGCGCGTCGCCGGAGACGATCATCGACTACTTCTACCGGGCAGGCAGCGGCTACGAGGACGACTATGCCGTGGCCCGCCAGTACCTGACCCAGGCATCGGCGGTGTCCTGGAAGCCCGATAAGCGGGCCCTGGTGTACCGGGAAGCGCGGGTCGTGCCGACAGGCGCCGAAAACGTCTACAACTATGAGCTCGATGTTGCCTACACCGTGGACGCCGACGGCATAGCCACCCAGTCACCGCCAGGAACCGTGGAGCGGATTCCCGTCACCGTGACGCAGGTGGACGGCGAGTGGCGGATCTCCGCGATCCCGGACGGAACCGCCATTGCCGAGGAAACCTTCAAAGTGATCTACGGCGCCTACCCGATCTATTTCTACGACCCCACGTTCACCTATGCGGTCCCGGACGTCCGGTGGTTCCTGAAGAACAAGACGGTCAAGGCCATGACCAGTGCCCTGCTGGCCGGGCCTGCTCCCTACCTGCGCGGGGCCGTAGTCAGCGCTTTTCCTTCCGGGATCAAGCTTGCCCGTGAATCGGTGCCGGTGGTGTCCGGAGCTGCCCAGGTTGATTTGGCGGCAAAGGAGCTGACGGAAACATCAGCCGAAGACCGGCTCCGCATGCAGATGCAGCTGACCCTGACGTTCCGCACCCAGCCCGACGTGGTCAATGTGGAACTGCGCGCCAACCAGGACCTGGTGCGCGTGGAGGACAACGGTTCGGTACTTCCCCCGGTGCTGGATAAGACAGTGCCGTCCCGCCAGATTGCCATCAGTGGCGGCGAGCTGGTGCGCTACGAGAACAACCGGGTTTCCCCATTGCCGGACATGCAGCCGGTGTCCGCCCTCAACCCCCGGTTCCCCGCAGAATCGCCGGTGTCCCAGGCTGCCGCCTTCCTCAATGAAGAACGCACCACCCTCTACAGCATCACCCCGGGCCAGCCCGCCCGTGCCCTGACCACCCGGAGCACCCTCAGCCGTCCGTCCTTCAGTATTAACGACTGGGTGTGGACGGCCGGCCCTGGTGCCACCGGGGCAACCGAGGTGGTGGCGTTCCGCCCCGGCGGAGTGGCTGAAGGCGCCCCGGTCCCTTCCGTGACACTGGCGCCGTCGTGGCTTGCCGGCCGCACGGTGAAGGAATTCCGGATCTCGCGCGACGGCGTGCGCGCCCTGGTGATTTCCGAACAGAACGGCAAATCCAAAGTGCAGGTGGCGGGCGTGATCCGCGGCAGCGATGGCACGCCACGCGAACTGACGGCGCCCATCACCCTGGTCACCGCCACCGATCCGGACCAGGGGGTTTGGGTCAACAGCACCACGATCGCCGTGATGAAGGCGGCAGCCGGCTCAAACGTCACGCCTGAGCTGCTGTCCCTCACCTCCGGTCAGCCGCAGCAGCTTGCCCCCTGGCCGGGCGTGGTGTCCATCAGTGCCGGCAACGGCGCCGATGACATTTACGTGCAATCCGGGGAAGGGATTTTCCAGCGCCTGGGCAATGGCTGGTCACCGCAAATCAAGGGCCCGGTCGATCCCTCGTTCCCGGGGTGAAGCCGGGCGGTCCGCGGCCCTACGGATATCCACATGGGGCCGCCCGGGCCTTACCCGGACGGTAACCGGCCGGCAATAGTGGAACGGTGAACGGCCCCACACATCCAGTCGGCGCAGCCCGGTCCCTTGGCGGGGAACCCGGGCGTGATCCTGACCTTCATCCGCCCCCGCGGTGGGCGGCAAAGCACAGGGCGGAACAAACCAGTCCCTTCTTTCGGCTTTTCGACTGGGTGGCCGGGGCCGCGGACGAACTCCTGGCCCTGGCGATTCCGGTGGACTGCGTGTGCTGCGGGGCAGAAGACAGGGCACTCTGCGCAGCCTGCAGCAGCCGTATCCGCCACCTGACCCGGCAGCCGTTCCGGGCGGAGGGCGGTGCCCCCGCGCTGATGGATGTGGCCGGGGCCATCCTGCTCCCCGTGGTGGCGGCCGGCGTCTATCGGGAAGAGCTGGCGCAGGGGCTGCTCTCGTTCAAGCGGCACGGCCAGCACCAGCTCGGTGAAAGCCTGGCCCGGGCTTTGGCCTCGGCAGTCCGGGCGGCAACACGGGACGGTGACGGGTTCCTGCTGGTCCCGGTCCCCACCAGCACGGCGGCTTACGTTAACCGGGGTTTCAGTCCGGTCCACTTGCTCCTCAAGGAGGCGGCCGGGCACTTGCCGGGCGCCGTCGTCGTCGATGTCCTGCGGAAGGTCCGGCCGCCGGGGGCCCAAACGCCTGTGTGGCCAGGACGGCCGGGCGGCCAGAAGGGCCTGGGCAGGGGAGCCCGCTCACAGCGGGTGAGGGGGTCCATGCGGGTCAGCTTCCGCTCCCGTCCAGCGGTTGCCGGGAGGTCCTGCATCATCGTCGACGACGTCCTGACAACGGGTGCCACGATCGGCGAAGCAGCCCGTGCGCTGCATCAGGCCGGGGCCAAGGTGAGGGGCGCCGTCGTGCTTGCCGCGACACGCCCGCCCGATGCTGCGGAACCCGCCGGCGCCTCCCGCGCGGGGCCGCCGAAGCAA
Source organism: Arthrobacter sp. SLBN-112 (assembly GCF_030944625.1). Classification (NCBI taxonomy): domain Bacteria; kingdom Bacillati; phylum Actinomycetota; class Actinomycetes; order Micrococcales; family Micrococcaceae; genus Arthrobacter; species Arthrobacter sp. SLBN-112. Next base: position 2,365,232 of record NZ_JAUSXY010000001.1, read on the forward strand.
CCATGACTTAGAAAAAAATAAACCGGGAAAGGATGAATAACAGGTGGCTATGAACTAACGTCGAAGGTGGGTACCAAGAACAGAATGTACCTTTCGATGGCGGCTCGGAGAGGGGCTCGACTGTCAGACAGCCCGGCCCACGGAAGTGCCGCCGTCGTGTCACCGAAGTCATTTGGAGGGCACCATGGAGTTTATGATCAGCGGACGAAATCTGACCGTTTCAGACCGGTTCCGCGAATATGCCGGGGAAAAGATCGCAAAAATCGAATCGCTGGGTGACAAGGTCCAGCGTGTCGACGCGAAAGTCTCCAAGGAGACCAATGCCCGGCAAACCGGCGACCAGCTGACCGTAGAGGTGACAGTCCTGGGCCGCGGACCCGTAATCCGTGCCGAAGCGAGCGCCGCAGACAAATTTGCTGCCTTTGACCTCGCCTACAACAAACTGCTTGAGCGGCTTCGCCGGGCCAAGGACCGCAAGAAGGTCCACCACGGGCGCCACACCCCCAAGGCCGTTCGCGAGGCCACCGCGTCGCTTGAACCCGCCAGTGCGCACGAGCCGCTGTACCTTGAGGCGAACCACCGGGATGAAACCGTGCAGGCCGCGGACAACAAGTCCCCCTACGATGTCGACAACGACATCCCGGCAGGAAACTCACCGGTGCTGATCCGGCGAAAGGTCTTTCCCGCGGCATCGCTCTCCCTTGACGATGCTGTGGACAACATGGAACTCGTCGGGCACGACTTCTATCTCTTCGTGGACAAAGCCACCAACACGCCCTCCGTCGTGTACCGCCGCCGTGGCTGGACCTACGGGGTCATCACCCTGGACCACGAATGCGAGCCCGGAGACACCATCGTGGAGGAAAAGATCCTCGCCTACCGCTCCGACGACGCACCCGCCAACGCCTAAAGTGGATTCCGCCACCACTTGAGAGGACTGAATGTCAGCAACGCTGAGCCTTGACCAGGCACGGCGCATCGCATTGGCAGCACAGGGACTCCACAAAGGACGGCCCACCGGCCCCGTGACAGCACGGGCGGTGGGCCGTACTTTTGCCCGTCTCCAGCTCGTCCAAATCGATTCCGTCAACGTATTGGTCCGCAGCCACTACCTGCCCTTCTTTTCGCGCCTTGGCAACTACGACCGCGAAATCCTGCACCGCATGTCGGGGAAACCGCCACGCCGCATGGTGGAGTACTGGGCGCACGAGGCAAGCTACATCCGGCCCGAGCACTACCGGGACCTCCTGCTGTGGCAGAAACGGTCATGGGTGGGTGCCTCACGGATGGACCCGGAGCTCCGCAATGACATTGCGGGCAAAATCCTGTCCGTCCTGGCGGGGTCCCGGCCCATGACGGCTTCGGAACTGACAGCCAGGATCGGCCACGTCGAGGAACGGCAGACGGACAACTGGGGGTGGAACTGGAATGCCGTGAAACGGGTCCTGGAACACCTTTTCGAGGAAGGTGCGGTGTCCGCTGCGTCCAGGACGGGGCAGTTCGAGCGCAGGTACACCCTCGCAGCCAAGGTCCTCCCGATTCCCGCCGCCACAACGGCGGAACCCGACCCCGCTGCTGCGCTCCAACGGCTGACCGAGGCCGCGGCCATGGCGCACGGGATCGGAAGCGTCCGCTGTTTCGCCGATTATTTCCGGACTCCCGTGAAAGCGACCGCACTGGCTGTCGAGCAACTGGTAGCCGAAGGCAGGCTCGAACGCGTCACAGTGAACGGCTGGAATCGCGAGCTCTTCCGGCACGTGGAAGCTGCCCTGCCACGGCGTGCCACCGGCCGTGCCCTGCTGAGCCCGTTCGACTCCCTGGTCTTCGAGCGGCGGCGCCTGTTGGAACTGTTCGACTTCCATTACCGGATCGAGATCTACACACCGGAGCCTATGAGGCGTTTCGGGTACTACGTGCTGCCGTTCCTGTTGCGGGACCGGATTGTGGCCCGGGTGGACGTGAAGGCGGACCGCTACGGGGGCCGGCTGCTGGTGAGGTCCGCTTTCGCCGAGCCGGACGCTCCGGCGGACACCGCCGTCGAACTGGCCGCAGAGCTGAAGCTCATGGGGCAATGGCTTGGCCTGCCTGAAGTCCAGGCCGGCCCGGTGGGTGATCTCGCCGCAGGCCTGGCAGAGGAACTTGGGCGGCTGCAGGACTATCCGCTCTCAGGGAAAAGGGAGCACCGGCCTGGTGTCTCTCCCGTAGACTGAACACGCCAGAATTCGGCGGCATGAGACTGGGAGCATCTTCACGTGGCATCACTTATCGAAAAAATTCTCCGCACGGGTGACAAAAAGACACTCCGGCAGTTGCGGAACTATGCCGACTCCATCAACGCCCTCGAAGACTCGTTCAAGACGTTCACCGACGCGGAGCTGCGGGAGGAGACCGACCGCCTCCGCGAACGCCACCAGGACGGCGAGAAGCTCGATGACCTGCTTCCGGAAGCCTTCGCCGCAGTTCGCGAAGCCTCCTCGCGGACCCTCGGAATGCGCCACTTCGACGTCCAGCTCATGGGCGGCGCGGCCCTGCACCTGGGGAACATCGCGGAAATGAAAACCGGTGAAGGCAAGACCCTGGTGGCGACCGCTCCCGCCTACCTGAACGCCCTCTCCGGCAAGGGTGTCCACGTGGTCACCGTGAATGACTACCTGGCCGAATACCAGTCCGAACTCATGGGCCGCGTCTACCGCTTCCTTGGCCTGACCAGCGGCGTCATCCTGGCCAACCAGGATCCGGCCGTACGCCGCCAGCAGTACGCCGCCGACATCACCTACGGCACCAACAACGAATTCGGGTTCGACTACCTGCGCGACAACATGGCGTGGGACAGGACTGAACTGGTCCAGCGTGGCCACCACTTCGCCATCGTTGACGAAGTGGACTCCATCCTTATCGACGAGGCCCGTACGCCGCTGATCATCTCCGGCCCGGCGCAGGGCGACACCAACCGCTGGTACAGCGAATTCGCCAAGGTGGTGCTCCGGCTGCAGCCCGAGAAGGACTACGAAGTCGACGAAAAGAAGCGCACTGTGGGCGTCCTGGAGAGCGGAATCGAAAAGGTCGAGGACTACCTCGGCATTTCGAACCTGTACGAATCCGCGAACACCCCGCTGATCGGGTTCCTGAACAACGCCATCAAAGCCAAGGAACTCTTCAAGCGGGACAAGGACTACGTCATCCTGGACGGCGAAGTGCTGATCGTCGATGAGCACACCGGACGCATCCTGGCCGGCCGGCGCTACAACGAAGGCATGCACCAAGCGATCGAGGCCAAGGAAGGCGTCGAAATCAAGGCGGAAAACCAGACCCTGGCTACCGTGACGCTCCAGAACTACTTCCGCATGTACGGCAAGCTGTCCGGCATGACCGGCACCGCCGAGACGGAAGCGGCCGAATTCATGAGCACCTACAAGCTGGGCGTCGTGGCGATTCCCACCAACCGGGACATGCAGCGCATCGACCAGTCGGACCTCGTTTTCAAGAACGAGGTCGTCAAGTTCGACGCGGTCGTGCGGGACATCGCCGAACGGCACGAAAAGGGCCAGCCCGTCCTCGTGGGCACCACCAGCGTGGAGAAGAGCGAGTACCTGTCCAAGCTGCTCGCCAAGGAAGGGATCCGCCACGAGGTCCTGAACGCCAAGAACCATGCCCGTGAAGCCGCCATCGTTGCCCAGGCCGGCCGCAAGGGTGCGGTCACCGTGGCCACCAACATGGCAGGCCGCGGCACGGACATCATGCTGGGCGGCAACGCCGAATTCACCGCCGTAGCCGAGCTCGCCAAGCGCGGCCTGGACCCGGAGGAGAACTCGGAAGAGTACGAGGCCGCGTGGCCCGCAGCGCTGGAGGCGGCCAAGCAGTCCGTGAAGGATGAGCACGAGGAAGTCCTGGACCTTGGGGGCCTGTACGTCCTGGGCACCGAACGCCACGAATCCCGGCGCATCGACAACCAGCTCCGTGGCCGGTCCGGCCGCCAGGGTGACCCCGGCGAATCCCGCTTCTACCTGTCCCTGACGGATGACCTGATGCGGCTTTTCAACTCGGGGGCGGCCGAGCGGCTGATGAACAGCTCTGTCCCGGACGACGTCGCGCTGGAATCCAAGCTTGTGTCGCGGGCCATCGCCTCGGCCCAGGGCCAGGTGGAAGGCCGCAACGCCGAACAGCGCAAGAACGTGCTGAAGTACGACGACGTCCTGAACCGCCAGCGCGAAGCCATCTACAGCGACCGCCGCCGCATCCTCGAGGGCGATGACCTGCACGAGAAGGTGCAGTTCTTCGTCGAGGACACCATCGTGGCCCTGATTGATGCCGCAACCGCGGAGGGCAACGGTGATGACTGGGACTTCCACCAGCTCTGGACGAACCTCAAGACGCTCTACCCCGTCAGCGTCACCGCGGAAGACATCATCGAAGAAGCCGGCGGCAAGCCCCGGGTCACCGTGGAGCTGCTGAAGGAGGAAATCCTTTCGGATGCCCGGCTGGTCTACCAGGCGCGGGAGGAGGCGATTGGCTCCGAAAGCATGCGCGAACTCGAGCGCCGCGTGGTTCTGTCCGTCATCGGACGCAAGTGGCAGGAGCACCTCTACGAGATGGATTACCTCAAGGAGGGCATCGGCCTGCGTGCCATGGCCCAGCGCGATCCACTGGTGGAGTACCAGCGTGAAGGTTTCGCCATGTTCCAGACCATGATGGAAGCCATCCGGGAGGAAAGCGTGGGCTTCCTCTTCAACCTCGAGGTGGAAGTCACACCCGCCCAGGACGTGGTGGTTCAGGATGCTTCGGGCGGCCACACCGAACACGTTGACCCGCAACTGCGGGCAGCGGGCCTGGAAGCACCCGAGAAGCCGGCGCAGCTCCAGTACACAGCCCCGAGCGAAGGCGGTGGAACCGAAACCCGGGTGGAAACCCGCCCAGGAGGACGTTCCGGGAACCCGGCCAAGGCCGCGGCCCAGGACGCAGCCAAGCGCCCCGCAAAGAAAAAGAAGCGCTAGGCCGCGAGGTGAACTAATTCCACCGGCGTCGGCAAGCAGGGCAGGGGACCACGCGTTCCCTGCCCTGTTTGCATGCCCGGGTGGGGCAATCTTCGCACGGCTTCACCCGATGACAAGTTCGACCACCCGCCACACTTGTTTGCTGCGTTCGAGCCGGACAGCAACGGCGCGGGCGCGCACGTCATCCACCACGACGGCGCTGGCTTCATAGATACCGTCGGCCACCTCGCAGACGCGGACCGAGCGGACCACTGAATTCCGGTGGAGACGGGCCAGAACCGGGTTGCCGGTCCGGGTAAGTTCACGCCTGATAAGTGCTGCCCGGTGTTGAAGTGCTGCCAGGCACCGTGGATCAAGCCGGCGCGCAAGCTGGTGGATGGGCCGGATTCCGGCCAGGACCTCCATTGACGCCTGGACCGTCCCGCGGGTGATGGCCCGGACTTCCGCAGCCTCATCCACAGGCCGCAAGGGTGCCGGGTTTTCTCCCCGGGAATGCTCCGCGGCCTTGGTCCCGTTGAGGGCCATCCCCGCCTCGCCCGGTTGCTTCCTGGCATTGGCAGCCTTGTCCTGGTTGGCACGTATCGGTGTCACTGCGATCATTGGGTTCCCCTTAGTGTGATTGGCTGGTTCGACTGCCCGGCAGGAAAGGAGCAGTCAGGACGCCTTTGGCGCCTGGAGGATTTGGCCTGGCAGCAGGACATCAGGGTTCCCGCCGATTTGCTCGCGGTTCGCGGTGTACCAGCGCGGCCATTCGAGGGCTATGTCCACATCCGATGCTCCGGGGCCCAGACGGGTGGCCACGATGTCCCACAGCGTGTCCCCGGCCAGCACGGCCACGGTTGTAGCCTCGGTCCCGGACTTTCCTTCACGTGCGGCCCGGCTCTCCGATGTGGCGAGCAGGCCGGGCTCCACCACCTGGGGAGCTGGTCGCCATCCGGGTGCAAGGGGGGCGACGCTTGGTTGGGTCCCGCGTTGCGCCGCGGGTGCGTGGATCGCCTGGCCCCCTAATGGTTCCGCGGCGGGCTGTACGGTTGTTCCGCCGCCCGACTCCGGAATACTCCCCGTGGGCGAGGCGCCCGAGGGGGCCGATGACGAATGGGCCGGCGTTGGGGTCCAAGCGGGTCCTGGATCAGTTCCGGCGGCATGTGCGGCCACCCCTGTCAGCAGCTGGACCGAAAGGGCTGCAACCACTGCCCGCTGCATGAACGCGGGGGAGAGCCGGCGCACGGCTGCCGCGGCCCGACGTCGGCCAAGTCGCTCCAGCAGCACACCTGAACCGGCGCACGCGATCGCGACGACCCACCACAGCAGAATCCCGGCGCCGGCCGTCGCTGCGGCCGCCGCCAACAAGACTTCCACGGACAATTCCTGGTTGCGAGCGGTGGAGGCCTGCCATTGGGCAAGAAGCCCGGACCCGAGGAAGCAGAGCATGACGCCGAGCAGCAGCAAGGCAATCGTGGCAGTGCTGTCTAACCATCGCGCTTCCGCCGAACGATTCATTATCTATCCTTTTGATGTCATTTTATGCTGTTTGGTGTTATTTGACTCAGTTTGGACCCTGTAGGAAGCGTTTGTCCATACGCTGGAGAGAAATCGAGCCTTCGTTGACCGGGGAGGAAGGGCAACTTACGCTGGCGGAATGCGCTGGGATGCACTCTTCAATGACATCGAAAGCCAACTTGCGGAAGCTGACCGCCTGTCTCTGGACGCCGAGATCAATGAGCGGACACGAGCCGAGTTGGTAAGCCTGGCCCTGGAAGACAGACTCCGGGGGTCGGTGGGCTGCCGCATCGGCGTCCACCTGCTCTGCGGTGAATCAGCGCGTGGTGAACTCACCCATGCCGGGGCGGATGCTCTGGTCCTGGACGAAGAACAGCACCAGGTGCTTGTTCCTTATGCGGCCGTGGCACGTTACGTCGGTCTGGGACGGCACTCGCGGGCAGAGACTTCTGTGGTCCGCCGGTCGATTGGGCTCGCCCATTCCCTGCGTGGCCTTGCGCGGGACAGGGTGGAACTGGCGGTCACGGTTGGCGGTGCGGCAGGATCCGTCCGCCTGGCCGGCGTGATCGACCGCGTGGGAAGGGACTACATTGACCTGGCGGAGGTCACGCCCGGAGAGGTCCGAAGGAGCCAGGGCGTAAGCCAGGTGTCCGCCATACCCTTTGCCGGGCTTGCCATGATCAGCTCACGCAAGACGGGCAGTCTGTAGCGGCAGCCGTGTACGTTGTGGTGCAGGCAGGGGCTGAAGCGTGCTCAAAGCCAGTCACATCGATTTTGCGCGTGACTCCTGAATCATGCGGCTGGCCTCGGCGTAGCGGTCCTGGATGTACTGCTCCAGCATTTTTTCTTCGACCCGCCACTGGCCCCTCCCGCCCACCTGGATGGCCTTCAGCTCGCCGCTGCGCACCAAGGCATACGCGGCGGGCGAATTGATCTGAAGCTGCTCAGCGACGTCAGCGAGCGTGAGAAACCTTGGCATGGACTCATTTTGCCATCAAGTGGCGCAGTTTGTGCCCGTTATCCACATATTGGGGGGTTTTGGGCAAATGACTTTTGTTCCACGGGCCTTGCGGCAACAATGAGGAGTCCGGCCACAGTGGGGAGGGTCCGGGATGCCAAGGGGGAGAACGGTATGGTTCCTGATTCAAGCGTTCGTGCTGCGCGGCTCAAGCGTCCATCGTGGAAAGACCCCCGGCTGTTGGTTGGCGTTCTCCTGGTCCTGGTATCCGTAGCCGGGGTCGTCTTTCTCGTGGGCAGCGCGGACCGGACAACCGAGGTCTATGCCGCCCGGGACGGCATTGCGGTGGGTGAACGGCTGACACGTGAGAACGTGGTGCGCGCCAAGGTCCGGCTGGGAGATACCGAGCAGCACTACATCACCGTGGAGGACGGGCTGCCACAGGACGTGGTCGCCATGCAGAGGATTGCCAAGGACCAGCTTGTTCCTCGTGCAAGCCTTGGTGAAGTCGACCGGCTGGACAGGAAGCCCGTAGCGCTCTCGATTGAGCAGACGTTGCCGTCACAGGCTGTTGCCGGCGCCCGCGTGGACGTCTGGGTGGCGCAGCCGGACGCCAAGAACGGATTCAGTGAGCCGAAGCTCCTCCTGCCTGGTGCCGAGATCAGCGAGGTGACAACGGGGTCCACGGCCCTCGGATCATCGAAGACAACAGTGCTGATGGTCTTGGTGGAGGACAATCAGATGCCGGCGTTGCTCGGCGCCCAGGCCAATGAGGCAAAGATATCGGTCGTATGGAACCCCGGTGGCGCCCGATGAGCATTCCCGTCGTTACCGTGGGCCAAAGCCGGGAGGATGTGGTCGACGGCCTTGAGCGGCTGCACGGCCCCGTCACGGTGGTTCGGCGATGCGCGGAACTTCCGGAACTGCTGGCCGCCTGCCAGAGCGGGCTCGCCAGGGCCGCCGTCGTGGCTGAAGGTTCCGAGGGGCTGACGGCCTCCCTGGTAGACCGCCTTGGCGCTGTCGGTGTTGCGATCATTGCCCTGACCGACAACGCTGATGAAGCGGCCAGGCTCCGCAAGATCGGGGTGGCCTCGGCGCTGACAGGGGTCCAGTCCGCGGAGCTTTCGGACAAGATAGCGGACGCAGTTTCCCAATTGACCGGTTTTGGTCGCCCCGCCATGCTAAGCGCGGAAGCTGATACCGGAGCTGCGCTGGCCACCGATCCGGTCGACCCCCCGCCTGGCGCGGACGGGGCCGGGAACGGAAGGATCATCGCCGTTTGGGGTCCGGCGGGGTCGCCGGGAAGGACTACGGTTGCCGCCAACATCGCCGGAGAGATGGCGGTTGATGGCCGGGAGGTCCTCCTTGTCGACGCCGACACCTATGGCGCAAGCGTAGCGGCCGTCCTGGGATTGCTCGATGAGTCGGCCGGCGTTGCCCAGGCGTGCAGGCTCGCTGACCAGGGGACGCTGGACACTGATGCGCTTCGGAAGGTGGCCTCCACCGTTGCCACCACGTCCGGGACGTTCAAGGTGCTTACGGGAATAACCCGCGCCGACCGGTGGACCGAACTCCGGGCTGCGGCCTTGGCTGCGGTGCTTGAGCGGGCCAGGCACATGGCGGATGTTGTGGTGGTCGACACGGGCTTCTGCCTCGAGGCCGATGAAGAGCTCAGCTTCGACACGATGGCGCCGCGGCGGAATGCGGCGACACTGTGCGCATTGGAATTGGCCGACACGGTTTATGCAGTCGGGGCGGCGGATCCGGTGGGTGTACCAAGGCTGGTGCGTGCGCTCGCCGAACTGGAAACAGCCGTTCCGCAGGCCTCACCCACGGTCGTCATGAACAAGGTGCGCGCCTCCGCCGTCGGCAGAAGCCCCGAACGCCAATTGCGGGACGCGTGGGACAGATACGGCCCCGCGTCCGGGCTCACCGCATTCCTGCCGTACGACCCCGCCGCGGCGGACGCCGCACTCTTGGCGGGCTCCCTGCTGCACGAAGGTGCACCGGAGTCCGCACTCCGCAAAGCGATCCGGGAACTGGTTTGTGCACCCGCCCAGCAAAAACCGAAATCCTCTGTGTCTTCTTCCACACCACGGCGAAGGGCAAAGGACTAGGCTCGCCATAAGAGCTGCAAAGGTGCGGCGAATTTCTCTAGTGGAGGCGTTGTCGATGTCGTCTGGATCCGGTGTGGAGGATCAGCCCCTCTCCATTGAAGGCCTTGAGGGTTTCATGGGGGACTACTACCAGCACTTGGCCGAGGAGGATGCCCGGAGCTACCCTCGCGAGCTACTGGCGGCCCGGGCCGAAGAGCATCACAAGGCGGCGTCGGTCCGGCAGCCCGGACAGGCAAAGATCTCGATCGATTGCCGACGAAGAGGACAGCACCGTGGTTTTTGTCGTCACCGACGACATGCCCTTCCTTGTCGACTCAGTGAACGCGGAACTGGTCCGGCAGCACGCAGCCATCAAACTTGTGGTCCACCCGCTTTTCGTCGCCACCAGGAACCGGGAAAGCGGTGAGCTGGTCAAGGTCAACAGGGTTCCTGCCCACTTGGGTATTTCGAGCGGGGATACGGCCGCTATGCCCAACCTTTCCCACCTCATCGCCCAAGGTGAAAACGCCTCCCATATGGAGTCGTGGATCGCCGTCGAAATCCAGCGCATTTCGGACGAAGCGAAGACGTCCCTGTTTGCCGGCCTGACCCGAGTGCTCAAGGATGTCCGGGCCGCCGTCGAGGACTGGCCAAAGATGCGCCAAAAAGCTTTGGAGATCGCCCGGAGCCTGGACCAGGTGGCCCACCCCGCGCAGATCGCCGAGTTGCGCCAGGCCAAGGACCTGCTTCGCTGGCTGGATGACGGGAACTTCACGTTCCTGGGCTACCGCGAATACGACCTCCTGAACGTTGACGGCGAAGACGTCCTCGAGTTGCGGGAAGACAGCGGGCTCGGACTGCTGCGGGCAGCCGCAGATTCCCCGCATATCCAGCACCTCACCGACACCGGCCGCAAGAAGGCACGGGAAAAGCGCGCCCTGGTCATTACCAAAGCCAATTCCCGCTCGACCGTCCACCGCTCGGCCTACCTTGACTACATCGGAATCAAGAGTTTCGACGCCGCAGGCAACGTCAACGGCGAGCGCCGCTTCATCGGACTTTTTGCCACCAGTGCCTACGCCGGGTCGGTTCGGGACATTCCGATCGTCCGCGAAAAGGTCGACGCCGTGCTGCAAACCGCGGGCTTCCCGCCGGACTCGCACTCGGGCAAGGACCTGCTGGGGATCCTGGAGACGTATCCCCGCGATGAACTGTTCCAGATCGAAATCCCCGACCTTGCGGCAACGGCCCTGGGCATCCAGAAGTTGCAGGAACGGCGGCGCACCCGGTTGTTCCTCAGGCCCGATATCTACGGCCGCTTCATGTCCGCCGTCGTCTACCTGCCCCGCGACCGGTACACCACCAACGTCCGCCTCCGCATTGAGCAAGAGCTGCGGGAAACGTTCCAGGCCGTCTCGATCGACTACGAAGCGCGCATGACCGAGTCGGCCCTTGCACGCCTGTTCTTCCGCATCCGCCTGCCCAAGAACGCCGACGTGAGCCACGTCAACAGCGACGAACTGGAAACGCGGCTTGTGCGGGCAGCGAGGTCCTGGAGCGAGGGCATCACCGAGGTCCTGCGTGAAGGGCGGGACGCGGCAGAGGCCAAGGACCTTGCCGCCATCTGGGCCGAAGCGTTTCCTGCCAGCTACCGGGTGGACTATGAGGTAGAGGACGCGCTTGAGGATATTGCGCGTTTCGAGAAGTACGGGGCCGCCGCCGAGCGGAGCACCGGCGCCCGGCAGGACCGTCCCGGCGTCCACGTCTACCTGCCCGAAGGGGCAGGCGCCACTTTGGAAGAGGACGCCCGGGTCAAGCTCTACATGCTGGAACCCAAGAGCCTGAGCCAGATCCTTCCGTACTTTCACAACCTTGGACTGGAAGTCCTGGATGAACGCCCGTTCGAGATCGAAACCGCCGATCGCAGGGACTTCTTCCTTTACGACCTTGGGTTGAAATACCCGGCCGGCGTGGATCCGCTCACCACTGGAGAGCTCCTTGCCGATTCCTTCGGCGCGGCAGTCACGGGAGCGGCCGAGTCGGACAGCTTCGACCGCCTGGTGCTGCGGGAGGGCCTGCATTGGCGGCAGATCACGGTGCTGCGAGCTTACGCCCGGTATATGCGCCAGATGGGCAGCAGCAGTTCCTTCGGGTTCATGGCGGACACACTCCTGGCGAACGCGGACGTGACCCGAGGCCTGATCGCGCTTTTCGCTGCCCGATTTGACCCGTCCATAAACGACGAGAGCCGTGCCGGGGCCCAGGCGTCCGTGGGCCAGGAGCTGGCAGCCGCCATCGAGAAGGTTGCCACGCTTGACGCCGACCGCGTGCTGCGCACCTTCGGGAACCTCATTGAGGCCACCCTGCGCACCAACTTCTTCCAGGACAAGCCGCACCTGAGCTTCAAGCTGGATCCGGCCCGGATCGAGGGGCTGCCGTTCCCGCGGCCCATGTTCGAAATCTGGGTCTACTCTCCGAGGGTTGAAGGGGTGCACCTGCGGTTCGGCAAGGTGGCCCGTGGGGGCCTCCGCTGGTCTGACCGGCGGGAAGATTTCCGTACTGAAGTCCTGGGCCTGGTGAAAGCGCAGACGGTCAAGAACGCCGTCATCGTTCCCACCGGGGCAAAGGGCGGCTTTTTCGCCAAGCAGCTGCCGGATCCGGCAACGGACCGCGCGGCCTGGATGGCGGAAGGCGTCGAAAGCTACAAGACGTTCATTCGGGGCCTGTTGGACCTCACTGACAACCTGCTCACTGAAGGTGACGGCGAGCGGCTTGTGCCGCCGTCGAACGTTGTTAGGCATGACGACGACGATTCCTACCTTGTGGTTGCGGCGGACAAGGGAACGGCTACTTTCTCGGACATTGCCAACGGCCTGTCCGCAGAGTACGGATTCTGGCTGGGGGACGCGTTCGCTTCCGGCGGTTCCGTGGGGTACGACCACAAGGCCATGGGCATCACCGCCCGGGGCGCCTGGGAGTCGGTGAAGCGGCACTTCAGCGAACTTGACCTCGACACGCAGACCGAGCCGTTCACTGTGGTGGGCGTGGGCGACATGTCCGGTGACGTGTTCGGCAACGGGATGCTCCTGTCCCGCCACATCCGCCTGCTTGCGGCATTCGACCACCGGCACATCTTCCTGGATCCCACGCCGGATGAGACCTCCTCGTTCGCAGAACGGCAGAGACTGTTCGACCTGCCCAGGTCCTCCTGGGACGACTACGACAAGGCGTTGATCAGCGAAGGCGGCGGCGTCTTCGCCCGGCAGGTCAAGTCCATTCCCGTGTCCCCGCAGGTACGGGCGGCGCTGGGGTTGCCGGCCGAAACGACCGAACTCAGCCCGCCGGAGCTGCTCAGGGCCATCCTGCTTGCGCCGGCCGACCTGCTGTACAACGGCGGCATCGGCACCTACGTGAAAGCAAGTTCCGAATCCAACGCAACGGTGGGGGACAAAGCCAACGACGCCATCCGCGTCAACGGCCGGGACCTGCGCGTCAAGGTGGTGGGTGAAGGCGGAAACCTCGGCATGACCCAGCGCGGCCGCATTGAGGCGGCACTGCAGGGAGTCATCCTCAACACTGACGCGATCGATAACTCTGCGGGCGTGGACTGCTCCGACCACGAAGTCAACATCAAGATCTTCGTTGACCGGATGGTCACCGCGGGCAAGCTGCCGGCGGACGAACGGGCAGATTTCCTCGCGTCCATGACCGACGAGGTGGGCCGGCTGGTCCTGGAAGACAACATCGACCAGAACATCCTGCTCCTGAACGACCGCAGCCGGGTGGCGGAGTGGAGCCCGAGCTACGAGCGGCTCATGGACTGGCTGGAGAAGAGCGCCGACCTGAAGCGCGACCTGGAGGCATTGCCGACGACCGAAACCCTGCGTGAGCGCCTCCAGCAGGGGCAGGGCCTGACATCACCTGAACTGTCGGTGCTGGCCGCCTATGCCAAGATCGAGCTGGCGTCGGCGCTTCGGGACAGCGACCTGGCCGACGATCCCTGGTTCCGGGACACGCTGCGATCCTACTTCCCGCACCAGCTGCGCGAACGCTTTGACGCGGAGCTGGACACGCATCCGTTGCGACGCGAGATCATCGCCACCGTGGTGGCCAACGACATGATCAACCTCGGCGGCATCACCTTCGCCTTCCGGGTCATGGAGGAAACGTCGGCCAGCGAAGTGGCCGTCGCCAAGGCGTTCGTGGCGCTGCGGGAGGTGTACGAACTGGATGCGATGGTCGCGGACCTGAACAGCCTGCCGGCTGCGTTCCCTACGGAGCACTGGAGCACCGTCCATTTGGATATTCGCCGGCTCCTGGATCGTGCGGTCCGATGGCTGCTGGGCCAGGAAAGCGTTTCGCGCCCCATCGCTGACGTAGTGGCGGAGTTTAAGCCGCTCATGGATCCGATGCGGGCCCGCCTGCTGGACTACCTGCGCGGCGATGACCGCGAACGGGTGGCCGACTGGCTGGCGAAGGGCCGCGAATGGGAACTGCCGGAAGGTTTGGCGTTGCGTTGGGCCGAGCTGTTTGAGAGCTTCGTGCTTCTCGATGTCGCCAAGATCGCCCGGTCCCGCAAGGACCCGGTGGAGGTGATCGCGGCCACCTACTACACCGTGTTCAACCGGTTCCACGCGGATTCGCTGCTGGAACGGATCAGCAGCCTGCCCCGGCAGGACCGGTGGCAGGCGCTGGCGCGGGCTGCCTTGCGCGACGATCTGTATTCAACGGTGTCGGACATGACGACGGCGGTGCTGGACGCGACATCCGCCGCCGACTCACCGGAGGCGCGGCTCAAGGACTGGGAGGCTCAAAATGCTGAACAGCTGGGCAGGGCAAAGAGCATGTTCGACGAAGTGAACGCCTTGGAGGCCGACGACATGGCCTCACTGTCGGTAGCATTGAGGCTCTTGAGGTCAATCGTCCGACGCTAGCAATGCGGCGTCGCAACTGGAGGTGCAGTGGCAATCTTTACGGACCCCATCAGGGAACACGCTGATTTCGGGCCGGGCGATGCCGAATGGCTGCACCTCCTGGTGGGGGACTGGCAGATGGTCGCGGACCTGGCGTTCGCCGACCTGGCACTGTGGTTCCCCCACCCGGAGCTTGGCTATATCGCGCTGGCACACGTGCGCCCCTCCACCACGCATACCGCGTTCCACAGCGACTTCGTGGGGGAGGGGATCCGCTCGGACCTGCAGCCGCTGGTGGACAAGGCCTGGAACAGCCGCTCCATTGAGCGGTCCAGCGAAACCAACTGGAACAGTGAGATGGCGCTTCGGGTGGAGGCTGTCCCCATGGTCCGGAACGGGCGGACGCTTGCGGTGGTCACCACCCATATGGACCTGTCCAGTTCCCGGATGCCGTCACGGCTGGAGCTGACCTACCGCCAGTGCGCGTATGACCTGCTGCGAATGGGCACCCTGGGATTGTGGCCGGACTTCGCCTCACCCACCGGTTCGCGTCGGGGCGCACCCCGGGTCGGGGACGGCCTGATCAGGCTTGATGCCGAGGGCGTGGTGCAGTACGCCAGCCCCAACGGTGTCTCCGCGTTCCGCCGCCTCGGCGATGGCGAATCCCTGGAGGGACGCTCCCTCGCCGAGGTGACCGCCGGACTCCTCAAGGACCGGCGGATGGTCGACGAGACACTGCCCCTTGTGGTGACCGGACGGATGCCCTGGCGCAGCGAGATCGAATCCCGCGGCGTCAGCCTGTCCCTGCGGGCCATCCCACTGCGCGATGAGCAGCAGCGCTTCGGTGCGCTGGTGCTCTGCCGGGACGTCTCGGAACTGCGACGGCGGGAAATGGAGCTGGTGACCAAAGACGCCACCATCCGCGAGATCCACCACCGGGTCAAGAACAATCTCCAGACCGTGGCTGCGTTGCTGCGGATGCAGTCCAGGCGGATGGTGAGCGATGAGGCCAAGCAGGGGCTGGAGCAGGCGATGCGCCGCGTGGCCACCATCGCCCTGGTGCACGAAACACTGTCGCAGGGCCTGACCCAGAGCGTTGATTTCGACGAGCTGATCGGGCGCCAGTTCAGGCTGTCCGCTGAGGTGGCGTCCCCGTCGCAGCAGGTAAGGACCGAACGCTCGGGCACGTTCGGTGAGCTCCCCAGCGACCTGGCCACGCCGCTGGCCCTGGTCATCAACGAACTGGTGACCAACGCAGTTGAACACGGCCTTGAGGGCAGGGCCGGGACAGTGTGGCTCCTGGCCGACAGGTCCGAGGGGGAAGACGGCGAGGAGCTGACCGTAACCATAGCCGACGACGGCGTGGGGCTCCCTGAGACACCCCACGTTGAAGGGCTTGGATTGCAGATCGTACGGACTTTGGTCACCAGTGAACTGGGCGGCACCATTACCTGGGAACGCCGCGAGGGCGGCGGAACCGAGGTCAAAATCAGGCTCAGCCTGCACGGGAAGTAGGCGAAGGACCACTCCGGGAGCCGCCGCTGTGGTAAGCCGGCAGGTATGGAGTGGCAGGAAAAACGAAAGAGGCCCCGGGCCGATCCTTGCGGATCGACCCGGGGCCTCTGTTTACAACGGTGCGCTGGACGGTGCCGGCGGGGGCCTCCTAGGAGGCGCGGCGTGCGCGGGCGGCACGCCGCTTCAGGGCGCGGCGCTCATCTTCGCTCATGCCGCCCCAGACGCCGGCGTCCTGGCCGGATTCGAGGGCCCATTGGAGGCACGTGTCCACTACAGGGCACCGGCGGCAGACGCTCTTGGCTTCCTCGATCTGCAGGAGGGCCGGGCCTGTGTTTCCGACGGGGAAGAACAGTTCGGGGTCCTTGTCGAGACACGCTGCGCGGTTACGCCAATCCATGCTGATCAGTTGCTCCATTTCTGGGAAGTGCCCTTTGTGAAATTATTCACTAGTGGCTACAAAGGAAAGGGGCCCTCTGGGCCCCCTTGGTCATCTGCATCAAGCCTGTCATGTTAACGCTGTGTAAACAAGGGGTAATAACGCCTGATATCAGTGGAAACCTGAGCGATACATCACAGTGGCGGCTCCTGCCCTCACCAGTGTCCGACTATGTCCGGTAGGGTGCCAGTGTGTCAAGACCCCCGGTAAACCCAGAAGGTGCCCCCACGTCTCCGGACCACCCCTGCAACGGGCCCGGCCGTCCGGCTGGTAAACATCCCGCAGCCGCACCTGCCGCGGCAAGAGTAGTGGCGCTTATTGCCGGTGCCGAAGCAATCGCCCTGCTGGTGGCGGCCGCCTGGTACGGCTACGAGCTGTTCACCGGCAGCCCCGTGCTCTCGTTGTGGGGCGCCGTCTTCACCTTGGGCCTCCTGCTGGCCTTTTCCGCCTGGCTGTTCGCCGTATCCGTCTTCCTTTACCGCGGGTACAGGTGGACCCGGGCGGCGGCCCTGGTGGCCCAACTGTTCGTCTTAACGATTGGTGTTCCCACCCTGACCAGCGGCCTGGTTCTTGCCGGCTTGGCGATGGTGGTTCCGGCCGGCGTCGCGATCGTCCTCCTGTTCTCCAACAAGGTAATCAGCCACGCATCCCGTACCGGCAGTCCGCCGCCTGCCCTCTGACCGCGTTGGTACCCTGCCTGATACGCCTGGATTGCGTGACGGCGGCGGGGAAGATTCGCTGGTTCAGCCCGCGGCACCTGCCCATCCCACTTGAAGGGGACAGGACCGTCCCGCGGAAATCAGGATGCCGCGTCCCGGCGGTGGATTGGCCTCAACCTCAAAGCGGACCCCAAACAGGTCACCGTCAGCCATGGACCGCGGGCACAACAGAAGTCCGAGGCCGGCCGCCCGCGCGTTCAGGATTAAGGGAACGCGTTGCGGCAGCACAGGGCCGTAACCGGCGGTGACCACGAGCGAATAGCCCAAAGCGTTGAGGTGGCCCAGGTCCTTCACTGCCGGCGGGTCAAGAAGGTCAATGTCGTCAACCAGCAGCAGCGTTTCTGGCGGCAGTGCACCCGCTTCTGCCTGCTGAAGCACGTCCTTCCAAAAGTCTCCTTCGGCCTCGTGCGGCGGGGGACTCGAGCACCATTTTTTATCGGGATTGAGCCTTTTCATGGCGCTCAACACGTTGCTTTTACCGCTTTCTGGAGCGCCGAGAACTGCCACTACGCCGCTGGGCGGAATCCGGAGAGCCGTTGCCTCCAGTTCATCGCCCGCCACGCCCAGGAGGACGGCCCGGGCCTGTCCTGACGCTGCGGAGGCCCTTGCGGCTCCTGGTTGCCCGTTCCGGGGATCGGTCCGTGACCCTGCGGTCCCCGACGGGGTGCCCCCCGCACGTGCTGCGACCTCGCCGGTGGTGATCTTAGCCGGGAGGGGCTCCACCCTGAACGGTGGCGATGACGCAGGCAGGTAAGCGCTCCTGCCAGCGCAGGGCTGCCCTGGGCCAACGAATGGCTGTCGGTAGAACTGGCAGACAGCCGGGCCGCCGTCCGCTGCGGGACCAAATACAACAGCCCTTCCCGCGACGGCGGGAATGGACGGCATCCGGGGCCAGGCGGCGCGGCTCTCTTCGGTGGAGCCGGACGGAAAGTAGAAGCGGTTGGGGATGGAGCCGTAGAACCTGGCGGTAACCAGTTCCCGTTCACCGGAAAGCAGCATTGTTATCCCTGCCCTGCTTCCGTCGCGGACGAGGTCCTGGACCAAGTCTTCGGCCCAGGCCAGCGGGCCGGACCGGAGGGCTGAGACCCATGAGCCCCAGCCCGAGACAATGAGAACAAGGGGTACTTCCCCGGCGGCCGGCCGGCTGAGGCGCCTGCTGAGTTCACGGGTAAGCCGCTCCAGGATCCGGACTCCGCGGCGCAGCTCGTGCACACCGGCGTGGGCTCCGACCCGACTGACTTGCGCGAAGGGCAAAAGGCTCCCCGTGCTGTCCAGGAAATAGAAATGGGCCTCGGACGGGCTGGCCAGCAATCTCCTGGCCGTCAGTTCAAGGCCTGCCGTCGCGCCGGAGGTGGAGCTGCCAATGAAGGCGGCGTGGCCATGGTTGACGCGGCTCCAGGTTAAGGTCGCCGCCTTTTGCTTATGGGGCAGATCCATCAGTCCCAGGTCCACAGTGCCTTCGTCATCTCCAGGTCCACCGGACATGGGCCCGGCCACCGCGGATCCAGGGGCTGACAAGTCCCCGGCCGGTTCTTCCAGGTATTCCGGCAGGGGAGGGGCCACTGGTCGCCGGGGAACCCGTTTCGCCTGGGCCACGCAAAGGGACTCGACGAGCGCCACCAGTGGAGCCGCTGCCTTAGCAGGCGTTGGCGCAGGGCCTGCTTGTGTAAGGTCCGTTGCTTCCCGGGAAGCGAGGTACACCGCTGTCGGCTGGACGACGACGGTATCTCGCGGCGGATCCTCGGACTGGGAGGCCAAGCATGCGGCCTGGAACTCTTCGGCAGGTTCCGTTCCGCGTGCCAGGAAGGCGCGGCCAGGAGCGTCAACACCGATGGCCGCCGCGGCCTTCGAGTTGACGATGTCCATTGACTCCATCTCGGACTGCACGCGAAGGGCGATGCTGGACGTGACGTTCGCCCGGATATCGGCTGTCAGTGCTCCTTGGGGCCTCTGCGTTGCCATCACCAGATGGATGCCCAGCGACCGCCCTATGGAAGCGATCCGCAACAGTTCACGGAGCACTTCCGGAGCATCCTCAACGAGCATCCTGAACTCGTCGATGATGATGACAAGGTGGGGGAGGACGAAGTCCTCGGCCATTGGCGAGGAGCGGTAGGCTGCGATGTCCGGGACCGCCGCTGCAGAGAGGTGTTCTTCGCGGAGCCTGACTTCGGCCCGCAACGACACGAGAGTGCGCTCCATTTCGGAGGTGGACAGGTCGGTTTGGAGGCCGACGCAGTGGACCAAGCCACTGAGCGGGCCCAAGCCCGAGCCACCTTTGAAATCGAAGAAGTAGAAGTTGATGCGCTCCGGAGGGTAGCTCAGGGCGAGAGCAAAGGTAAGGGTCCGGAGCAGTTCCGACTTTCCCGAGCCGGTGGTGCCCGCAACGAGCAAATGGGGGCCGTCAGCCTGGAGATCCACGGTCTTTGTCCCGGCCACACCCAGGCCCAGCGGCACCGGGAGTCCGTCCCTTGCCGCATTCGATTCCCAGCGGCGCGCGGTTTCCGCCACAGTCAGGGGCAGGACATCGCCAAGACCGCAGGTGTCCGGAATTGACCGCACCGGCCCGTCCGCCTGCTTCGGGGCCTTCGCCAGGCGTCGGCACAGCGCGGTGAACACTTCATCCGGTACCAGATCCGCGACAAAAAGCGTCTCGCCGTGGTCTTGGAGCATGACCGACCTGCGCTCGGACAAGAACACATCAGCTGCCGGAGATGCGGTTTCTTCCGGAAGAAAATGAAGAACCTGCCACCCCCGTTCCAAAGCGGCTGCACGAACCTCAAGGTCACCCGCTGTGGCCGGCCCCGCACTGCGAATGAACAAGACGGTCCGCTCTGAACCGGACGGACCTCCGCCGCCGATAACCCGGAGGCCGGCGTCAGTTGTTCCCGTGAGGGTTACCCCGGGAAGGTACCGTGCGGCCAACGGCAGATTCTCCGGCTGCCCGTGGATGACCACCCCCGTTGTAACGGCCAGTGGGTAGCCCGCAAGTTGCATGAGAAGGGAACGGATAGCGCCGTCGACCCCCGCTGAAGAGCCGCCGACAACAGTGAGCGGCCGGCGCGGGTCAAGGAGGACTGGGACTCTGCCCGCCCAAGGAATCGTTCGGACGGCGTCTGCCGGCTCAACCCGGACGTTGGCCTCCTGTTCCATTTCGCCCAACCTCAGCCACACGCCGTCGGAAGCGGAACCGGGAACGGGCGTCTGCGTTCCCCGGTGCGCTGCCAAGGCAACGACGGCAAGGGACGGCGCGCACCGCCGTCGGCGCTCCCGGTCTTCCCTCACCGCTGTTTTTACGGCAGCTGACAATTGCTGCCTCTGCCGCCAGCCGCCGATGATGGGAACGAGAACGGAAAGAGCGGACGCCGCCGAGAAGGCGAGAAACATCCACATCCCGGTGAAGACTGCCAGCCCCACGCCGATAGCCAGCGGGAGAACTGCGGCCAGCAGGAGCAGCACTCGGTTGCCAGGTTCAGCCCGGCCGGAGACCACGATGGGTTCGGCCACGGATCTTCCGGCATCTGAGAGCACTCTCTCCGGCAGGTCCGAAAACACCAGCGACATGGTTGACTGCCCGCACCTGATGCCTGAATCCGTGGAGATCACGGCGTTCCGGATCCTTTCACCATCGACGTAGGTGCCGTTCGCACTGTCCAGGTCGATCAGGATGATGTCCGTGTCAGTGACAACAATGCGCGCGTGTTCGCGGGACAACTCCGGATCCTGGATGACAATGCGTGTGCCGCTCCGGCCGATGGTGTAGCTGCCACGCCGGATTGGTACGACTGTCCCTGCGGCGGCTCCGCTGTGAATGGCGAGGGCCAGCGGGGCCTCCGTACTAACGGCCGAAGAACGGCGCGGCCTTTGACTCGATGGCGAGGCCCCGCCGTCGACAAGAATTGCAGCGTCCACCAGCGGCGGAATGCCTGATACCAACGAACAGAGATCCTGCCCCTCCACAGTGACCGCGCCGGTGCCGAATTTCTTCGACAACTGCTCGTTGATCTCCGCACCAGCAGTGCCGGGCGCGGCCACAATGGACAGTTCGAGAGGGGGCCCGAGTCGTGCGGATCCCGGACCACCAACCAATGTGCAATGCACGGTCATGGGTGCCAATCCTTTGTGCGCATGGCGTCACGCTATCCACGTCAGGAGACCACGTGGAGCCGCATCGGCATCTATGTGGAAAACTCCTCACGGTAGGCCTGCCTGCATGGCGGGGGGCCTCGGCTAGGATCGCTACATCCGGCCCTCGAAAGGAGGGCCATGAGCAGCAGGGGAGTCTCCTTTGGGCACCATCGCCGACAGTGCTGACGTTGATCCAGGTGCGCACATCGGGACAGGCGCCAAAGTGTGGCATCTCGCACAGGTCCGGGAGGCGGCACGCCTGGGGGAGAACTGCGTTGTGGGCCGTGGCGCCTACATCGGCCCGGGCGTAGTTCTCGGGGATAACTGCAAGGTGCAGAATTACGCCCTGGTATACGAACCTGCGGTTCTGGAGGCTGGAGTCTTTATTGGTCCTGCAGTGGTCCTCACCAATGATGTCTTTCCCCGCGCTGTGACTCCGGATGGCACCCTCAAGACAGAGGATGACTGGGACAAAGTGGGGGTCACGATCCGGGAGGGAGCTGCTGTCGGAGCCCGTGCAGTCTGCATAGCGCCCGTAACCATCGGGGCATGGGCGATGGTGGCTGCCGGCGCTGTGGTCACCAAGGATGTGCCGGACTTCGCGCTTGTGGCCGGCGTCCCCGCCCGGCGCATCGGCTGGGTGGGTAAGGCGGGCCAACCGTTGATAAGCGAAGGCGGCCGATGGGTCTGCCCCGGCACACGGGATTCGTATATCGAACGGGACGGGGCGCTGCGGCCCGCGTGATGACTGCCTGTGCGGCCGATCACAGGGGCGGAGGAGATTCGACGGACGCTCCGGTCCCTCGGGTAGGCTAGAACAGCAGACGATGCACTCCATTGTGCTGCCCGTATTCAAACCAGGAGATTTTGTGACCGCTGACCTCGTCATTGTAGGGTCCGGCTTTTTTGGCCTGACAATCGCAGAACAGGCCGCTAGCGAGCTCGGCCTGAAGGTCGTCGTCCTCGACCGCCGCCACCATATCGGCGGCAACGCCTACAGCGAAAAGGAAGAGCAGACCGGTATTGAAATCCACCGGTACGGCGCCCACCTTTTCCACACGTCAAACGAGCGCGTGTGGGAATACGTCAACAGGTTCACCACCTTCACCAACTACGTGCACAAGGTTTACGGCGTCCACAAGGGGGAGGTGTTCTCCCTGCCCATCAACCTGGCCACTATCAACCAGTTCTTCCGGGCCAACCTCACCCCGGGCCAAGCACGGGACCTCATCCAGGAACAGGCCGGGGAACTGGCTGGAACCGATCCCCAGAATCTCAACGACAAGGGCATCCAACTGATTGGCCGTCCTCTGTACGAGGCCTTTATCAAGCACTACACGGGGAAGCAATGGCAGACGGATCCAAAGGACCTGCCGGCGGGCATCATCTCCCGGCTGCCCGTGCGCTACAACTACGACAACCGGTACTTCAATGACAAGTACGAGGGCCTGCCCACCAACGGTTACACCGCGTGGATCGAGAAAATGGCCGAGCACCCGAACATCGAGGTGCGCCTGAACACCGACTTCTTCGACGAGTCGCACGACTACAGCAAGAACAAGGTGGTCGGCAAGATTCCCGTGGTTTACACCGGCCCGGTGGACCGCTACTTCGACTACGCCGAGGGCGACCTCTCCTGGCGCACCATCGACTTCGAAGAAGAAGTCCTGGATGTCGGCGATTTCCAAGGCACCTCTGTCGTCAACTACAACGACGACGACGTCTCCTACACCCGCGTCATCGAACCTCGCCATTTCCACCCCGAGCGCGACTACCAGACCGAAAAAACGGTCATCATGCGGGAGTTTTCGCGATTCGCCGAAAAAGACGACGAGCCCTACTACCCCGTCAACACCTCCGCGGACAGGGAACGCCTGCTCAAGTACCGCGACCTTGCCGCCGCTGAAACCGACGTCCTGTTTGGCGGCAGGCTGGGCACCTACAAGTACCTGGACATGCACATGGCCATTGGATCCGCGCTGAGCATGTTCGACAACAAGATCCGGCCGCATTACGAAAGCGGCGTGAAGCTGGAAAGTGGAGGCGTGGACGCATGAGCTTGTCAACTGCGAACCAGAAGAAGGCCGCCGTTGCGGCGGCTGAAGAGATTTCCGGGAACTGGGATACCCTTCAGCGCGTGATCTTGCCCAGTGCAAGCCAGATGGACACGGCGCCTCTGTACATGGACATGGGCACGGCGACCGGAATCCAACTTCCGACGATCGGCGACGGGGACGGGAAGGATGTCAAGCCCCGGACCATCAGCAGCCCGACAAAAGAGGCACACGTAGAGGACTTCCTCTCGCGGCACTCCACCTCAGTCCGGTCGGGGGAGCGGGTTTCCTTCGGTACTTACTTCAACGCCTTCCCGGCCAGCTATTGGCGTCGGTGGACAACGGTGGACAACGTCCGGCTGCAGGTCCGGACTCAGGGTGCCGGTTCTGTCATTGTCTACAAGTCCAATGCCCGGGGGTCACTGCAGCGCGTTGATACCCGCCGTGTCGAAGGAATCTCGGAAAGCCATTTTGAACTGTCGCTGGCTCCCTTCGGAGATGGTGGATGGTACTGGTTCGACCTGTTGGCCGGAACTGAGCCCCTGATCATGCTTGACGCGGAATGGCAAGGGCCCACTGTTGAGAGCACCCCGGGGTCGGTAACTCTCCAGATCACCACACTCAACAAGACGGACTTCTGCCTGAACAACCTCCGTCTCTTGGCCGACAGCGCCGAGGCCCTTGCCCACGTGCAAGAGATCCTCATCGTTGATCAAGGCACACAGAAACTTTCCGACGCTCCCGGCTTCGACGATGTAAAAGCGAGCCTGGCCGGCAAGCTTCGCATCATCAACCAGTCCAACCTGGGTGGGTCCGGCGGATTTGCCCGCGGGATGTTTGAGGCCGTCGAAAATGGCAGTGACTATGTGCTGCTCATGGACGACGATATCGTCGTCGAACCTGAAAGCATCATCCGCCTCCTCACCTTTGCCGACCGGTGCAAGACGCCAACCCTTGTTGGCGGACACATGTTCGACCTGTACAACCGGACTGTTTTGCACACGTTTGGCGAAGTAGTTAATCCCTACCGCTTCCAACCGGCACTTCCCAGCGAGGATATGATCCTCGGGCACGACTTCCTGTCGTCCAACCTGCGGCAGACTTCGTGGCTGCACCGGCGCTGCGACGTCGACTACAACGGCTGGTGGATGTGCTTGATCCCCACCAAAGTTATCCGCGACATTGGGCTCTCACTCCCGCTGTTCATCAAGTGGGACGACGCTGAATACGGTTTGCGGGCAAAGGAACACGGCTACCCCACGGTTTCGCTGCCGGGATCTGCCGTGTGGCACGTCTCTTGGATCGACAAGGACGACCTGGTTGGTTGGCAGGCCTACTTCCACTCCCGGAACCGCGTTGTGGCCGCCTTGCTTCACAGCCCGTACGAATTCGGCGGTGAAGTTGTCAAAGCTTCCCAGTACGGCGACGTCAAGCACATGGTTTCCATGCAATACGCCACCGCGCAGGGCAGGCAATGGGCATTGGAAGATGTGTTGAAGGGGCCGGATGCCCTGCCCGGCCTGTTGTCGACCAAACTGCCGGAAATCCGAGAGATGATGTCGGCGCATTCCGATGCTGTGTTCCGGCCGGATCCGGAAGACTTTCCGGCCCCGAAGATGGACAAACCGCCCCGCCGCGGGCACGGGCCGTCCCAACCTTCGAGGATCACACTCCTGCCTTGGGCTGCCAAGACCATTGCCCGGCAGTTGGTCAAGCCTGTCACGGGTACCAGTGCTGAGCGCCCGCAGGCCACAGTGGCGCATCAGGACAATCGCTGGTGGCGGATGGCGCAGTACGACAGTGCGGTGGTCTCAAATGCTGAAGGAACCGGCGCTTCATGGTATCGGCGTGATCCCAAGCGGCTGAGGAAGATGCTGGCCGAAAGCGGTCGCCTTCACGCGGCGCTACTTAAGGAATGGCCTGCGCTCAGCACGAAGTACAAGGCAGCCGTGAACGATCTGACGTCGATCGAGTCGTGGAGGAAGACGTTCGAGCAGCATACGCAGAATGAGATCAAGTGAGCGTAATTTCGACCAGTGAGTTGACCACGCCTGGACTGGGCGGGGGACTGCGGGACATCAAGCAATCAAGCTTCCTGCTCAAGCTGCTGGTGCGGAAAGAACTAAAAGTCAGGTACCGGGGCTCTGTTCTCGGCCTCCTCTGGTCCTATGTAAAACCGGGCGTCCAATTCATAGTCTTCTATGTGGCCCTGGGAATCTTCCTTGGGTTGGAGCGGAGCGCCAGGAATCCGGACGGGTTGGCAAACTATGCCGTCTACCTGTTTTCCGGCATCGTCCTGATCAATTTCTTTTCCGAGGCATTGGGCAACGCGGCAAGGTCCATCGTGATGAACGGAAACCTGATCAAGAAGATCTATCTTCCGCGCGAATTGTTTCCCGTAGCATCCGTTTGGGTGTCTGCAGTGCACTTCTTCCCCCAACTCGTGGTTCTCGTCGTGGGCTGCGTCTTCGCGGGATGGCATCCGAATCCCGTACAACTCTTGGCTGCCGTCGCCGGATTCATCATCGTGGGACTTCTCGCGACAGGCTTGGGTCTGCTTTTCGGTGCAGCCAACGTGTACTTCCGCGACTCGGAAAACCTCGTGGATATGCTCTTGATGGTTGCCACCTGGGCTTCCCCCGTCATGTACGCATGGTCCATGGTTGAGCAGAAGCTTGGAAGCACTGCATTTGCCGTGTACCAAGCAAACCCGATCACCATTGGGGTGGAGTTGTTCCACTACGCGTTCTGGTTTCCGACGACTGACGGTTCGGTAGCCATGCCCCCGAACCTCTTTAGCCTGTGGCTGCCTGTTGGGCTCGTGGTCGCGGTGGTCATTGTTGTTTTGGGTCAGTACACCTTTCGGCGCCTTGAGGGCCGTTTTGCACAGGAGCTGTAAGTGGTCACGGCGATAGAAGTTTCGAATATCAGCAAGCAATTCGTATTGCGCCACACCAGGTCCCTGAAGGAGGCAGTGGTGTGGCTGGCCAAGGGCCGAAAGGGCGACTTATCCGAGAAGTTCCATGCCTTGAAAAACGTTTCTGTTGAGGTCGAGGCCGGCGAAACGGTAGCCCTGTTGGGTCTCAATGGCTCTGGCAAATCTACTTTGCTAAAACATATTTCGGGTGTGATGCTGCCCGACACGGGCACGGTCAAGACGAGGGGGCGGGTAGCCGGGCTGATTGAGGTTGGTGCCGGTTTCCACCCTGACCTGTCCGGACGGGACAACGTCTTCCTTAACGGTGCCATCCTCGGCATGACTGAACAGCAGGTCAAAGACCGGTTCGACGAGATCGTAGAATTTTCGGAGATCGGCCAATTCATTGACACTGAGGTTAAGTTCTACTCCTCTGGGATGTATTTGCGACTCGCTTTTTCCGTGGCGGTCCACACCGACCCCGAAGTATTCCTCATTGACGAGATCCTTGCCGTTGGCGACGAGCCTTTCCAGCGAAAGTGCATCGATAAGATCCAGGAACTCGCGCGTGATGGCAAGACATTGGTGGTGGTAAGCCACGACCTCGATCTGGTCTCGAGGATTTGCGAACGAGGCATCCTGCTTGAGCATGGCAACGTGAAGTTCGATGGCTCGATTCATGACGCAGTTGCGATACTTCGGTCCTGAGCGGGTCCACAACGGCCGGTTCCTGCAGGATTGCCCCGAACCTAAGGTGCCGTCCTGATGCCCCGCACGTCTGGGACCCTTGTCGGCCGGCACGTTCGATCAAGCCCGGACACCGGGGCAGCAAAAGGACCGCGCCCTGATATTCAGGGCCTCCGGGCAGTTGCCGTCGGTTTGGTCATCGTCTACCACATTTGGCCTTCGGCGCTCCCCGGAGGTTTCGTCGGCGTTGATGTTTTTTTCGTGATCTCAGGGTTCCTGATCGTCGGATCACTCGTTCGAGAGATAGGGAACTCTAGCCGCCTGAATATCCATTCGTTCTACGAACGAAGGATTCTGCGGTTATTGCCTGCCGCGACTGTCGTGCTCTTGGCCATCGTTCTGGGCACCGTGGTTCTGCTCCCGCAAAGCAGATGGCAGTCGATCAGCCTGGACGTGATTGCGTCAGGGCTCCAAATCCAGAACTGGAATCAGGCGTTTAGCGCAAACAGCTATGCCCAGGCCACGGCCTTGGTCTCTCCGGTCCAGCACTACTGGTCCCTCGCCGTTGAGGAACAATTTTACATCGTCATACCGATTCTGCTTCTTGCAGGGGCGTTTCTCGCCCGGAAGTTCGGTAGGGACGCAACATCTGTCTCCGTTGCTGTAATTGCCGCGCTCACAGCCGGTTCCTTTGTCCACAGTATTTTTCTGTCTGCTTCCGACCACGAAATTGCCTACTTTGCCACCAGTACCCGCATCTGGGAACTTGGCGCCGGCGGGTTGACTGCTCTCTTCCTCCGGAAGGGCCGGCCGGGAGAGAAAGTCGGGATTCTGGCTGGGTGGGCCGGGCTGGCAGGCATTGTCTGCGCTGCCTTCACGTTCTCCACGTCACTTGCCTTCCCGGGCTACGTGGCCTTGCTCCCGGTTGCCGCCACGATCTTGATCCTTTCAGCGGGCGGCGGCCAGGACAGGGCGCAGGGATTTCACTCAGTATCTTCCCTGTTGAGTTTCCGGCCGATCACGTTCGTAGGCGACATCTCTTACTCTTTGTACCTGTGGCATTGGCCCGTCGTGGTTTTTTATGTCTTTTTCCTCGGCCGTGAGCCCGGGTGGGTCCACGGTGCCGTCGTCGTGGCACTGAGTATCATTCTTGCAATACTCTCCTATTATTTTGTCGAGCAGCGGTTTAGGTATGTTCGTCATCGGCCCAAGCCTGCTTCGGCGCGTGGGAAGAAGGCACGCTTCCGCCCTGCTGCAACATTCCTCGTGGCAGTGGGCGTAGTGGTCGCAACGTCTGGGTCGGCTTTGGTTCCGTGGGGCATCGTGGAAGCCAAATCCCAGGAATTGCAGGGTCTCCTCAACATCCGTGAATATCCGGGTGCCATGGCATTTGACCCCGGGCGTGAAATACCCGTCCCGGCTGGTATGCCGATGCGGCCGGAACCTTCGCTGGCGCTAAAGGACGTGCCCATCACGGCCGGAGATGATTGCGGTGTCTACGATCCTGCCGTTATGGGCACGGAACGATGCATCTACGGCGTGACGGATCCTTCGAAAAGCATGGTGATCGTGGGTGACTCCCACGCTGCACAGTTTGTGGATTCTTTGGTGCTCGCAGGAAAACCGACCGGGTGGCAGGTACATGCGATGGTCCGTAACGGGTGTCCGTTCAGTGCCGTGCCACCCGCCGATGAGACCACCGTCTACAACAACTGTTCGGCGCAGAACCAAGTCTCGTTGCAGAGGATTCTGGCCCTCCGGCCAAACCTGGTGGTTATATCCGGGATGGTACCCCAGGGTTATGAGCAGGCCCTTCACTGGCGGTGGGAATCGACTGATTCCTTGGTGAAAGGCTACGTTGATCTCATAAGACCGCTTAGGAATGAGGGCCTCCGGGTTGCTGTTGTCCTCGACAATCCTTATCCCGCCTTTTCTGTGCCCGATTGTGTCGCGCGCAGGAGCCCCGACTCGCCCCAATGCCAGGTGGACCGGCCCAAGAAGGACAGGGGCGACGACCCACTGAAAAGGGCCGCAGATCAGGTGTCGGGCGTTGAGGTCCTGGACCTCGCTGACTACATGTGCCGGGCGGATACGTGTCCGGCAGTCATAGGAAACGTGCTCGTATACCGGGATAACCACCTCACAAACACATTTGCCAAGTCTTTGGCCCCTGTCCTTTCAAGGAAACTGCAACTCTGAGTTCTGGTGACGGTGTTGACCAGCACCTCGAGTGGACGGGCTCAATGCCCGAATTGCGCCGAGCTTTGAAGGAGTGATTGGGATGGACCGCACTCACTGACAGGCAGTGACTTGAAACAGCTTTGCTTCACCGTGTTGGGCCAGGAGCTTGAATCCCGGAGTTGCATCGGGGATTTGCAATCCCTGGAACCCGTGGTTCCCGCCATGAACCTCGCGGGTGCCGAAGTCGAGAACATACCGGACGTTGCCGGCCCGTGCCGCCGAGCACACTGCGGGGTCAGTGGCTGCTTCACGGAACTTGTCATTCAGGAGTTCAATGGCTTTTGTGTAGGTGGTCAGGGTGTGCTTGGAAGTCGTGTTGCGGTCGGCGATGGCAAAGGCCATGGCACCGCCCGTCCAGGGATTCACTGCGACTGTTGCATCGGACGGGACAAAGTCGTCGAGCTCCTGGATAATGGCCATCTCGTCCGAACTGACCAAAGGGGAGTCGGGGGTAGTCGAGTAGTTGGCCTGGGCGGACAAAACCGCGGTAACCATCGGTGGTGCCTGGAGTATGCCGACGACGACGAACAATATGATGGGGCCGACGCTGTGCAGAACCGCCGGACGGCCCATAGGGGAAACCCTGTGCCCTAGCCTGCTGATCAGCCGCTCCTGCAGGATTTGAACGAGCCAACCAGCGCCGAGGGCCGCCAGCGGCACCCCAACGACGGGCAAGAGCGCCGCAAGACGGTAGCTGTCGTTGTACCACACCCCGGTCAGGAGATCCCGAAGCCGACCTGCCGGTCCGGCTGACACGACCACGAACAGCGCGGCGATGACGACGAACGATCCCGCGAACCAAGCTGTCGCAGGACGCCTGATGACGTTGACCAGCCCAATAACCACCAGAGCGCTCACAGCCCAGGCAACTGGACGTTGCATGGCGGAGTTGGTCAGTATTTCACCTAGAGCCTGGCCTTGGGTCTGCACGGGCAACCAGAACGCCGCCACAGCGGGAGGCCTGATGATCTTCCACAACACAGCCATGACGCCCAGTGTGGCCAGCAGGCCAAGTCCGGCGACCAGTGTCAGCTTGACGGATCTACCGGTCCTGCGTCGTTCGACTGCAAGGCAAACCCAGGCCGCAATCAGAATTGGGATTGAGAGGGCAAACAGCGACATCACCCCGTTAGGGTGCGCAATCGCCACCCCAAGGGCTGCGATGGGGGCCAACAAGTACCTGGCAACGGGACCGACGTTCCGAAGCTGGCGGTTACCGAAGAAGAGGCTCACGCACGCCAAGGCCGCGGGAAGCATGCTGACTGAAAGGAAGTTGGGGTACAAAACACCAAAGTCCAGCAGCAGGATTGGGAAGGAACCGAACCCGGCCGCCAAAACACCAGCCGCACCTACGGCGTAGGGGTTCGAGCCGACCAAGGTCCACACCAGAAACATGCAACCCAAGGTCCAGACGCCTGCAGCGATGCAAAGGTTCAGGACATTAACAGCGGCCGGCAAAGGGGCGCCGGTGAGTTGAATGAGAAGTGAGGCCAACCCATGCCATGCAGCTGGGTAGAAGTATGGCGGGTTGTCTCCATTGGTCATCGCTGTCAGCGTCATGGATGACGCATTTCCGGTATCCAGAACGTAACGGACTGCGTTGAGATGAAAGACGTTGTCAAACGTCTGTGAAATGTTGTCCGGCCTGCCGAAGGCGGTGCGGAGTTGAATTGCTATTGACAGTGCGCCGATGCCAAAGCCGACACCGGCCAGGAGCGGCATTCGATTTGTCCAGGTCAACGCAGCACGCCAAGGCAGGACCGGCTGGTGGAGAGCAGGAATTCTTCGGACAACGACGAGGGCAACGGCAAGGAGGAACGTTGCGGCTGCAACCGGCAGGATTGACCACCCGACGCCCAAATATGGGGCAACGATGGCGCTGACCGAGACGACGCTTACCGTAAGGATTGGAGCAACGGCCAGGAAAGCTGGATTTCGCAACCCCATAGCCAAGATCAGGAGCGTGCCGGGAACAAATAAGAGCAGCAGGCATGCTATGGCTGTTGGCAGGATGGAAAACCAGCTCATTAATACTCCAGGAACGACGACGAGAACAGGGCTGGGCGCGGCGCTATGGCCATCACCAAGGGCTAGTCCTCCAGAAGTCCAAGAAGGTAGCTACCATAGCCGCTCTTCACCAGGGGCTCTGCACGCCGGCGGAGGTCGTCGTCGGTCAGAAAGCCCTGACGCCAAGCGATCTCTTCCGGTGCCCCGATCTTGAGTCCCTGACGGTTCTCGACCGTGCGTATAAAGTTCGACGCATCGCTGAGATCGTTGAAGGTTCCGGTGTCCAGCCAGGCAGTACCACGGGGGAGGATCTCGACTTGGAGCTTTCCCCGCTCAAGGTAAGTCCTGTTGACGTCGGTAATTTCGAGTTCCCCCCGAGGAGAAGGTTTGAGGTTCCGCGCAACATCGACGACATCGTTGTCATAGAAATACAGCCCGGGCACCGCGTAGTGGCTCCGGGGCTTCTCCGGCTTTTCCTCCAACGATAGCGCTTTGCCGTCGTCATCAAACTCCACGACTCCGTACGCCTTGGGATCTTTCACCCAATAACCAAACACGGCGCCGCCGTCAATATCCGCATGCTTTCGAAGCTGTGTGCCCATGCCTTGGCCGTAGAAGATGTTGTCACCCAAAACAAGCGCGACCGTCTCGTCGCCAATGTGTTCGGCACCAAGGATGAAAGCCTGGGCCAGTCCATCGGGCGAAGGCTGCTGGACGTAGGTGAGACTAATCCCAAACTGCGAACCGTCTCCAAGCAGGCGTTGGAACTGCTCTGCATCGTGCGGAGTGGTGATGATCAGGATGTCCCTGATTCCCGCAAGGATCAGCGTGGAAAGCGGGTAGTAAATCATTGGCTTGTCATACACCGGGACGAGCTGCTTGCTGATGCCAAGAGTAATTGGGTGCAGCCGCGATCCAGTTCCGCCGGCCAGAATAATTCCACGCATGGGATCAATCATTCCCCACTACGCAGCCAGCACCAAAACTGCCACAGGGCGATCTATTGTGACTTCAACAACGGAGAGGGCCCCATGCGGCCACGTAGGCCGTCCCTTGCACCAAGAACTGCTGCTGCCAGCCTTTTACGCCGCCCCTTCGCAAGAACCGTTACCAGAAGCAAGTGGCGTAGGTCCATCAGCACCCCCCTGACAGCCCACCACGGTTGCGTGGCTCGATATTGGCGAAACAGAAAGATGCGGTTACGGACGATGTAGTAATAACGCCAGGAAGTCGCGGTCCTGACCATCATGGGCCGGCCCTGCCAGGTAATGGCAAAGGGACCCAAGCTGGCCGGCACCATCTGACCCAATGAGTGATTGAGCGATGCATCCTTTGCGATGACGCAGACCCTGCCCGCTTCATGTGCCCGCAGGTAAAAGTCGCTGTCCACGCCGTCGATGAACAGGCGCTCGTTAAAAGGGCCAATTGCCAATAGGGATTCAATGGGTATCAGCAGCCCTGACTGCACGGGTTCGTCGCCGAGCGTGACGCCGCTGGACAAGGTCCGCGCCCTCTTGGGAAGGCCGCTCACGTTGGCAGGAGCGACCATTCCGACCTTCAGTCCAACTGACTGCGCGTCATTTGCTGCTTCCACCAAAGCGTGGACGAAACCAGGCTCAACGAGCGAGTCCTGATCCATCGTCAGGATAAAATCGAGCCTCTGATACAGCGATTGGGCGTGCCTGACTCCTGCATTCAGGGCGGAAGCTATTCCCCTGTTGCTCTCAAAACGAACGACGGAACATCCGAGTGCACTAAGCGCTTCGAAGGTGCTGTTATCGGTGATGTCGCTGCCGTCGTCCACGACCACAACCCCGGTGCATTCGCGCAGAAGCGCTTGGCAGTTCAGGACGAGGCCCTCGGGGGGATTGAAGGCGGTAACAAGGCCCACCGTCACCGGATGGTCGTTAGGCATTACGCTCCCAGTCCGTGCCGAACCATAGTTCGGAATGCCCCGGCATCGCCGGTCTTCAGTAGAACCGGCACAAGGGACAAGGCGTGGGCTCTTGAGGTCAGGCGCAGACGCGCGGCAAGTTCCGCCCGTCGCCAGCCCTTGGCGCGGGTCAATTCTGCAGCGAGGGCAAAGTAATCCCGCTCGCCCTGAAAGCGTGAGCCACTCATGATGAGTACTGAGGAAGCGCTGTCGGAGTGGCGGCGGTATGCGAAACACTTCTCCGGTACTACGAGGAGCGAATGTCCCTCGACGATCATGTCGATGACGAGGGCCAAGTCCTGGATGATTGGAAACTCGTTCCGAAAATCGAAATCCCTGACCGAAGACGTCTTGAACGTTAAGGAGGGCCAATACAGCCAGTCGCCGTGCAGGAGGCTGGTCGCCAGTTTTTCACCCGAAAGCAGTAGAGGTGCGGAAGACCTCGGCCTGAGAAGGCGTTGCTTTACCCTGTCCACGAGCGTCTTGCTCGGTTTGCCATCTGCGTCGATAACTGTCACGCCAGGCTGGATGATGTCTGCTTCCGGGAATTCCCTGTGGGCCTGCAGGATTGTTTCCACGTAGTCGGGAAGCAGATAGTCATCACACCCCACAAAACAAACCAGATCCTGCTCCGCACGCCGAAGAGAGGTTCTGAAACTGGCAGTAATTCCTTCATTTTGTTTTTTCTTTATGAAGGTGATGCGCGAATCGTCAAGTGATGACACATAATCCGCGATCGTGGAATCCGGGTAGGCGTCATCAACAACCGTCAAACGCCAACGAGGATTAGTTTGTCCAAGTATGCTGTCAACTGCCAGCTTCATATATCCCGGATCTCCCCAATAGGGGATGAAAATATCGAGGGAAGTGTCCGGCATCTTAGGGATGACCCTCAATATTCTCAATTCGGCTCTTCTGCACCCTTGGCAGCTGCTCAGTCATATGTTCAATCTGCACCCGGAGAATTGCCACTTCCTCTGCCAGTGCCCGCGTTTCGTCTTCTACCACGGATATCTCCCAAGACAGGTGGAGACTGACGCCCAAGAGCATCAGAATGCTAAGAATAAACAGCAGGTTTGATGGCAACTGCACTCCGGCAGCGCGTGCGACCAAGTCCAGCAGTTGTGGGAAAGCTGCCAGTACAAGAGTGGCTATGCCAACGACGAGCCACCAAATGGCGTACTTTTCGCGTAGTTTCTTGCGGCGCAACATCTCAACGACGAGACCCACAATAGCGAGGGCCAACACGAACGCGGCGACATTGGGCATCATTTTTGTCCTGCTGTAGCTGGAATGGGAAGAGTCAGATGTGAGCGTTTCCGGGTGAGGGCGAACGCAAGGGCAAAGAATGAACGGCCGAGATACACAGCCGCTTTGACAGGATGATGGCTTGGGGTGCCGCCCTGCCGCGGGCGCATTTCGACAGGAACCTGAGTGACCTTCAAGCCTGAGCGGATCGCAACTACAAGGGAGTCGATAGTGTCTCCGAGGTATTCGGCAGGATAATGGTCCAGGTATTGTGCGATCGCTCTGCGGTTAGCTGCACGGAACCCGGAAGTAACGTCCGTTAGGGGAGTCTTTGCGAGGCGTGACAATACTAAAGCCAGAAGCTTCATGGCCCACTTTCGCGGGCCGCTGACGGCGTAGTCGCCGCGATCGGCAAACCTGGCGCCGATCGAGATGTCAGCCGACTCCAATCCGTTGAGTACTTCCCGGATGTTGCGCGGGTCATGTTGGCCGTCAGCGTCGACCTGGATAACTTGACCATAGCCAAGCCGGTCGGCGTACTTGAAGCCTGCCCTCATGGCGCCGCCAACCCCCAGATTGAAGGGAAGGTTCATGACGGAGGCGCCGGCAGCGGCTGCCTCGAAAGCCGTCTGGTCAGTTGACCCATCGTTTACGACAAGTACGTCGTAGGGCTCATCCAGAGCGAGTACCTCGGCAACGGTAGTCCCCACGCAAGCGGCTTCATTCCATGCCGGCATGATGACCAGGACACGATTGCTTTCCAAAGTGCGCATAATATCCCAACTATACCAATGCGGCGGCGGCGGCCGGCGGCAGCCCATGGCCTTCCTGACCGCGCAGGCTTCAGGACCTGGCTAGGCAGGTGAGGCAAGGCGGCGCATTGAATCCTACGCTTTAGCGGCCTCGTCCTGCTAACCGGCACTCAAAGGTCAGGACGGAGCATTCCCGCGGACGCTGGCTGCTGCGGTACACGAGCCGGCCTTGTTGCCCCCTTGAAATCCGATAGTCTCGTATGCCATGACTAGTGGACTGCCCCCATTTGCGGCTACCCCCCGGATAAGTGTCTGCATGGCCAGCTACCGTGGTGCCCTCTACATCGAGGAACAGATTTCGTCCATCCTGCAGGAACTGGGACCGAACGATGAACTGGTCATCGTCGACGATGCATCTCCCGATGACACCGTTGAAGTGATCAGGGAGTTCAACGATCCACGGGTTCGGTTGATCCAGAACGCAAGTAACTCGGGCTACGTCAGGACCTTCGAAAAAGCCGTGCTGGCGAGCAAGGGCGAGTTCATCTTCCTCTCCGACCAGGACGATGTCTGGGTTCCCGGCCGGGTTAACCAGATGCTGGAAGGGCTGCAAAAGTCAGCTATGGTCGCCACGAACTTCGCGATGCTCGGTGGCGGACCCCGGCCATGGATACCTCCGCTCAAATCCGCGATGGACTCCCGACGCCTGGCGAACCTGCTCGGAATCATGATTGGCTACCGAGCTTATTACGGGTGCGGTATGGCATTTCGGCGCGAGCTTATCCCTGTGCTTACTCCCATTCCGGCGTATGTTCGCGAGTCCCACGACCTGTGGTTTGCAATATGCGGCAACGTGGCCCGGTCGATTGTGCACTTGGAAGCGCCCAGTCTGCTGCGCCGCCTGCACGATCAAAACGAGACGCCGAGCGGCTTTCGTTCCCTGCGGCGGATCGTCGAGGCCAGACTCATGCTGGGACGGTTACTTCTGGAGGCTTCCCGGAGACTTCGAAGGCGGTAAGCGGCATGGTCGAGCGGCTAAGCTGTCCTAATGCAGAATCTCCTTGTCACCGGCGGTGCCGGCTTCATCGGTTCCAATTTTGTCCACTATGTTCTTGAAAACACTGACGACCGTGTTACCGTCCTGGACAAGCTGACTTACGCCGGGAACTTGGAATCTCTGAAGGGACTGCCCGCAGACCGCTTCAGGTTTGTTGAGGGTGACATCGCCGATTCCGGACTGGTCGACCAGCTGGTCGCTGATGCTGATGTCGTGGTCCACTATGCGGCTGAATCGCATAATGACAACTCCCTGCATGATCCCCGCCCGTTCCTGGACACCAACATCATCGGCACCTACACGCTGATTGAGGCGGCTCGAAAGCACGACAAGCGGTTCCACCACATTTCTACGGACGAGGTCTACGGCGACCTTGAGCTGAATGACCCGGCGCGGTTCACCGAGCAGACGCCATACAACCCATCGAGCCCCTACTCGTCCACGAAGGCGGGCTCGGACCTGCTGGTTCGAGCCTGGGTCCGGTCCTTCGGCCTGCAGGCGACAATCAGCAACTGCTCGAACAACTACGGTCCTTACCAGCACGTGGAAAAATTCATCCCCCGCCAGATCACTAACATCATCGACGGCATCCGCCCGAAGCTGTACGGCAAGGGCGAGAACGTTCGGGACTGGATCCACGCAAACGATCACTCGTCTGCAGTGTTGGCGATCATTGCCAAGGGCAGGATCGGGGAGACTTACCTTATTGGTGCCGACGGCGAAAAAAACAATAAGGACGTCGTTGAATTGATCCTCAAGCACATGGGCCAGTCGCCCGATGCCTATGATCATGTCGTAGACCGGCCAGGCCACGACCTTCGCTACGCGATCGATTGCACTAAGCTTCGCAACGAACTGGGCTGGGAGCCCAGGTTTTCCAACTTCGACACAGGCATCGAAGACACTATTGCCTGGTACAGGGAAAACGAAGACTGGTGGCGGCCGCAGAAGGCCCTGACGGAGGCAAAGTACAAGGTGCAGGGCCAGTAGAAGATGTCGATCCAATTTTCGAAGAAGCTTGCCGCCCACGAAACCCCGATTCCCGGTGTCGTCGTTTACGACCTCCCCGTACACGGGGACAACCGGGGATGGTTTAAGGAAAACTGGCAGCGGGAAAAGATGGTTGCCCTGGGCCTGCCCGATTTTCGTCCCGTCCAGAACAACATCTCTTTCAATGAGAAAACCGGTACTACCCGCGGTATCCACGCGGAGCCCTGGGACAAGTTCATCTCCGTTGCCACGGGGAGGATTTTTGGGGCTTGGGTAGACCTTCGGGAGGGACCCACCTTCGGTGCTGTGTTCACCGCCGAGTTGGACCCCAGTCAGGCGATTTTCATTCCAAGAGGCGTAGGCAACGCTTTTCAGACCTTGGAAGACAACACCGCTTACACCTATCTTGTCAACGACCATTGGTCCGCGGATGCTCAAGGGCAATACACCTTTCTGAATCTCGCCGATGAGTCGGCAGCCATCCAGTGGCCCATCTCCCTTGACCAGGCAGAACTATCGGACAAGGACAAGGCCCACCCCCGGTTGGCTGACGTCGTCCCCATGCCACCGAAGAAAATTCTGGTGGTGGGTGCGGACGGCCAGCTTGGCCGGGCGCTGCGGAGGCATTACGACGGCGACCCGTCCGTTGAGTTCGCCGGGCGCAGTGACTTCGATATCACCGATGCTGGGACCTTCCTGGCCCGTAGCTGGAAGAACTACTCGACCATCATTAATGCAGCCGCCTACACCGCCGTGGATGCAGCCGAAACCCCTGAAGGCCGCATCGCTGCCTGGGCCAATAACGTGACGGCTGTGGCACTTTTGGCCAGAACCGCCGTCGAACACGACCTGACTCTCGTGCACGTCTCGTCCGACTACGTCTTTGACGGTTCACGTGCCCTGCATTCGGAGGAAGAACCCTTCTCACCCCTGGGTGTCTACGGCCAGACAAAGGCTGCTGGTGATGCTCTGGTGAGCGTCGTACCGCGACATTTCATCATCCGGACGAGCTGGGTTATTGGCGATGGCAACAACTTCGTCCGTACCATGGCTTCCCTCGCGGCACGTGGGGTCGAGCCCTCGGTGGTCAACGACCAGGTCGGGCGGCTTACATTTACCGACGACATCGCCGCAGGCATCCGGCACCTCCTCGCGGCAGGAGGCTACGGCACCTACAACCTGACAAATGACGGCGAACCGCAGTCCTGGGCCCAGATTGCCTCTGACGTTTTTCAATTGTCCGGGGCCTCGCGTGAGGCTGTTACCGGAGTCAGCACTGCCGAGTACTTCCGAGGCAAACAAGCCGCCCCGCGCCCTTTGAACAGCGTGCTCGACCTGGCAAAGATCAAAGCATCCGGTTTCGTGCCGAGGCCTGCCCGGGAAGTTCTGGAAGACTACCTCTCCCGGCAGACAACGAGGGCATAGCGGGTTCACCATGCCTTTTAACTCCCACTCGTTTGGCATCATCGCCTTGGCGGCCTACCAGCCGGATTGGAACCTGTTCCGTACGCAACTGCTGTCCATCCAGGCCCAGACTCACGCAAACTTCCAGTGCCTGATCTCCGCAGATGGGGGAGACGCTGAGGTCGAGGATTTCGTCGCACGAGAGCTGGGCGCCGATGAGCGCTTCAGGGTTCTTGGTTTTCCCGATCGCCTGGGCTTTTATGGCAATTTCGAGCGCGTACTCAGTGAAGTTCCCGAGAATGCGTCTTGGGTAGCACTGTCTGACCAGGATGACTCGTGGTACCCCACCAAGATCGAAACCCTGCTTCCCTATCTGGACAGCGTTAGTCTGGTTGCCGGGCAGGCAAGAGTAGTGCGGCTCCCCGGCAATCAGGTGGTAGCTGAGTCAACACAACGCAGCAATGTCGGGCTCGGGTCCTTGCTCGCTCAAAACCAGGTGACAGGAAGCCTGTGCGTATTTCGCCGGGGCCTTCTTGACCTTGCGCTCCCTTTTCCTCGGCTTGAAACCATAACGCAGGTTCATGACCATTGGCTTGCTGTTTGCGCCAAGGCTACGGGAGATGTACGGCTGGTCAGCGACGTAGTCCAGGACTACGTCCAACATGGCGGAAACGTCTTGGGTGAGGTGGCCGGTCGAAAGAGCCCGGCGCAATCCCTCAATCATCTCAGGGACATGTCAAGAAAATACCGTGGCAGCGATAGCCCTGTCGCCATGCTCCAAGCTGCCAACGACTTGAGCTTCGGTTGGAGAAGGGTCATGGCCGATGCGTTGCGGAAACGCCTGGACCTGAGCAATGCCGCAGATGACGCGGTGGCGGCCTACGAGACTGGCCACCGTTGGATGGGTACCATCAGGACACTCGTTTCCGGGCTAAGAAGCGGAGAGGTCGCGCTTCCATGTTTCCTGGAATTTCTCGCTGGCTTTCCTGTCGAGCTTTTCGCGAAGGCCTCCAGGCTTTAGGGGAATTTGGTTCCGCTTTGTTCCCATTGGCCGCAACTGCACGGTGACTCGTTGATTTCCTAGCGGTTCTGCAGACATTTGCGCACCACCATAAGCTGGTAGCCCGCTACAACAAATTCAGCGAGACCTACTGACCATGCGACGCCCGGCGCTCCCATCAGTAAACCCAGTACCAACATTAGGGGAACGTTCAGGGCGGCGCCCACCGCTGTGGACGTGGCAAGGGCTGCCCCCCGTCCAAGGGGAATGAGGCACGCGAGCCCCACGATCTGCGCTATCAGCACGCCGGCCAGGATAGCCCCAAAAGGGATGCTGAGGCTGAAGCCAATGACGATTGCCCCGCCCGAGAAGATCGTACTGGCCCACGGAGTCAGCACGGCGAGTAGACCGCCGGCAATGAGCCCGGCAGCCGGGGCCAACTTCGCCACTGTTGCTATCCTGCGCAAACTCTGCGTGCGCCCGGCCTCAGGAATCCACCCCTGGATCACCTGGAGAATAGGACCAAAACCTGCGACGGCAAAGCGGAACAGTTTGTCGGCCAAGGCGTACTGGGGGAGCGCTGCGTTCACTACCTGGTTGACCACAA
This sequence comes from Arthrobacter sp. SLBN-112, assembly GCF_030944625.1. Lineage (NCBI taxonomy): Bacteria > Bacillati > Actinomycetota > Actinomycetes > Micrococcales > Micrococcaceae > Arthrobacter > Arthrobacter sp. SLBN-112. Next base: position 2,405,385 of record NZ_JAUSXY010000001.1, read on the forward strand.
GCATGGGCAGGTTACTGTTCAGGCTGCCAGTCCCGGCCGCAATCACTCCATGCTTCTGATCCTTCAAACGTTTCATCGCCGGGCCGATTCGCAGATCGGCTTCCAGAGGCCGTTCTGCCTGGGCAAGGACGCCTGCTGCACCAGAGACGACCGCCAGCAGGTTGAAGACCAACAGCGACAAGACAAAAACAATTGGATGCGGAATGAGTTGGATCAACACGAGGCCAGCGATGGTTCCGAGTCCTTGGGGGAGTACGTCGAATAGGAACAGTCTCCAAGGCTTTGCCTGACCTATAAAAAACCAAGAGGCCCCCACGAAAGGGAGAACGTACGCTACCGATGCCAATGCGGCCACAAACGGGTCTGTTTTGGATATCAGCAGCATCACCACGAACATCACCGGCGCACCAAACAGCAAGAGGTAGCCCCGGCTGACAAGTGAATCTACAAACATTTGAGGACGTTTCTCGGCCGGGAGCGACGCAACGAGGGCAGCACCCACTGTGCCCCAGCCGAAGGCCACGATGATCCCAAAAATGGCAGCAGTGGCCTGCGCCAGAGCCAGTTCACCCCACACTTCTTTACCCAGAGTGGAGATAACGAAGGGGATGGCGAGCAAATTGACGGCGGTCGAAAACACAAGGGAAGTCGCGAAGCCGCCAAAGCGGCGAACTAAAGAATTGGTGCCTGCAGAAACCAAAAGTAATTCCTCCGATCAGGAAATTGCATGCCTTCACCGACAATTCAGGCGTAGTTCTGGTCGGCCGCCAGGAAATAAGTTCCAGTTGTCCTTAAAGTCCGGGGAAATTCCATTTCTTGTCCATCGCTGGGCGCCAGGGACAACAATGCGAGCTCGAAATTGGCGTTACTTGAATTTGTAGATGGAAAATTCTTTACCAGACCAAGTAAGGGTGCGTTCAGGAACTAGGCACGGTGCATCCAACTTGTGGGATGAAGCGATGCCTTGGAGGCTCGGCCACCGATTCTTAAGGTCGCATGGATCTACCCGCACCACGGTTGTGTCTGTTGCGACAGTTCCAAAATCAATAGGTTGCCCCACTGTCCATTCGAAGAAGACAAACCCGCCTCCACGGTTCCAAGCGTCGGCGTGTCGGGACTGCGGATCGAGCTTCTGCCACGCCTCGGTGTTTGGGCCTGAGCGTTGGAGGCCGCTTAGGGAGGGCACGCCATTTGCCGTCATCACAGTGTCGAAAGGGCTGAAGTCAGACGCCCAAACGCCGTTTGACGCTGCTGCTTGTCTGCCTTCCGCGCGCAGATAAGTGGCTGTCTCGGATACGCGCAGATCACCGAGGCCAAATATAAGTGGGTTTGCTCCAACAACGGGAACAGCTGCAAGCGCCGACGTAAGAACGAGCGGCCAAACCTTTGTCGGGAATTTGGTTGTGACGAATACGCATGCCCCTACGGCCAAGGAGGCGATCAGAATCAGAGTTCGCGGCATTGTGGGCAGATACGACTGCTGGAGAGATGAGGCTGCGTAGCCGGTTACGAGGGCACAACTGGCTGCTGCAACTGCAGGACCTCGCCAGCCCACCTTGGCCGGGAGCCGATCGAGTAGTAGGCACACCAGAATAGAGGCCAGAATTCCGCAAACCTGGGCGGCCCGGGCCGGTTGCACATAGTTCAGGAGCGGGATTGAGGATCCCCGGTCACCAAAGTTGATGGTGCACCATACGAGCCATATGAGAGAGAAGGCTCCTATGACGAGAATCGCCATGTTGTCGCGAAACTTCCCAAGGTTTCGTATGAACACAATGAGCAGAGCAGCCCAAACGAAAGCTATGGTAAATGCAGTCGAAAGTTCGCTTTGATTTATTCCTACGGGCGCCACATCCTGCATTGCTCCGAGCGCCGGCGCGCCGAAAAGCAACGCAAAGGACTGGGCTGCACCCGCTGACCGTCGGGACCCTGGGTAAACGGTATTTAGCAGCGCGGACAAGCCGGCTCGGTTTTCCCACAGCACTCCCGCCAAGAAGACCAGGGAAACAAGCCCCGCGGATCCCAGCGCAAGCAGCTTCGGCTTCCATCTTTCCCTTGATGCGAGGATCCACGCGGAAGTGGCTGCGAGTACGGGGAGGCCGAGGACGAGCGACCATGGAATGTAGAAACTGGGCAAGCCTGCGAGCAATATGCCGGACAGCAGAGATTGCAGTGCAGGGACCAGGCGCTGCCCCAGGGCAAATCTCTTGTAGGCAGAAAGGAGCAGGCTGGAGCCGGCAATCGTGTAGGCAATCAGCTGTATGGGCATCATTGTCCACCACGAGGCAGCAGGCGACAGCGCAATTAGGAATGCTGCAAGCCATCCCCAGCGGCGGGCAGCTCCGAGCTGTGAAAACCACGTCGGTAGGAACAGGAAAAGCAGCAACGCGGGAAGCCACCAATGGGCAGCGAACACCATGGCGTCGGGCAAGAAGGCCGCGCTCCGCAACAAAGTGGAGTCGAAGAAGACCAAGGTCTCAAAAAAGCCGCCGGAAGGATAGCGGTGCGTAATGTCCGCGGGCGCCGCCAAAACGCTCGTCGTTGGTGCTCCGCCAGTGGCCATGATCGATAGAACGATAGGTGAAAAAGCGTTGTACTCATCCGACCTGATTGGAGAAGCATCTCCAATTTGAAGACCCAAGGGATGGGCCGGGTCCTGACGCAGGGTGGGCATACCAATGGATGAGGTAGTAGCTCCCATGATCACGACGATCACGTAGAGGAGGATGACCGCTATCCGAAGGGGATTGTCACTCCTTCCCGCGTAAGCCAGAAGCGTTGATCTCTTACCCATCTTTTCAGATGGCGGTGCTACTACTGAACTCAAACGTGCGTCCTCAGGTCGGGCTGGTGTCGTTGTAACTCTTGCTTCTTCGAGCCCTCCAGGACCGCAGGAATGGTCCCTGCCGAATCGCCCTATGGTAGGCTACTAGCTAGTCCCTAGGGCGCCTCACGGCCGTTGCACTCGAATGACTGTTGGAATTCCAGCAAATGTAGTCTACCCGGCGCCCGGGCTCACTCTTACCGCGAGTGATGATTGCCGCCGTTCGTGGCCCGTCGATGCCGCCAGATCAGAAATTAAGAGGATAAGTGCTGAGAAGGCATTCGAAAATTTTACTAGGCAGCGAATTGGCACGCTTCATCATAGTGGGAGGCATATCTTTTGTAATTGATCTTGGGCTGCTTATGCTGCTGCATGAGGTATTCCTTGTTGATCTCCTGATAGCTACTCCTATAGCGTTTCTCACGAGCCTTGCATTTAATTACGCCCTTCAGCGTGTTTTTACCTTCCGTGCCGAAAACGGTAGAAGCGTAAGCTTTATCAAGTACTGTCTCCTCGTGGCATTCAATACCTTTGCCGTAGACGTCATCGTCAACTTTGCTGACTGGCTGGGTGCCGGTTACCAGATTGGGAAAGTCATTGCGACGATCCTAACGACGGCTTGGAACTTTCTCTTGTACAAGCACTGGATATTCAAGTCCGGTGCAGGCAAGAAAGTGGCTGTTGACAATATCCCGGCTCAGCGACCGTAAGTTTCGTCGGAAACATCCAGCTGTAGGAATCCAGTTGAGTGAGGCTGCTGACGGCCGAGATGCCATTTAGTGTCCTTCGCAGATGAGCATGGTTAGCGCCGTCTGAGGCTGACGCCGTAGATGCAGCCGCTAATCGTGCGGCGTGGTGCGGGAAGAATGAGGCCGGGGCCTCTTTGATTTGGTTGCGACCAAGCAAACCAAGGGTGTTCACGTCAGCTCTGTTATGGCAACCGGAAGGCGCCTGGTCCTGGGCGTCGAGACCGGCGAGGACGTCACCGGTTGTCCGGACTGCGGAGTCGTCGCCGTCGGCCATGGACGCCGGCGGGTTCGGCTTCATGACATCCCGGGTTTCGGCGGGCCCGTGTCGATATTGTGGGCAAAGCGTGTTTGGCGCTGCCCGGACAGCGCCTGCCCGAGAACGACGTTCACCGAGGATGGCTCAAAACCCGCGGCCCTTTAGTTCACCGCAGGAATCAAGACCGCCGCGCTGGACCCGTTTCGCGGTTACGCCAATGCGATTCGTGATGAGCTCCCCGAAGCCATCACTGTCCTGGACGCTCTTCATGTCGCCAAACTCCGATCGTCCGTGGTTGACGAAGTCCGGCGCCGGGTCCAGCAGGACACCCTCGGACGCCACGGCCGAAAGGGAGACCCGCTCTGCGGGATCCGACGGACCCTGCAGATCGGGGCCGAACACCTTACCGACAAACAAGCCGCCAGGCTTCAACCATGCCTAATAGCCAAGGGCTGGAATTCGGGCTGCGTGTCAATCGGTGGGTGCGGCCTCTTCTGGGTTGCCGCGCCGAACTGCAGTGCGAGCATCGTGTTGATCTCGAGGTGGCGCAGCAGGAAGACCCGCTCGTCGAACCGCTTACGACGCAGCCAGCCGGTGACTTCATCGTTGCACTTGCTGGCGTTGCAGGAGCCGCAGGCCGGCGCGATGTTGTCGAGCGTGTAACGCCCGCCGCGGGAGAGCGCCAGGACGCAGTCGCGCTGCAGCGGCTTGTCGATCGCGCCGCAATACGCGCAGCCACCCCAGGCCGCCTTGAGCGCGGTCCACTGCTCGTCGTTGAGATCGTGCTCGACACGATCCTTCCGGCGCTTGCGTCTCCGAACGGCCCTGGCCTTGCGACTTTGGTAGAGCGCCATCGTCCCAGCATAGTCAACAGCGCGCCACGTATTGGTAGATCTGCGCGTCCTCCCCAACGCACGTCCCGCCCGTCAGACACGCACGCCGGAGCGGGGCAAGGAACTCGTCAACAAAATCATCGCATCATTCCCGACGTTCCCGATCCCGGAAGTCGCACGCGTCGGAAGACTCCCATCCTCGTCTACTTCGACACGAACGGTTCCCCGCCGAAGTGATCAACGGCACGAGCGCGATCCATAGCCCCAAAAGTCGCGTAGAAACCGAATCCTCCAAGAGAAATGAGCCCACGCCGGAGCCTGTGGCTCGGAAACCGAACACGAGGCCTCCTACTCACCTGTCACTCGCAACTTCTTGAAGGCAGTAAATATCCTTGGCACTGGGGAAGTGCTAGAGGCTGCCCACGATCATTGCCGGTGTGTATCCGTCGGTTGGCCTGTTCATACCGTCACCGGCGTAGAACCAGAGGCTGCCGTCTGAACGGCGCCCGAGGATGTCGGGTTTGCCGTCGTTGTTATTGTCCCCGGCTCCAAGGATCTGGTCATAGACGTCCCATCCGGTTCCTACTTGCCGGGCGTTTTGGTAGGTGTTGGTGCCGTTACCGGCGTAGAACCAGAGTGTGCCGTCCGGTCGCCTGGCCATGAGATCAGGCTTGGTGTCGCCATTGAAGTCACCGGTATTGATGAGCTGGTCGTAGATCTGCCAGCCGCTACCGATTTTCTGCCCGAGCCTGTAACCGCCGGTGCCGTCGCCTGCGTAGGACCACAGTGATCCATCTGGCTGGCGGGCGATTATGTCTGGTATTCCGTCCGCATTGGTGTCTCCTGCTCCTTGTATGGTGTCGAAGATCTGCCAGCCGGTCCCTATTTGTCGTGCTGGTTGAAAATTGCCGGCGCCGTTTCCTGCATAGAACCAAAGTGTCCCGTCTGGTCGACGGGCGATGAGGTCAGCTTTTCCGTCCCGGTTGGAATCGCCGATGCCCACAATGGCGTCATATATGTTCCATCCATTTCCGATGAGTCGGCTGGCCTGGTAGCCCCCGGAGCCCGTGCCACTGTTTAGCCACAATGACCCATCAGTCCGCCGAGTAACCAGGTCGGGTCGACCGTCCCCATCCAGATCGCCGACGTTCGTCAGACCATTTTGACTGTCAGGGCTCGAGCCTAGAGGCATTGCCGGTGTGTATCCGTCGGTTGGCCTGTTCATACCGTCACCGGCGTAGAACCAGAGGCTGCCGTCTGAACGGCGCCCGAGGATGTCGGGTTTGCCGTCGTTGTTATTGTCCCCGGCTCCAAGGATCTGGTCATAGACGTCCCATCCGGTTCCTACTTGCCGGGCGTTTTGGTAGGTGTTGGTGCCGTTACCGGCGTAGAACCAGAGTGTGCCGTCCGGTCGCCTGGCCATGAGATCAGGCTTGGTGTCGCCATTGAAGTCACCGGTATTGATGAGCTGGTCGTAGATCTGCCAGCCGCTACCGATTTTCTGCCCGAGCCTGTAACCGCCGGTGCCGTCGCCTGCGTAGGACCACAGTGATCCATCTGGCTGGCGGGCGATTATGTCTGGTATTCCGTCCGCATTGGTGTCTCCTGCTCCTTGTATGGTGTCGAAGATCTGCCAGCCGGTCCCTATTTGTCGTGCTGGTTGAAAATTGCCGGCGCCGTTTCCTGCATAGAACCAAAGTGTCCCGTCTGGTCGACGGGCGATGAGGTCAGCTTTTCCGTCCCGGTTGGAATCGCCGATGCCCACAATGGCGTCATATATGTTCCATCCATTTCCGATGAGTCGGCTGGCCTGGTAGCCCCCGGAGCCCGTGCCACTGTTTAGCCACAATGACCCATCAGTCCGCCGAGTAACCAGGTCGGGTCGACCATCCCCATCCAAATCGCCGACTCTTGAGATTGCGAAAGGCGCTGAAATAATAGTCGAAGCAAAGGCCCTGAGGCCGGCATAGTCCCCATTCCACACGTTGGAGTCTCCCGCGAATGGCCCAGTACTGCTGTACTGCCAGATGCTGTGGTAGCCCCAACTGGCTGGCAGTACACCGGGCGACGATGAGGGCGACAAGAAGTAGGATGCGATCCAAAGGGGGTAGTCCCCGAACGCAGCAGAGTTATCCGTGCATTGTGTCCACCAGTCGGTGGTTGAGTAAATCACCGGCAGGCGTCCTGTCAGTGCCGCCATCGTGGACCCGAAGTCTTGAATCCAAGCTGTCATCTGGCTCGGTGTCATGCCATAACATGTGGCACCGTACGGGTTGTACTCGATATCCAATACGGGCGGCATCGTGTAGCCGTCTGCACTCCAACCGCCTCCATTGTTGACGAAGAAGCGCGCTTGGTCAGCGCCGGACGACGATGAAGGGTTGGCGAAGTGGTAGGCGCCTCGAATCATGCCAACATTTCGTGCTCCCTGATACTGGGAACTAAACAGTTCGTTCGTATAGTAGGTGCCTTCTGACGCCTTGACGTAGGCAAACCGGGCGCCCTTGTTCCACTCGCCTTGCCAATCTACGTTAGGTTGCCATTTGCTGACGTCCAGTCCAAGGACACCCGTTGCAGGGGTCCACGTGCTTTCCGTGGACAAAGATTCGGTAGATAATCCGGAACCCGCTGCGACTGCAGAATCGCGCAGCACCCGAGCGGAACGCTGCCCCATTTGCGCGCCGCCGGCCGCGAGAAGCTTCTGCATAGATAACTTGTCAGCCGTCGAGGGTGCCGACGAGACGACCCCAGCGGGAGCTGGCGACGGTGTCGGTGACGCAGATATGGGGGCCGTGGAAGTTGGTGTGGATGAAGATTGAGACGCGGTCGCTGAAGGAAGCACCTGCGCCGGCTCCGGACTAACGGAAGGGGATGGCGTTGGCGATGGGCCGGATTCAACGGCGACCGCGACTCCGCTTAGACCTGGGCTTCCCAGCAGGGAGCAGACGAGGATGATCAGCCCGAACGATTTCAGGACTGGGCGACGGGACTGAGACAGGTTCCGCTTCATATTTGCTCCGGAGACAATGTGGCGCTTCCCCAAGCGCCCCTTTGGATACTGCTCAGATGCTTCCCCAGGAAGTCACCTGATAGTGCTATTTCGATAAATAACGCGCTCACCATAGCACTGGTGTTACTGGCGGAACCAGTGATTCCAGTGTTGCTTATGTGAATCCTGCCTTCTTCTTTGGCGAATCCTTAGGTCTCCCGCGCTCATTCTTGAGGAACCGCCGTTGTCCACAGGCCCACCCATATGACTTGGCAGCGTGGTGTAGTCTCCCTAGGCTGTATCCCAGTCGCGCTGCCTCCGACGGAGGCGGCATTTGTATGGGGGAACATATGGACGCGCTGGGAATAGTCGAGGACGAGGTCCGCGAACTTATCCGCCGCCGCGGATTGGATCCGCTCAAGCAAGTGGGTGAAGTCCGGCGCCTGGTAGAGGCTGCGGTCACCGACTACGACGAACGCGCATTGTTGGGCCCGCTTCCTCCCATCGGGGCCACTGGACGCAGCGCGCAGATTCCTGTTCGACGCGGTTGCAGGGTTCGGCGTACTCCAACCGCTGCTCGACGATCCGTCGATAGAAGAGATCTGGCTCAACGCGCCAAACGAAATTTTTGTTGCGCGCAATGGCGAGTCCGAGCTGACGTCATTGAGCCTTACCGAGCAGCAGGTGCGTGACCTCGTGGAGCAAATGCTGAAAAGCTCAGGCAGGCGCTTGGACATGTCCTCGCCCTTCGTCGATGCTGCCCTGCCTGACGGGTCCAGGCTTCACGTCGTCATCCCAGACATCACCCGCCGCCACTGGGCGGTCAACATCCGAAAATTCGTGGTGAAGGCGAGCCGGCTCGAGCACCTGGTTGAGCTCGGAACGCTGACGCACCAATCCGCGCGGTTCCTCGGGGCTGCGGTATCCAGTGGCCTGAACATCCTGGTATCCGGCGCAACACAGGCCGGCAAGACGACCATGCTGAACTGCTTGGCGGCCAGCATCGGTAGCCGGGAGCGCGTGATCACGGTTGAAGAAATCTTCGAACTCCAATTTCCGTTGCGCGATGTCGTCGGACTCCAGTGCCGGCAACCCAACCTGGAGGGCGAAGGCGAGATCCCGCTACGGCGCCTTGTTAAGGAAGCCCTTCGGATGCGTCCCGACCGGCTGGTGGTGGGGGAGGTCCGCGAAGCCGAGAGCCTGGATATGCTCATCGCACTGAATTCAGGGTTACCCGGGATGTGTACCGTCCACGCAAACTCCGCTCACGACGCCGTCACCAAGATTTGTACGCTGCCGTTGCTGGCCGGTGAGAACATCTCCAGCGCCTTCGTGGTGCCCACCGTCGCGTCCTGCATCGATCTCGTCGTGCACTGCAGCAGACAGACCGACGGGCGGCGGCAGGTCACGCAGATCCTCTCGCTGGGGCGCCGTGTGGAAAACGGCATCATCGAATCCTCTCTGGTCTTCTCCCTGGAGAACGGCGTCCTGCAGCCCAGGGCGAACGCGATGCCTGCCGCGGAAAAATTCTCCCGGGCAGGATACGACGTCGCCGCACTTTTGGATGCAAGATGATTTCCGCGCTGTTGGGAGCCGCGGCCGGGGTGGGCCTGTTCCTCATCTGGTGGTCCTGCTGGGAGACCCCTGACCCAAGGCTTCGGGTGCGGAAGCCCGGGCGGATAGGGGACCTGCTCGCTGCCGCCGGCGTCGAAAAAGTATCGGCCCGGGGTTTGGTCGGGACCTGCCTGGGTCTGGGACTGTTCGTTGCCCTTGTCTTCTTCGCGCTCAGCCGTTCATGGCCAATTGCCGGCTGCTTCGGCCTTTTCGGAGCATGGCTGCCAATCACGCTGCTCCGCTGGCGGGCACGAAAAAGGACTGCGCTGCTCAGCCAGCTCTGGCCCGACGTCGTTGATCACCTTCGCTCGGCAATCCGCGCTGGCCTCCCGCTGCCTGAAGCCCTCATCCAACTTGGCGACAAAGGACCCGAGGAACTCCGGCCACTGTTCCGCGAGTTCGGGGCCGATTACCGTGCTGGCGGCCAATTCGACGGCTCCCTCAACAAGCTCAAACACCGCCTTGCCGATCCCGTCGCAGACCGCATCGTCGAAGCCCTGCGCCTCACCCGAGAAGTGGGTGGCTCCGATCTGGGCCGACTGCTCGGCACGTTGGGAGAATTCCTCCGTGAAAGCGCCCGCACACGCAGTGAGTTGGAAGCGCGGCAGTCCTGGACGATCAACGCGGCCCGGCTTGCTGTGGCCGCACCGTGGATCGTGATGATCCTCCTGGCAACCAGGCCCGAAGCGATCCAGGCCTACAACACGCCGGTGGGCGCGGCAGTCCTGCTTGGGGGCCTGATCGTCTCACTCATTTGCTACACCGTCATGTTGAAGATCGGCGCCCTGCCCCAGGACGAAAGGGTGCTCCGATGATGGTGGTCCCGCCCGCAGCCGTGGTCTGTGGGATCGGCCTGGGCATCGGATTGTGGCTGGTGCTCTTCAGGTCTCCGCCGATGCGCGCCATGACGCTCGCTGAACGGATCGAGCCACAACTCAAATCGCAGAACCTTGAGTCGCGGCTCTTGAACGCGGGCGTACAGAACCTGACACCATTTGGCCCACTGGAACGGATTCTCCGTCCAATCTTCCGCGACTGGTTCTCCGCGCTGGGCCGTCTGAACCCCTCGCCGGGAGCCACGGAGCGGCGGCTGGCCCAGGCGGGGATCACCAAGTCGTCCATTGACTTCCGAGCGGAACAACTGCTGTGGGCAGCTGCCGGTTTTGCCATCGCCCTGACAGCCATACTCGTGGGAGCCGCCGTGGGCAGGTTCAGCCCGATCTTTGCGGCCGCCGCAATTATTGGCAGCGCAGCGGGAGGTTTTGTATTGCGGGACTACTGGCTGGGCGCCCAGGTCCGACGCCGGGAGGCACGCATGATGGCCGAATTTCCCAGCCTGGCGGAGCTGATGGCCCTGGCCGTGAGCGCAGGAGAAAGCGCGACGGGTGCACTGGAACCGGGTCTGCAGGAGCGCCAACGGGGAGCTGTCCAAGGAATTTGCGAAGATCCTCGCGGAGACCAGGGCAGGCAAACCCCTCATCCTCGCGCTGGAGGAGTTTTCGGCACGCACTGACCTTGCGCCGCTGGTCAGGTTCGTTGACGGCATCATCGTCGCAGTGAATAGGGGAACCCCTCTCGCGGAAGTGCTCCGTGCCCAGGCCCAGGATGTCCGTGATTCGGCCAAGCGGGACCTGATGGAAGCGGCGGGCAAGAAGGAAATAGCAATGATGGTGCCGCTGGTCTTCGGGGTACTTCCGCTGACGGTGGTATTCGCCGTATTCCCCGGTATTGCGGCGATCAATTTGGGCTTCTGAGGGCTGCGGGCCAAATGCACAGTGCAGCAGCTCGCAAAAACACCGTACTAACCAGGAAAGGACTCAACATGAAAAATATGGGGAACCGGCTCGTGGTGTTGTTTATCGGAATGGCTGCCCTGTGGCAGTTTGAAATTGCCCGCGCCCAGGGAGCCGGCACCGATCCGACGGGGCCAAGAGCGATAACCCCGAGCGTGGCGACGTGCCCGGATGGGTAATGATTACACTCATGTCCGCCGTCCTCGTGGCGGCTCTCCTGGCGCTCGCCGGGCCGGCCCTCGAAGCCATGTTCAATCAGGCAATGGACAAAGTGGGGAACTGATCCATGGCACGATCCGCTCCACGGCCCGGGGTGCAGCCCGGGCTGCCCCGGGAGGGGGAGCGGGGCTCGGCCGTCGTGGACTTCGTGCTGGTCGGCGGGCTGCTCACGATGTTCTTCCTCGCGATCATCCAACTGACCCTGGTCCTTCACGTCCGGAACACGCTCATCGACGCCGCTGCCTCCGGTGCCCGGTACGGGACTTTGGCAGACCGCAACGCCGCCGACGCGGAGCAACGGACCCGCAGCCTCATCGGGATGGCCCTGAACTCCGGGTTTGCGGAGCAGATCAGCACCCGGGAAGTGAATCTGCAAGGGATGCGCACGCTGGAAGTTACCGTCCGGTCACCACTGCCTGTGATTGGCCTGATTGGTCCGCGGGACATGTTGGAGGTGAAAGGGCATGCCGCACTCCAACGGTGATTCGTCCGCCCCGGCTAAGCCGCCCGTCAGGTTCCGCATCAGGAGAAGGCTCGCGGAAGCGCTCTGCCGGGAACCGGCCGGGGACGCCGGGCAGCCCCCGCGAAATGCAAACGCCTCCGGCCTGGTGATCCAGCAGCGGCTGCACCGAGAGCGCCTGCAACGGCACTCAAGCGAGCTCGAACGGGGGAGCGCGGTCGTCGAGTTCACATTCCTGGCACTCCTGCTGATGGTCCCGCTGGTGTATTTCGTCATCACCGTGGGTCAGATCCAGGGAGGCTCCTTCGCCGTGGTGGGCGCCGCAGACCAGGCAGCAAAGGTGTACGTTGCCCAGCCCGACGCCGGCACCGCGCAGGCGGCCGCAGAGCGGGCAGTATTCCTGGCTCTTTCCGATTTTGGGCATGAACCAGGGCGGGCAAACATGACGACAAGCTGTGAACCAGCAGACTGCAACGCTGCAGGCAGTGCCGTCACGGTGACAGTCAGCCTCAACGTGCCGCTGCCGTTCCTCCCCTTTGCGGACGGACTCTCCGCCACGGAAGTGCAGGCCTCCGCCACCCAACTGGTGGGGCGATACCGTTGACGCCCAAAAAGCAAAATGGCGAGAGCGGCCAGCTGATGGTAATGATCGTCGGCTACGTGGCCCTGGCCTTGCTGGTGGCAACGGTCGTCATCGGAATATCCGCCGTCTACGTGGAGCACAAGCGGCTCCTGTCGCTGGCGGACGGAGCATCGCTGGCCGCAGCCGACAGCTACACACTCGGCGATGTCTCATCACAGGGTGGAACCCCATCTGCTGTCCTCAACCCCGCCCGTGTCCGGAACGTCGCAGTCGACTTCCTCGACAGGAGTCCCGCCTCGCAACGGTTCTCCAGCCTTGCCGTCGCCGGCGGGACGGGCTCGCCGGATGGTTCGACCGCCGTCGTGGTCCTCACCGCCGCCGTGCACCCGCCCGTGGTGAACTTCCTGATGCCCGACGGAATCCGCATCGAGGCGACGTCCACGGCACGCTCCCGGCTGAGCCGCTAATGCCTGACCCCGTGATCCAGTCCCCGCCTACCGACAGCGGCCGGGCCGTGTGGCCCCGATAGCGTAGGGTTAAACCACCATGGCCAATATTGATTTTTCCGCTGAAATCCGCGCCCTTCGCGCCACCTATGAGTCCATCGAACGTGTCTCCGAGGTGGATGCACTCCGTGAAGACATCGCCGAACTCAGCGAGCGGGCAGGGGAGCCGAACCTGTGGGACGACCCCGCAGCCGCGCAGAAGATTACCTCCAGGCTCTCCCACCGACAGTCCGAGCTGGAACGCCTCACCTCCCTGGCCGCCCGGATCGACGATCTTGAAGTGCTGGTGGAGCTCGGCCAAGACGAGGACGACGCCGACTCGATGGGGGAGGCGGCAGCCGAGCTCGAATCCATCAAGAAGGCCCTCAAGGACCTGGAAGTGGTCACCCTGCTGTCCGGCGAGTACGACGAGCGCGAAGCCGTGGTTTCCATTCGTGCGGGCGCGGGCGGAGTGGACGCGGCAGATTTCGCCGAGATGCTGATGCGCATGTACCTTCGCTGGGCCGAGCGGCACGGTTACCCCACGACGGTCATGGACACCTCGTACGCCGAGGAAGCCGGCTTGAAATCGGCCACCTTCGAAGTCAAGGCGCCCTACGCCTTTGGCACCCTCAGCGTTGAAGCCGGAACCCACCGCCTGGTCCGCATCAGCCCCTTCGACAACCAGGGCCGGCGCCAGACGTCGTTCGCGGCCGTGGAAGTCATCCCGCTGATCGAACAGACCGATTCCATCGACATCCCGGACAACGAAATCAGGGTCGATGTATTCCGCTCGTCCGGCCCCGGCGGCCAGTCGGTCAACACCACCGACTCCGCGGTGCGCCTCACCCATATCCCCACGGGCACCGTCGTTTCCATGCAGAACGAGAAGTCTCAGCTCCAAAACCGGGCCGCCGCCATGCGCGTGCTGCAATCCCGGCTCCTCCTCCTCAAGAAGGAACAGGAGGACGCGGAGAAGAAGGCCTTGGCCGGGGACGTTAAAGCCTCCTGGGGCGACCAGATGCGTTCCTACGTCCTCAACCCGTACCAGATGGTCAAAGACCTGCGTACCGAGCACGAGGTGGGCAACACGTCGGCCGTGTTCGACGGCGAGATCGACGACTTCATCGACGCCGGCATCCGCTGGCGCACCGACAACCGCAACGCCGAAAAGTAGCGGACGGCCTCCCCGCCGCAATCGGATCCGGCGACACGCCCCCGAAAGCCCGCCAAAGCACCGGGCATCCTGCGTATAGTCGAGGGGCCGGGGCCCTACTTCCCCCAAACGAAAACCCGTGCACCGGCTGCAGAACTGGGCTGCATCAGAACAATCAGCCATGCCCTGCAGGGTACTTAGGGCCATGATCCGATTCGAAAATGTCACCAAGGTCTACGACCAAAAAGCCCGGCCTGCGCTGGACTCCGTCAACCTTGAGATTGATCGGGGCGAATTCGCCTTCCTGGTGGGTGCCTCCGGCTCCGGAAAATCCACCTTCCTCCGGCTGGTGCTGAAGGAAGACCGTGCAACAGAGGGCGCCGTCTACGTCGCCGGCCAAAACGTCGCCAGGATTTCGAGTTGGCGCGTGCCGCGCCTGCGCCGCGGCATCGGCGTCGTCTTCCAGGACTTCCGCCTCCTGCCGCAAAAGAATGTCTTCGCCAACGTGGCGTTCGCCATGCAGGTCATCGGCAAGAGCCGCAGCGTCATCCGCGACACCGTCCCCGAGGTCCTCAAGACGGTTGGCCTCGAAGGCAAGGAACACCGCATGCCGCACGAGCTGTCCGGCGGCGAGCAGCAGCGCGTGGCCATAGCGCGGGCCGTGGTCAACCGCCCCGGAATCCTCCTGGCCGACGAACCCACCGGAAACCTGGACCCCACCACATCCATGGGCATCATGGGCGTGCTGGACAAAATCAACCAAAACGGAACCACCGTGGTGATGGCCACCCACGACGACGACATCGTCAACGAGATGCGCAAGCGGGTTGTCGAGCTCAAGAACGGCGTGGTGATCCGCGACGAAGCCAGGGCCCTGTACACCTCCGTGATCCCCGTCGTCGGCCAGTCCAGGCGGCTCAAGGACGCCAGCGGCAGGGAAGCGGTCGACGACGGCCTGCCGGGCAACGGTGCCGAAGGTGAGGCACGATAATGAGGCTTGCGTTCATCCTCTCCGAGATCGGCAGCGGCCTGCGCCGCAACCTTTCCATGGTGGTCTCGGTCATCCTGGTGACGTTCGTGTCCCTCACGTTTGTGGGCGCCGCCGGAATGCTCCAGATGCAGATCAACCAGATGAAGGGGTACTGGTACGACAAGGTCCAGGTGGCCATCTTCCTGTGCAGCGACGGTTCGACGGCGCCGGGTTGCGTGTCCGGGCCGGTCACCCCCGAGCAGCAGCAGGGCCTGAACGCGCTCCTGGAGTCACCTGCCGTGGCGCAGTACATCAACGACTTCCAGTTCGAATCCCGGGACGAGGCCTACAAACACTTCAAGGACCAGTTCTCGAACTCGCCGATTGTTGACTCCGTAACCCCGGACCAGCTGCCGGCGTCATTCCGGATCAACATGAAGGACCCGGAGAAATACCAGATCATCAGCGAGACCTTCTCCTCCCAGCCGGGCGTGGAGACCGTGATCGACCAGCGCCAGCTCCTCGAACGCCTCTTCTCTGTGATGAACGGCGCCTCCCTCGTAGCGGTAAGCATCGCCGGTGTGATGATCGTCTGCGCGATCCTGCTGATCGCCACCACTATCCGGCTCTCCGCATTCAGCAGGCGCCGGGAAACCGGGATCATGCGGCTCGTGGGCGCGTCAAAGACCGTGATCCAGCTGCCCTTCATCCTTGAAGGGGTCATCGCCGCGGTCATCGGCGCTGCGCTGGCCTCCGGCACGCTCTGGGCAGTGGCGCAGTTCTTCCTGGGTGACTACATGTCCCGCCAGTACCCGGACACCGCCTTCATTTCCTCCGGCCAGACACTGATCCTCGCTCCGGCGCTGCTGATCCTTGGCGGATCCTTGGCAGGAATTTCGTCTCTCTTGACCCTTCGCAGATATTTGCGCGTTTAGGCTATGCAAACCGACCAAGGAATGCTCATGAACGTAACCGATCAAACCTCTCCACGCCGCCGGTTCCGCCGGGGGCGGGCGTCTGCCCGCCGCATGGGGATCGTCAGCGGTGTACTGGCCGTCATCCTTTCCGCCGGGATGGCCGTCGCGACTCCCGTGGCGTTCGCGGACGACCTTGAAGACCGCAAGGCCGCGCTTGAGGCCGAAGCCGCCCGTGTCCAGGCCTCCCTTGAGTTCGTCGATTCCAGGATCGCCAAGGCCGCCGGTGACCTGGTGATCTACCAGGGCCAGCTGCCAGGCGCGCAGCAGGCCCTCCTTGACGCGCAAGGCCGCGTGGCCAGCGCGGTGAAAGAATCGGAAGCCCTGGCTGCCCGGGTTGACATGGCACAGCAGAACAAGGCCAAGATCACCCAGCAGCTCGAAACTGACAAGCAGAAGATCGCCGACACCAAGAAGCTGATCGGCCAGATCGCCACCCAGGCCTACAAGTCCGGTGGCGTGCCCTCCAACCTCTCGCTCTTCTTCGGGTCCAACGGCGGCGGCAGCCTGACCGACACCATGGACCTCGCCGACCAGGCCATGCGCAGCCAGAATGCGGCCATGGACAAGCTCAGCCAGCAGAACGCCACCAACGTCAATTCCGAGGCCCGGCTGCAGGCTGTGGAAGCGGAAATCAAGGACCTCAAGGCCAAGGCCGACGCCGCCTTGGAACGCGAGAAGGCCGCCCGTGACGAAGCCGCGGCCAAAAAAGCCCAGGTTGACCAGCTGATCGCCGACACCTCCCGCCTCGATGCGGAGCTGCAGGCGGCCAAACCTGGCATCCAGGCCCAGCTCGCGGGCGTCCAGGCCAACCAGAACCAGGTGGCCAACGAAATCGCTGAACGCGACCGGAAGGCCCGCGAGGCATGGGAAGCGGAACAACGCAGGCAAGCCGAGGCTGCCGCAGCCGCCGCTGCCGCCGCAGCGGCGGCAGCGAACCGGCCTGCCCCGCCCGCCCAGCCGTACGTTCCGCCCGCAGCAGGATCGCCGTCGGCCTTTGGTCTTCGCCATCCCTTCGATGGCAGCATCCCCATCACCTCAGGCTTTGGCTACCGCACCACCCCGCCGGGCACCATCGACTTTTACGGGACCGGCGGATATATGCACACCGGCATCGACTTCGGCGCCGCCTGCGGTACCCCCGTTTACGCTGCGGCTGCCGGGGAAGTCTTCAGCTCAGGCTGGAACTCCGCCGACGGCGGCGGCTGGCGCGTCAAGATCGACCACGGCGTGGTGCAGGGCAACACCCTGACCACCATCTACTACCACAACTCCAGCATCGTGGTGTCGAATGGACAAAGGGTCGCGCAAGGGCAGCTGATTGCCTATTCCGGCAGCACCGGCAACTCCACCGGCTGCCACGCCCACTTTGAAACCTGGCTTAACGGCCGCGCCGTTGACCCCATGGGGCTGCTCTAAGGGCGTCCAGCCCCTGCCGTAGACTGGTATAGCTCCGTGCCGCGGGCGCGGAGCAGCCAAACCTGAACCTGAGGAGTTTCCCCGTGCCTAAAGAAAGTGGCCGTAAGGTGGTGGCCACCAATCGCAAGGCCCGGCATGACTACCACGTGCTGGACACCTACGAGGCCGGCATCGCCCTGATGGGCACAGAAGTCAAGTCCCTCCGGGAGGGCCACGCCTCCATGGTGGACGGATTCTGCACGTTCTACAACGACGAACTGTGGATGGAAGCCATCCACATTCCCGAGTACAACCAGGGAAGCTGGACCAACCATGCTGCCCGCCGCCGGCGCAAGTTGCTGCTGCACCGCGAGGAGCTCATCAAGATCTCCCACAAGGTGCGGGAATCGGGGTACACCATTGTTCCGCTGCAGTTGTACTTCGTGGACGGGCGCGCAAAGGTCGAAATCGGCGTGGCCCGCGGCAAGCGCGAATACGACAAGCGGCAGACGCTGCGGGAGCAGCAGGACAACCGCGAGGCCCAACGCGAGATGCGCGAACGCAACCGGCGCCGTTAGGAATTATTTCCGCAGGGCATGCGTTAGTATTGATAGTCCGGCAGGCTTGCCAGCCGGTTTGGTAACAAAATACGGGGATGATCGGTTTCGACGATGTTAGTCGCGACAGGTGAAGCGGGCCGAGGATGCAGAATTATCTCGTAAACGCTGTCTGCAAACCAATAAGTGCCAATTCTAAGCGCACTGACTTCGCTCTTGCTGCCTAAGCAGTAAGACAGTCCGTCAGCCCGAGGCTGCTATCGCCCCGGATCCTGGCGTCATTTAGATAGCCACTGCTGTTTACTCCCGTCACCGGAGTAAACGGGACTTTTAGGTGACTGGGCCCGGATCAGCCAGCTGTTTGCAGCATGGCTGGGGCCGAGAAAATCCGACGCAAACTGCGCCCGGAGAAGCCCTGACAACACGACATCGGACGGGGGTTCAATTCCCCCCATCTCCACCCTCGGAAAAGGCCGGGACATCCCAACGGATGTCCCGGCCTTTTCCGCAACGCCGCGGTCCCAGGACCGGGGCGTTTTTCGTTGCCCTCCCGCCACCACGGCACCCGGGCCTAAATGCTCTAGCGGCATACCCGCGCACGCCGCTACCTTCGACTGTATGCACAACGACCCGCCGCAGACGCCCACTGAACTCCTGGACGCAGGCAGTTGCTGGGACCTCCTCCGCGGTGTCTCGGTTGGCCACCTTGCCGTATTCGTCAATGGCTACCCGGAGGTCTTTCCGGTCAACTACAAGGTGGACCAGCAGTCGCTCGTCTTCCGCACGGGCGAAGGTACCAAGCTGCGCGCCGCCGGTGGGCCACTCGCCGTCGCGCTTGAGGCCGACGGCCACGACGAAGTCAAAGCCTGGAGCGTCCTGGTCAAGGGAAAAGCCGTCATCCTGGAACCCTCAGATGAACTCCTCGCCGGAGCGGGCCTCACCCTGTTTCCCTGGCAGGCGGGCGAGAAGGACCACTTCGTCCGGATCGTGCCCACCTCGGTGACCGGCAGGCGCTTCACCATCACGTCGCCGCTGACCTGGTGGAACCATGTGGGGCACGGCACCCGGCAGGACACCGCATAGGCCATGGAAACCGCGGGCGGGCCCAACGGCCCTGTCCGGGATACCGTGCGTGCTGGTACCACTGACCTATGATCGGGTCGCCAACCGCCGCTGCCGCCAAGCCCCCATTCGACGCCGTCATCTTCGACCTGGACGGAGTGGTCACCAACACGGCACTGCTCCACCAGGCTGCATGGAAAGATGCGTTCGACCGCATCTTCCAGGACCCGCGGATGCCCGCCGGCGCCAACCGCGCCCCGCTGACCCGGGCGGAGTACCTCACCTTCATCGATGGCATGCCGCGGGAGGAAGGAGTGGTCCGGTTCCTGGCCGCGAGGGGGGTGGAGATCGGCAGGGGAGCCGGGACCGATGAACCGGGAGCCTGGACGGGCTTTGGCCTGGGCGCCTGGAAAAACGAATTGTTCCTCCAGCGCCTGCGCCAGGACGGGGTGCAAAGCTACCCGGGAACGCTGCAGTTGCTGCAGCGACTTGCCGGTGCGGCGGTCCCCACTGCTGTGGTTACCTCAAGCCGCAACGCCGAACTGGTCCTGGAAGCCGCAGGCATCCAGGACCAGTTCACGGTGGTCATGGATGGTACGACGGCGGCAGGGCTCGGTTTACGGGGAAAACCGGCACCGGACGTCTTTCTCGCCGCCGCCGCCAAGCTGGGCGTCGCACCGCCACACGCCGTGGTGATTGAGGATTCGGCGGCGGGGGTGCAGGCCGGCCGCCGGGGCGGCTTCGGCCTGGTGGTCGGAATCGACCGCAGCGGCAGCCGCCGCGAATTGGAGGCCGCCGGCGCCAGTACCGTCCTGAATGACGTGGGTGAGCTGGACCTGGGACTGGTCATCGGCAACGCCTGGCACCTCGTTTACGAAGGAGTCGACGCCGGGCACGAAGGACACCGGGAAGCCCTGACCACCCTGGGCAACGGCTACATGGGCGTCCGGGGGGCGGCACCCGAAGGTGGCCCTTTCAGCTATGCGGGCATGTACCTGGCCGGCGTATACAACCGGGTCACGGTCAAGGCTGCCGACGAGACGCTGCTCGAAGAGCACATGGTCAACGCGCCCGACTGCCTCCCCCTGGACCTCCGGATCGCCGGACTGCAGTGGTGGTCGGACGGCGGCCTGGCGGTGGTGCGTGAGCGCCGGGTCCTGGACCTCAGGCGCGCCGTGCTGGAACGGCGCCTGCTGCTCGAAGGCGCGGACCGGCGTCGCATGGAGGTGGTCCAGATCCGATTCGTGTCCATGGCCGAACCCCACCTGCTGGCCCTCGAGACCACCATCACCGCCCTGGGGTGGAGCGGCGCCGTGGAAGTGCGCAGCGGCGTCAACGCCGGCGTCCGCAACGCAAACCTGCCCGAGCGCGCCCAAGGCTCTGACATCCACCTGGCAGACCGGACGCAACCGCGGGGCACCGCCGCCGAGCTGCCCCCGGACGCGCCCTCCGTCGTCGAAGTGGAGACCACCCAAAGCCTTATCCGCATCGCTGCCGCATACCGTACGCGCATCTCCGTGGACGCGGACGCGGTTGAGGACGGCGGCAGCGGGCCCTTCCACTACCGGACCTTCCGGCTCTCCCTCACTGCGGGTATCCCTGTAAGGCTGACCAAGACGGTAGCGGTGGTGACGTCCCGCGACCGGGCCATTTCCTCCCCGGAAACCGGTGCCCGCGCAGTGTTGGAACGCGCCGGCGATGCCTTCCCCCGACTCCTGGCATCCCACGAGGAAGCCTGGCGGCGGGAACTGCGGCCGTTCCTCGTGGAGATCGACGCGCCGGTCCAGGTACGCTTGGTCCTCAACCTGCATATCTTCCATCTCCTGCAGACATTGACGCACCACACGGCCGAACTGGACGCCGGCGTCACCGCGCGTGGACTGCACGGCGAAGGTTATCGCGGACACGTCTTCTGGGACGAGCTGTTCGTCCTGCCGGTGCTCACGTCAAGGACTCCCGTGGTTGCCCGCTCCGTAATTGAGTACAGATGGCGCCGGCTGCCAGCCGCCCGGCACGCCGCCGCCGCGGAAGGGCTGGCGGGGGCGAAGTTTCCGTGGCAGAGCGGCAGCGACGGGACCGAGGAGACGCCAAAGTGGTTGTACAACGACAGGTCAGGCAGGTGGGTCCGGGACTACTCCCATCTCCAGGTCCACGCAGGCCTCGCGGTGGCTTTTAACGCCTGGCAGTACTTCCAGGCCACCGGCGACAGGATCTGGCTCCTCCAAAAGGGTGCGGAGCTGGTGATCGAAGTGGCCCGTTTCTTCCGGTCCCTGGCGGACCACGACCCACGGGATGGCAGGTATCACCTGCGTGGCGTTGTGGGCCCGGATGAATATCACACGGGCTATCCCGGCCGCACCGAACCGGGCCTGGACGATAACGCCTATACCAACGTCATGGCGGCGTGGGTGTGCCTTCAGGCGGCGGAAATCCTTCGGTTCCTGCACGGCAGCGAGCGCGCCGGGCTGATGGAATCACTCGGCGTTGCCGAAGAGGAGGCAGCCGGCTGGCAAGCCATGGGCGCCGGAATGTACGTTCCGTTCCACGGCGACGGCGTCATCAGCCAGTTCGAGGGATATGAGCAACTGAGGGAACTGGACTGGGAGCACTACCGCGACGCGTACGGCGACATTGAGCGGCTGGACCTGATCCTTGAAGCCGAAGGGGACGGAACGAACGGCTACAAGCTGGCAAAGCAGGCCGACGTCCTGATGCTTCCCTATCTCCTGGGCCACGAAGGCCTTCGCGGTATCCTCCAGCGCCTGGACTACGGTTTCACGAGGGAACAACTCAACCGGACCATCGAGTACTACCTGTCCAGGACGGCGCACGGCTCCACGTTGAGCCGTGTGGCCCACGCCTCCGTCCTGGCCGGGGTGGACGCCGACCGTGCCTGGGACAGTTTCCGGGAAGCGCTCGACGCCGACCTCGACGACACCCAGCACGGCACCACGCGCACTGGTATCCATTTGGGCGCCATGGGAGGAACCATCGACGTGGTTCAACGCAGCTTTGCCGGACTGCGCTTCAGCGGGGACAGCATCCTGTTCGCCCCCAACCTGCCAACACGGCTCCGCGCCGTTGCCTTCGAGGTCCTCTACCGGGGACATCGGCTGCGGGTCCACCTCAAGGACGGGCAGATGAGCATCGCCTCCGCCCCCGGGGACGCCGGCCCTATCACGGTGCATGTGGATGGCGCCGACGTCGTCCTGCTTCCCGGCCACACCCGTCAATTCCCGTTGCCTGTCAAAGCCCCGAGAGCGGCGGCATCATGAAGCGGTTGGGGATCTTGACAAGCGGTGGTGACTGCCCCGGGACGAACGCCGTCATCCGGGGTGCGGTGCTGGGCGGCGACGTCGCCCACGGTTACGAATTCCTGGGTTTCCGCGACGGGTGGCGGGGCGTGCTGGAAGACGATTTTCTTCCGTTGCCCAGAACTGCTGTCCGCGGGATCTCGCGCCTGGGCGGGACCATCCTGGGGACATCGCGGACCAACCCGCTCGCCGGTGGCGGTATCGACGCAGTGCGTGCCGGCTTCCAGCGCAACCAGCTGGAAGGCCTCATCGCCATCGGGGGAGAAGGCACCCTGGCGGCCGCCCGGGAATTGTGCGGACAAGGCCTCAACGTACTGGGTGTCCCAAAAACCATCGACAACGACCTGGGCGCCACGGATTACACCTTTGGCTTCGACACCGCCGTCCAGACAGCCACCGAGGCGATTGACCGGTTGCGGACCACGGGCGAATCGCACCACCGGTGCATGATCGCCGAGGTCATGGGCCGCAACGCGGGCTGGATAGCACTGCATTCCGGGATGGCTTCCGGTGCGCATGCCATCCTGATACCGGAACATCCTGTCTCAATCGAGCAGGTCTCCGCCTGGGTTCTCTCGGCACGCGACCGCGGCAGGGCTCCGCTGGTGGTGGTGGCCGAGGCCTTCGCGCCGGAGGGAAACCAGGCACCGTATGCACCCCGGGGACTTGATACCTTCGGCCGGCCGCGCCTCGGCGGAATCGGGCTGCTGCTGGAGGAACAGTTGCAGGAACGGACCGGAATCGAAACCCGTGCCACCGTGCTGGGCCATATCCAACGCGGCGGCGAGCCCACGGGTTTTGACCGGGTGCTTGCCACCAGGCTGGGCCTGGCCGCCGTCGGATCGGCGGCTGCCGGACGATGGGGCACCATGGTTTCGCTCCGTGGCACGGACATCGTGAACGTCGGCCTGGATGAGGCCCTCGGGGAACTTAAGCGGGTCCCCGAGGCCCGCTACCGGGAAGCCGCGGTCCTGTTCGGGTGAGGCGGCCGGTGGCTCGAACGGGCCGCCACGGGCGGGGTTTTACCTTGGCGCCTCCGGGCGGACGCGCAGGACGGCAGACCCGGTGATCCTGTCGGCAGCCAGGTCTTCCAGTGCCTTATCGGCGGCCTCGAACGGGTAGGCAGTCGTGGTCAGGGCCAGCGGCAGCCGGGCAGCCAGGGCCAGGAACTCCCGGCCGTCCGCCCGGGTATTGGCTGTGACGCTGCGCAGCTGGCGTTCATAGAAGAGCTCCCTGCTGTAATTCAGGGCCGGAATATCGCTCAAGTGGATCCCGGCAACGGCAAGTGTCCCGCCGCGGTCGAGGGCCGCCAGCGCCACCGGGACAAGATCGCCCACCGGCGCAAAGAGGATGGCCGAATCCAGCGGGACGGGCGGCCGGTCATAGGCGTCGCCTGCGTACTCGGCGCCCAGCTCCAGCGCCAGTGAACGGGCCTGCTCGGACCTGGTCATGACGAACACGGAGGCGCCCTGCTTGATGGCCAGCTGCGCGGTGATGTGGGCGGAGCTGCCAAAGCCATAGATGCCAAGGCGGCCGCCAACCGGCAACGCAGTGCGCTTCAGCGCGCGGTACCCGATGATGCCGGAGCACAGCAACGGCGCGGCCTGTTCATCGGAAAAGGCAGGCGGGATGGGGTAGGCAAAGTCCTCGGCGACTGCGAGCCGCTCGGCAAAGCCACCGTCCGTGTCCCACCCGGTGAACACAGGTGATGAGCACAGGTTTTCATCGCCGCGGCGGCAGTAATCGCAGCGGCCGCAGACACCGCCAAGCCAGGCGACGCCCACCCTGTCGCCTGCGTGGAACCGGGAGCAGTCGGCGCCTGTTTCCATGACGACGCCGACCGCCTCGTGCCCGGGGACCACGTGCGGATGGTGGGGTGCCAGGTCTCCTTCAGCGAGATGGAGGTCGGTACGGCAAACGCCGCAGACACTGACCTCCACCAGGAGCTCGTGCGGCCCCGGCGTCGGCGAGTCACGGTGGCCCTGTACCAAAGGATGCGTGGCTATGGTGCCCGGGGTGCCTACCCACCATGCACGCACTGTGCGTTCGCCGCGGCTACTCGAAGCCGGCGCGGGTAGCGTCGTCCAGCGGTGTCTGCCACAGCAGTGGTGCTGTCACGGTGAAGCGCCTGCCCGTGATGGACTCGGGCGTGATGCGGATGAAGTATTCCTGGCCCACTCCCTGCCAGGGAAACAGCGCCCGCCGGATGTCGTCGAGGTCAGTTCCCGTGGGCGTCGCCTCTGCGGCTTTGCCCTTGACCACGACGCTCCATGCAAGGCCGAACTGGGAACTGACAGCGTCTGCTTCCAGGGCCACGACGGCGTCAGACTCGATGGCTTGCTGCTTGGTGCCGCCGCCGGTGCGGAAGACAAGCGTCCGGCCGTCCACCTTGTAATTGACGGGAAAGACGTCAGGATGGCCATCCGCGATGACGGCAAGGCGTCCCACACCGGTTTGGGAAAGAAGTGACCAGCACTCTTCCGCATCGAGGATTTCTGCTACGGGTAGGTTTGTGTTCTCTCTCATAGGGCACAGCGTAGGGAAGTCGCCCGCGTCCGGAAAGGGCACAAAGGCCCGGCCTGGAAGGAAGGACCTATGGCCCTTTAGGGCCGCCCGACCCGGTGGGACGCTGTGATGGGTGCCCGCCGGCAACACCTCGCCTGGCCGGACCCCCGCAGTAAGGAGAACCCGCATGAAAGCCCTCGTCTATGGCGGCCCCGGCAACAAGTCGTGGACCGACGTCCCGGATCCCGGAATCCAGCAGCCCGGCGACGTGATCGTCAAGGTTGATACCACCACGATCTGCGGTACCGACCTGCACATCCTCAAAGGCGACGTGCCGGCTGTGACAAAGGGCCGGATCCTTGGCCATGAAGGGGTGGGAACCATCATCGAAACGGGTTCCTCGGTGACCGGCCTTAACATGAACGACCGCGTCATCATTTCCTGCATCAAATCCTGCGGACACTGCGCCAACTGCAAGACGGGCCTGTACTCGCACTGCCTGGGGGCCGAGGGGCAGGAAGGCACCGGATGGATCTTCGGTCACCTGATCGATGGCACGCAGGCTGAATACGTTCGTGTTCCCTATGCAGAGAACTCCCTGCACCTGTTGCCGGAGGGCGTGAGCGACGAACAAGCCGTAATGCTGTCCGATATCCTTCCCACCGGATTCGAAATTGGTGTCCAGTACGGCCGGGTGAAGCCCGGCGACAGCGTAGCGGTGGTTGGTGCGGGTCCAGTGGGCTTGGCGGCGATCACCACGGCAGGACTTTACGGAGCTGCAACTGTGGTGGCCATCGACGTCGATGCGAACCGGCTCGAAAAAGCGAAGGAATTCGGCGCAACAGACACGGTCCTTTCCGGCAGCGATGACTGGAAGGAACAGGTCTTGGCCCTGACGCACGGGCGGGGCGTCGACGTGGCCATCGAAGCAGTGGGCATTCCGGCAACGTTTGCAATGTGCACCGACATTGTGCGGCCCGGGGGATCAGTAGCGAACGTTGGGGTGCACGGACACCCGGTGGAGCTGCACCTGGAGAATCTCTGGATCCAGAACATCAACATCAGCATGGGGCTGGTGAACACCAATACCACCCCCATGCTGTTGAAGCTTGTGGCCCAGGGAAAAATCAAGGCGGAGAAATTCGCCACGCACCATTTCAGTTTCGATCAATTCCCCGAGGCTTATGACACGTTTTCCCGGGCCGCGGAAACCAAGGCCCTCAAGGTGATCCTGACGTCCTGAACCGGTGGGAACCCGGGAAGGGAGCTGGCCCGCCTACAGCCAATCGGCGGAGAAATCCACGGGCGGCCACCACCGGGTTGGCGACGTGACCGCGAACCGGCGGCCCGTGAGTTCGGTGGGGGAGATGGCGATCAGGTGGTCCTTGATCCCTGCCTCCCACGGTTCCCTGCCGGCGTCGTCCGCCGGCAGGCTCATGCGGGTCTCATCGAACGGTTCAGGCTTCCCCTTGGCAACCACGCTCCACACCTCTGTGGCATACGGGTTGAGCCCGTCGACCTCCAGCGCCGCCACCGCGCCGCTGAGCAACGCACGAAGCTTGGTTCCCGGAGCCGTCCGAAAGAACAGCGTTTCGCCGGCCACGGAGAAATTCACCGGAAAGATCTCGGGAATGTCGCCATTGATGACCGCCAACCGGCCGATGTAGGAAGACCTCAGATACTGCCAGCACTCATCAGCGTCCAATATTTCCGTGGGAGACCCTGCCGGGGAACCAGTCATGGTACCGATCCTAGGGCCTGGGGAGCGCCAGCGCACCGGTGGGTAGGGAATACCGGGCGGCGCCGGGGAGTGTTCACCGACGGCGTAGCAGCGCCGGGACTTGAATCGGCCAGTCCGTCGTTGTCTTCCGTAAGGATCCCGATGGGAAGGTATCACCGCCGGCAACGGCCCAGGGAGACCGCACCGGGTGAACCGGCACGAGGGTTGGAGGTGCGCCATGGAGCAGGCGCGGGAATTCATGCCACCGGAGGACGACGACATCCTGGACTCGTACTCGCAGACGGTCATGCGCGTGGCGGCCGCCGTTACGCCCCATGTGGCGGCTATCGAAATGACTGCGCAGCGCCGCAACGGGCGGGCCAGGGTGGGGGCCGGCTCCGCGGTGCTCTTCACCGAAGACGGCTACCTGCTCACGAATTCCCACGTGGTGGCCGGAACGCACCGGGGATTTGCCGTCTTCGGCGACGGCAGCAGGATGGAGTTGGAACTGGTGGGCGCGGACCCGTTATCCGACCTCGCAGTGGTCCACGGTTCGCGGCCCAAGGTCCCGCCCGCTCAGTTCGGTGCGGCCGAATCCCTCCGGGTGGGACAACTGGTGGTGGCGGTCGGGAACCCGCTGGGGCTGGCCGGCTCAGTGACCGCCGGTGTGGTCAGCGGCCTGGGCAGGGCCATTCCGGTCTGGTCCGGGGGCAACAGGCGCGTCATCGAAGACGTCATCCAAACGGATGCAGCCTTGAACCCCGGCAATTCGGGCGGAGCACTGGCAGACACGCACTCCAGGATCGTTGGCATTAATACGGCAGTGGCGGGAGCAGGGCTCGGGCTGGCAATCCCCATCAACGCCACCACGCGCCGGATCATCGCTGCGCTGCTTGCGGACGGGAGGGTGCGCCGTGCCTACCTGGGTTTGGTGAGCACGCCCATCCAGCTCACTCCCAGTGCCGTCATCCGCACCGGGCTGCGCGAAGGGCTCCGCGTCGTGGAGGTGCTGCCCGCTTCTCCGGCGGACAAGGCAGGGCTGGCGGCCGGGGACGTCCTGTTGACGGCGGGCGGCCGTCCTGTCAGCAATGCCGAGAGCCTGCAGCGGCTCCTCTTCGCCGACGCCATCGGCCAACCGCTCGACGTCGCCGTGCTGCGTGACGGTGCCGAAGTGCACCTCACCGCCGTTCCGGAGGAAATGACGGGCAACGGAAACCCGTAGGAGCTGGAGCCGCCGCGTCCCTTCCGGAAGCGTCCCTTCCCGAAGCCTGTCTGGAAGCCCTACACTCCGCGGGCCGGCGCCTCGACGTCCGCGATGCCTGTGAAACGCGTCCCCACGCCGTCGTACTCGCCCCGGACCCAGCCCGGTCGGACCGGCGGTATTTCTTCCGGCGAATGGTGCTCGCACACCACATAGGTGAAGTCCGGCCACCACTTCTTGGGCCGTGCCGCCTCCTCGTACCCGCAGACGGCGCACTCCAGATGGACCCACACCGGCCGCTTGCCTGTCCGGTTGGCACGTGACTGCACCAGCCACGGCGGAGGATTGTCCAGGATGCCGCGGAGCTCGGCCTCGGGCATCCACTTTGGCAGGCCATGGCGCTGTGCCATTTCAAGGGGTACGTCCAGTGCTATTGCGGCGTCACGTCTGCTGATCATCACAGTCCACCATACGGGAGCCGGCCAAATCGGGCCCATTGCAAAAGCGTGTCAGCCGGCCATCCCGGCAACGCCGCTGGTCAGGGCAGGCCCAGGATGCAGCCGGGGTGCGGGGCATCGCTGGAAACCCACAGCGCCGACGCGATTTCATCGGCGAGGTCGTACTCGCGCGAGTCGCCGATCCGCACCACCAGGGCGCCGCCGAAGGGCCGCCGTCCCAGCACTTCCACGCCGGCATCAAGCTCGATGTCCTGTGAGGCGAGGTACCGCAGCAGCTCAGGGTTGTCGTCACTGATCCGGGTGATCCTGCCGGTATGGCCCTCGTCCAGTTCCGCGAGGAGATGGGCGCGCGGCATCAGCACCTGGCCGTCCGCCGTGGGAATGGGATCGCCGTGCGGATCCCGGCTGGGGTCGCCGAGCTTGGCAGCGACGCGCTCTATGAACGTGTCCGATACCGCGTGTTCCAGTTGTTCAGCCTCATCGTGCACTTCGTCCCAGCTGTAGCCAAGGCGCTGCACAAGGTAGGTTTCGATCAGCCGGTGGCGCCGTACCATTGCCAGGGCAAGCCGCAGTCCGGCATCGGTCAGGGTCACCGCGCTGTACGGTTTGTGGTCCACCAGGCCCTGGTCCTTGAGCTTGCGGACCATCTCGGAAACCGAAGAATTCGCCACTCCGAGCCGCTGGGCCAGTTGGGAGGACGTGATGGGCTTGTCCTGCCATTCAGTGAATGAATAGATGACCTTGACGTAGTCCTCGATGGAGGAGGATGTCGGGCTGGTCTTCACGCGTCCAAGCCTACCGGCTTCATGCCTTCACGGCGCGCCACGCCAAGGTGAGGTAGGGAAGCTCGAGTTCCTGGTCCTGACCGTAGGCCAGATGTTCGTGCAGGTACCAGTCCAGGTTCGCCAGGACCTTGGCGCGGGTCGCCTCGCCGGCCCGGAGGTAGTAGCTTCGCGACTTGGTGAGTTCCATCAGGTCTGTGGTGGTTACCCGGTCCTGCCAGTGGGTTACCTGGCTTTCGAGCCCGGCGAATTCGGGTCCCACCACCGGCCTGTGGCCCGGGCGGTAGACATCGCCGGCGTGCATGATCCTGGAGAGCCTGTGCACCCACGGCACCGAGGTATCCAGTTGGTTCCAGATGAGGCCGAGTGTTCCGTGCGGACGCAGGACGCGGGCAAGTTCGGTGCTCGCGGCCAACGGGTCGCACCAGTGCCAGGCCTGGGCCACGGTGACGACGTCGAAGCGGGCGGCGGGCAGGCCCGTCGCCTCCGCGGTCCCGGTCACAGCCGTGGCAGCGGGGCAGTGCGCCGCCAGTTGGTTGAGCATGTCCGCGGAGGGGTCGACGGCGGTTACCTCCAGGCCCAGGTCCAGCAGCAAGGCAGTGAACTTTCCGGTACCGGCGCCGACGTCGAGGGCGTCCCGGGCGTGGGCCGGTACCAGCCATCGGGCTGAGTCCTCGGGGTATCCAGGCCTGACGCGCTGGTAGTGCCTCCCGCCATCCTGGAAACTCTGGCCAAGTTCCCGCCGGCGACCATGATCAAGCTTGGGGCCACCCCGAACCACGCGTGGACTCCTTCGATTCCGCCTGTTGATGTCCCTCGAATTTACCGCACGCCCGGCCAAAGGCCGTGCACACGACCAGGAACGGAAGGCTTTGGGTTAGTCGTCGATGCAGGGGGCGGCGCCGGCCGTACCCGGTGTATTGGGGGCCCAGTGCGGGTAGGTGCGGGAATCGTTGGCGGGCACCCAGCGGCCTGCGTCCACCACGTAGTCCCAGCCCAGTCCGCCGCCGCGCAGCGCGCGGATGCCGGCCAGGAGGCGTTCGGCGTCCTCCAGCCGGGATCCGACGCCGAAACTCGCCCGGAGGGATCCGTTCGGCAGGCCCAGGCGCTTCAGCAGCGGGTGGGCGCAGAAACGTCCGTCACGCAGGCCCACGCCGTGCTCCGCCGAAAGGTAGGCGGCCACCAGCCCGGCGTCGTAGCCTGCAACCGAGAAATTGACCACACCGATGGTGTCCGTTTCCGGATTGGTGTCCTTGAAGATTCTGGTGGACCGTCACGCCGTCGATGCCCTGCAGGCCCTCCACCAGGAACGAGCGGATGGCCGATTCGTGGGCATGCCACCGGGACTGGTCCAGTTCGGCGATCACCTGGGTGGCGCGCGCCAGGGTGGCTGCGCCAAGCACATTGGGTGAGCCGCCCTCGTGGCGGGCCGGGCCGGTGGCCCAGCTGACGCCGTCGAGCCTTGCTTCCTTCACGGCGCCGCCGCCGGCAAGGTGGGGGACACCGGCGTCCAGCCAGTCCGGACGTCCCACCAGGACGCCTGCGCCGAACGGTGCGTAGAGCTTATGGCCGGAGAACGCAAGGTAATCGACGTCGTCCGTGCTGATGTCCACCCGCCGGTGCGGCGCAAGCTGGGCGGCGTCTACCACAATCCGTGCGCCGTGCTGGTGCGCCAGTGCGGCCAATGCCCGGATGGGGAGGATCTCGCCGGTGACGTTGGAGGCGCCGGTGACGGCCAGCAGGCTGACCCCGCCCTGCTCCAGTTCAGCGCGGACGGCCTCCAGCGTGCCGCTGATGGTGTCCGCGGCGACGATGCTGCGGTGCGGGACGCCCTGCCACGGCAGGAGGTTGGCGTGGTGTTCGATGTCCAGGTACAGGACATCTCCGGCGGGGCGGCCGTCGGCCAACGGCAGGCAGCCGGCCAGCAGGTTCAGCGAGTCGGTGGTGTTGCGGGTGAAGATGACCGAATCATCGGGTCGACCTCCTACGAACTCGCGGACAATGCTGCGTGCGTTTTCATACACCGAGGTGCTGATCTGGGATGCATACCCGGCGCCGCGGTGGACACTCGCGTAGTAGGGGAGGATCTCGTTCAGGTACGCGGACACCACGGACAGTGCCGGGGCGGAGGCGCCGTAGTCGAGGTTTGCGTAGCGGACGTGGCCGCCGGAAATCAGGGGCGCCTGGATTTCGGCGCCGGTGACCGCGGCGAGGGGTCGGCCGGCAATGACCTGGCGCGGATCCGGCGCGGCTGCGTTGGCGATGGCGGACTGGGGGGAGACGGTGGCAGTTGTCACAGAGACCTCACTTGGATACAGGACTCCGGCATGGTGGAATCCGCGCTTGCCGTATCCGCTCCGGACCGGCCTGGTCGTCACCCGGGGCACCCCACCGCGAATGGAGGGTTGCCGGCCAGCAAACCGGGGTTTTGCGCTGGCACTCGTGACCTGGATAAAAGCGTAGAACATGGGGTGGCCAGGACTAAAGCCGCGGCAATTGTTAAGGCCTTTGTTACGTCCTGCCGAAGAAACGGCCGCGGACGCCCCCGAAAGGAGGCGTCCGGCGTCGTATTATTCGATTCTTCCGCGGTCAGGGAGCCTGCTGCAGGAGGTCGTCGAGTTCCGGGTTCAGTCGGTGCAGCACCTCTGAGTGCAGGATCGAGTTCGTGGCCAGGGCATTGCCGCCGAACGGGCCGTCCTCGCCTTCGAGGGAGGTGAAGCGGCCGCCGGCCTCCACCACGATCGGCACCAGGGCAGCCATGTCGTACAAGTTCAGTTCGGGTTCGCAGGCGATGTCCACCGAGCCTTCGGCCACCATGCAGTAGGACCAGAAGTCCCCGTACGCCCGGGTCCGCCAGACGTCCTCCGTCAGGCCCAGGAATTCGTCAAGGTTTCCGCGTTCCTTCCAGCCGCCCAGGCTGGAGTAGGAGAGGGAGGCGTCGGACAGGTTGGAGACGTTGGAGACCCGGAGCCGGGTGGCGGCGGCCAGGGACCTGCCCATGTAGGCGCCCATGCCTTTGGCCGCCCACCAGCGCTTGCCCAGGGCCGGTGCGCTGACGACGCCCACCACGGGCTCGCCCTCGTCCACCAGGGCGATCAGCGTGGCCCACACCGGGACGCCGCGGACGAAGTTCTTGGTCCCGTCGATGGGATCGATGATCCAGCGCCGCGAGCCGTGGCCGGTGCTGCCGAATTCCTCGCCCAGGACTGCATCGCGGGGCCGGGAGCGGGAGAGCTGGCCGCGGATGGCCTCCTCGGCCGCCTTGTCGGCGTCGGTGACCGGCGTCAGGTCCGGCTTGGTCTCGACGTGGAGGTCCAGGGCCTTGAAGCGGCTCATCGTCTGGTCATCCACGGAGTCG
Source organism: Arthrobacter sp. SLBN-112 (assembly GCF_030944625.1). NCBI lineage: Bacteria > Bacillati > Actinomycetota > Actinomycetes > Micrococcales > Micrococcaceae > Arthrobacter > Arthrobacter sp. SLBN-112. The sequence goes on from NZ_JAUSXY010000001.1 coordinate 2,437,645, forward strand.
GCCAGGACATGGGCCAGGCGCAGGTCATCGTTGTAACTCGAAGCGGGTTGGATCATGGTTCCAAACTACCGTCTGCGTGCGTTTCTGCCGGGAGAACGCGTCAGTTGACGCTGCCGAGCTCCTTGGTTTCCTGTGCTTCCATCCTCGGGTCCGCGCCGAGCAGCCTCCTTAGGGACGCCAGCCGGGCCGGTCCCGTGGGACCGGCGTGCCCGCCGTTCACCCAATCATCCAGTCCGCAGTTAACCGCCGTTGCCGTGTGTTTGCAGCCGCGCTCGCAGTTTTCGATGCCGGGGGAGAGGTCCGGGAATGAGCGCAGGATCCTGTCCGGATCCACGTGTGCAAGGCCAAAGGAACGGATACCGGGGGTGTCAATGATCCAGCTGCCGGGCGGCGCGTCCGCCAGCCGCAGCGCCAGCGCCGAGGACGACGTGTGCCGGCCGCGCCCGGTGACCGCGTTCACCCCGCCGGTGGCCCGCTCCGCACCCGTCAACGCGTTGACCATGGTGGACTTGCCGACGCCGGAGTGCCCGAGCATGACAGTGACCGTGCCGTCCAGGTGGGCGCGGAGGGCTGCCACCGCGGCGCTGTCCAGCCGGGCGGAGAGGCCGTCGTCGGACCGTGCGTCGATCCCCGAAGCCTGTGCGTCCGCGGTCTTGCTGATGATCACCGGGAAGTCCAGGTGCGTGTAGTTGGAGAGCAGCTCCGCCGGGTCCTTGACGTCGGCCTTGGTCACCAGCAGGATCGGCTCGATCCCGGCGTCGTAGGCCGCCACCAGGGCGCGGTCGATGAACCCGGTGCGTGGCTCGGGGTTGGCTGCTGCCACCACGATCACCAGTTGGTCGGCGTTCGCGACGACGGCCCGCTCTATGGGATCCGTGTCGTCGGCGCTGCGGCGAAGGAGGGTGCGGCGGTCCTGGATCTTCACCAGTCGTGCCAGCGTGTCCGGGGCTCCGGAGACGTCGCCCACCAGGGAGACGAAGTCGCCTGCCACGACAGGATTGCGGCGAAGCTCGCGGGCCCGTGCAGCGATGACCACGCGCTCATTCTCCGAGTCCTCGCCCACCACCGCGGTGTACCGGCCACGGTCCACCGTGATGATGCGGCCGGTCACGGCGTCGTCGTGGCTGGGACGGTCTTTGGTGCGCGGCCTGGAGCCTTTCTTGCTGGGGCGGATCCGGACGTCCGATTCGTCCCAGGAATCAGTGCTCCGCGCCACTGCCGCGCCCTTCCGGTCCGGCTGCGGACGTGCCTTCCTGGGCGAGCATGCCTGCCCAAAGCTGCGGAAAATCGGGCATGGTCTTGGCGGTAGTGGCAATGTCCTCCACTTGGACGCCCTGCACCGCCAGGCCCAGGATTGCACCGGCCGTGGCCATGCGGTGGTCCGCGTAGCTGTGCACGACGCCGGCGTGCAGCCGGGCGGGGCGGATGAGCAGTCCGTCGGGGGTTTCCTCGGCGTCACCGCCAAGCCGGTTGATCTCCGCCACCAGCGCGGCGAGCCTGTCTGTTTCGTGTCCGCGCAGGTGCGCGATCCCGGTGAGCCGGGAGGGTCCCGCAGCCAAGGCGCACAGCGCAGCGACAGTCGGGGCGAGCTCGCTGGTGTCCGCGAAGTCGCCGCCCTTGATCTCCGGGCCGCCGGTGACGGTCAGGACGCCGCCGGCCAGCGTCACGGTGGCGCCCATGCTGGTGAGGATGCTGCGCCACAGGTCGCCCACCTGCTGGGTTTCCGCCGGCCAGTTGGGGATCCGGACTGTTCCCCGCGAGGCCAGGGCCGCCGCAAGGAAGGGGCCCGCATTGGACAGGTCCTGTTCGATCCGCTGGTCGAAGGCGCGGATGGGTCCGGGCGCCACCACCCAGTGGTTGGGCACGGAGTCGTCCACTGACACGCCTGCGCCGCGCAGGACTGCGACCGTCATGTTGATGTGGTCCAGGCTGGGGACCGGTTTGCCGACGTGCTCAAGGTGCAGGCCGTCGTCGAACCTTGCCCCCACGAGCAGGAGCGCGGAGACAAACTGGGACGAAGCGCTGGCGTCGATCACCAGGTGGCCGCCGCGGACTGAGCCCGTGCCCTCCACGACGAACGGGAGGGAGGACGGGTCGGTGCCGTCTTCGGCTGAGACAACGACGCCCAGGGCCTTGAGGGCCTCGATGATGGTCCCCATGGGACGCTTACGGGCGTGCGGGTCGCCGTCGAACACGCTGGCGCCGTTGCGGAGCGCTGCGAGCGGCGGGACGAACCGCATGACCGTGCCTGCCAGCCCGCAGTCGATCCTGGTCAGCGTTGCCGGCGCGGACGCGGGCAGCGGAACCACCTCCAGGTCAGGGCCGAAGGTTCCGTCGCCTGGGACCTCCGTGATGGTGGCGCCAAGCTGCCGCAGTGCATCGATCATCAGCGCGGAATCCCTGGAGTGCAGGGGCGCCCGCAAGCGGGACGGTCCATCCGCCAACGCTGCCAGTACCAGGTACCTGTTGGTCAGGGATTTCGAGCCGGGCACCGTCACGGTGGCATTGATGGGCCGGGATGCGAAAGGTGCGTCCCAGTGCTGGACAGGTGTTGCGGAAGCGTCCCGGGCGGCAGTTGCTGCGGTCATTCGTGCTTATGCTCCCGTGGCGTGATCGACGGCGCGGCGTACGGCCTTGTCTGCTTTGTGCAGCTTCTTGTTCGTGGTCTTGCGCGCGTCTGCGGCCAGGTGCGATGCGTTCCGGCGGGCGCCTGCGGCCAGGTGCTCGGCGCGCCAGGCCAGGCCCGGCTTGCCTGCGGTGTCCACCGACGCGAGCAACGCACCGCCGCTGAGGGACAGGTTCTTGAGCAGCTGGTTCCGGCGGTTCTCGCGCCCATCCTTGCTGCTGATGTCCGCGCTGCGCCATTCAACGAACGTGTTCAGCAGGGAAACCACCGTCAGCAGGGATGCGGAGAGCCTGGAAAACTTTCCGAGGCCAAACAGGACGCCGGCGCCCACCTGGGTTCCGCCGATCACACGGGCAAGGGTCTTCTCGCTGGCCTGGAAGGGAAGCGATGCCGCGGCCTTGCGCAATAAGGGTGAGAGCTGCTGCGCAGTATCGTCGGAGTTCCTGAGCTTATCCAGCCCGGCAATGACAAAACTGGAAGCGAGCATGGGCCGTGCGAGCGTGCGGACAAAGGACATGGATTTCCTCCTGGCTGGACGGACCGCGGAACGCGGCGGAGTCGGTCCTAGTCTTGCACTTTTGGGGAATATTTGCCTGCGGGAAGGGGTTATGGCTGACGGGTCGCTGACACGCGGCCAAACGATCATCCACCCGATACAGAGCGGAGTTGGCCCTTGGCGAAGGTGTTGGACGGGACGAGGCCGGCCGGTCCGGTGGCAGCGGAAGCGCTGGCTGCCGAGCCGCTGGAGTACGGCACGCCCCGGGCGGGAAGCCTGACAGTAGACTTGAAGGCAATGAGCACCCTGGATCCGGCCATCGCGGCCATGTATGACGCAACACCTGGCGCAGCGAACGGCTCGGCAGGGGCCCCGCCCGCATCCGCGGCGCAGCCGGAGGTGCGCACCACTGCCGAAGGGGCGGGCACCGAAGACGCCGCCCTTGACGTTGCCGCGGAGACCGTCGAAGAACGCCGCCAGCGCTTCGAACGGGACGCCATGCAGTACGTCGACCAGCTGTACTCTGCTGCCATGCGCATGGCACGGAACCCGTCAGATGCAGAGGACCTGGTCCAGGAGGCCTACACCAAGGCATTTTCGGCGTTCCACCAGTACAAGCCGGGCACGAACCTCAAAGCGTGGCTGTACCGGATCCTGACCAACACCTACATCAACCTCTACCGCAAGAGGCAGCGCGAGCCGCTTCAGTCCAACTCGGACACGATCGAGGACTGGCAGCTCGCGCGTGCGGAGTCACATACCTCTAGCGGACTTCGATCGGCCGAGGCAGAGGCGTTGGACCACCTCCCGGATTCGGACGTCAAGCGGGCGCTCCAGGACATTCCGGAGGAATTCCGATTGGCGGTGTACTTCGCAGACGTCGAGGGCTACGCCTACAAGGAAATCTCAGACATCATGAATACGCCCATCGGCACTGTGATGTCCCGGCTCCACCGCGGCCGGAGAATGTTGCGGGACATGCTCGCGGAATACGCCGCCGAGCGAGGATTCAAAACAGCCGCAGATGCATCGGATGCGGCAGGAAGCAAATCACAGGAGAACAGGAAATGAGCGACTGCCAGGGATTGGGCGATTGCGACGACGCCCGGATGCAACGCATCTACGAGTACCTTGACGGGGCGCTGACCCGCGAGGACCTTACCGAAATCAAGAACCACCTTGACGACTGCCCCGAGTGCACGCAGCAGTACGACCTGGAGTGCGTTATCCGCAACATGGTCAAGCGCTCCTGCACGGAGTCCGCTCCGGACAACCTGAAGAACGCCATCCTGGACCGGATCCACGCCATCCGCCCTGTGGAGGCCTAGGAACGCGGGAGGCCCAGGCACGCGCCGCACCAGCGGGCAACATCCGCAGACAGCAAAGGACCCCGGAAGCCGAATGGCTTGCGGGGTCCTTTGCTTGAACCGTAGTCCCTGGCATTTGCCTAGGTGTTGGGGCGCTTCCCGTGGTTCGCGCCGCCACGCTTACGGTCACGACGCTTGCGTGCACGCTTGCTCATAGCTGGCCTCCTTACTGTTGGTACTCAAAAGAGCTGCCCTCCAGTCTCCCACATGATGCGGCGGCCCGCGAACCGGAACGGGCGGATGACCTGCGGCGGTGCGCCCAGGGCGACGGTCCTAGTGCTGGAGCGTGTTGCTGATCGCCACGCGGGCTTGTTCCAGGACGGTCCGGACATTTTCCAGTGCCACCGGGTTGAGCGGCCGGCGCGGGGCCTGCCCTTGCAGATCAGCGCGGATGCCATCACGGAACTGCTGCAGCATCAGCTCCAGGGCAAGCCGCTGCATGGAAGTGGCAATGCCCTTTTCCACGGCTGCCAGGTCAACCCTGCGCCGGTTCAGCTCGGCGAGGCCGGCGGCGGTAAGGAGGTACGTTGTGCGACGTCCGGATGGTTCGGTGGCCACCAGGCCGTCCGCCTCAAGTTTTCCCAGCCTGGGGTAGATCGTTCCCGCGCTGGGTGAGTAGGCGCCTCCGAACCGGTCCTTGAGTGCTTTGATGAGCTCGTACCCGTGCTTGGGTCCGCCTTCGAGGAGGGCAAGCAGGTACAAGCGCAACGCACCGTGTGCGAAGACGGGAGGCATCAGCCTTACGCTTCCCCGCCGCCGGATGCGGACGCGGATGCGGGGGCGTGGAGGATGGACGTCCTGCCGGACACCGAGTTGGTCCTGACCAGCATCAGCTGCCCGTCCGGCCCGGCAATCGTCTCCACTTTTCCGTTGGCCAGGAAGCACTGCTGACCGTCAAGGACCACCGCTCCGCCGGCTGACTTGGCCACGATGTCAACACCCACGTCGTGGGGCAGCCGGATGGTGAGGTCCCCGGAGACGGAGTTGGAACCGAAATCGTGAGTGAAACCAAACAGTTCGAAACTGAGGTGGCCGCTGACGGTGTTCGTACGCACGTTGGTGAAGTGTCCGGACGCGGTGACCGCCCCGGAGACGGTTTTCACCGTGAGGACGCCGCGGTGGTTCCGGACGACGGCCGTGCCGCTGACAGTGTTTACCTGCAGGCTACCGGAGGTGCCGTCCGCCACGACGGAGCCTGACACGGTATTGAGACGGATATGGGCGGCGACGCCGGAGACCAGTCCCTCACCGCTGACGGTGCCAACCTCCACCTCCACGCCGCGGGGAACGGAAATGCTGATCACTGCCGAGTTGTCGCTGCTGTGGTTGACGGTTTCCATCAGATTCTTGAACCAGCCCTGCGGACCGTTCAGCTGGTGCCGGACTTCCACCCGGCCACCGTTGGCCGAGACGGCCACGGGATCGCCGTGTACCTCCGAGATCTCCACCCGGACCACAGGCTCGTCGTGCTGGACTACGGTGAACTTGCCGCGCACCATGCCCAGCTTGAGGGCGGTGGCATCTCCGATCTCGATGATTTGCGGTCCTTGCACACTCCAGCTTCCGTCAGCCATGGTCCCCTCCAGAGACGATGTATCGCGTTGGCCTTCAACCTAGCGTCGCCGGCCTGCGCCGGTCAAGGCACCCGGTGAAGGCCTACTGCGGCGCGTCCATTCGAAGCCACTGGAACCAGCCCCGGTGCAGCACCAGCCAGGCCATGAGGCCATACCCGGCCTGCCCCGGCGTGCCCCCGTTTGCGGCGAGGTCCTGGCGCCACTGTTCATGGTTCAGCAGGGGCGAGAAGGTATCGACGTAAAGGTGCTTGCGCCGGGTGGTCACGTCGGCGAAGGCGGTGTTCAGCTCGTCCAGCCTTCGGTTGTGGGCCGGATCGAGCGTGGGCGGCGGTCCGACGACGAAGACCTCGATACGGTTCTGCGACGCCGAATCCAGGATGTTGGCCAGGTTCAGCCTGCTCCGCGCGGTTGAAAGGCCGAATTCGATATCACGCCCGGACAGCCCGATGACCAGCCTGTTCTCGGCCTGGTCGCTGAAACGCCGTCCGGCTTCGTCCAGCCACCGGGCTGCAAGCCCCTCGGTACCTTCCTGCGGACAGGGGAGGGCATAGCTTTCCAGCAGCATGCCGTCCTGGGGAGTGCGGGCCAGGACGCGGCCAAGCCAGCCCAGCGCCCGGGGGTCGCCCAGTCCGGCCAGCAGTTCGTCTCCTACAGCTGCGATCCGCAGCTTCCTGTCTTCCACGCGTTCCTCTTTACTTCCGAACCGGCCGCGGCCTCCGTGGCCGCCGCGGCTGCGGAGGTACGGGGCGGCGCTGTCCAACCATTAAACAGAACTGCCCGGCCGGAGTCTGGTATTTCGACGTCCGGCCGGGCAGCCTTACGGATTACTTCCGTGCAAATGCCTGCTTCAGGAGCAGATCCTGTTCGGCGGCGTGCCGCTTCATGGAACCGGCAGCTGTGGAGGCGGACGCCGGCCGGGACACCAGGCGTACCCGGCGGTCCAGGGCCTCCGGCAGGTTCAGGCCGATAAACGGCCACGGACCCTGGTTGGCGGGCTCGTCCTGGGCCCACACGACCTCGGCGTTGGGGTACTTGGCAAGTTCCGCGGCGATCTCGGCGTGCGGCAGCGGGTAGAGCTGCTCCACGCGGACGATCGCGGTGGTCTTGTCGCCGGTCTTCTGGCGGGTGGACAGGAGATCGTAGTACAGGCGGCCGGAGACCAGGAGGACGCGTTCGACGGCGGTGGCGGGCAGCTGCTCATGCTCACCGATGACCGGGCGGAAGGCGCCGGTGGTGAAGTCCTCCACCGAGGAAGCTGCAGCCTTCAGGCGCAGCAGCTGCTTGGGCGTGAAGATGATCAGTGGCTTGCGCGGGCGGCTGTACGCCTGGCGGCGCAGCAGGTGGAAGTGCGACGCAGCCGTGGTGGGGTTCGCCACGACCATGTTGTCCTCGGCGCACAGCTGGAGGAAGCGCTCGATCCTCGCCGAAGAGTGGTCCGGGCCCTGGCCTTCGTAGCCGTGCGGCAGCATCAGGACCAGCGAGGAGCGCTGGCCCCATTTCTGCTCGGCCGAGGAAATGAACTCGTCGATGATGGTCTGCGCACCGTTGACGAAGTCACCGAACTGGGCTTCCCAGAGGACCAGGGCGTCCGGCCGTTCCACCGAGTAACCGTATTCGAAGCCCATGGCCGCGTATTCGGACAACAGGGAGTCGTAGATCCACAGTTTGGCCTGGTCATCGGAGAGGTTGCCCAGGGGCAGCCATTCCTTGCCGTTGGCACGGTCGTGGAAGACGGCGTGGCGCTGGACGAACGTGCCCCGGCGCGAATCCTGGCCGGCGAGGCGGACGGGGACGCCTTCCATAATCAGGGAGCCGAAGGCCGCGATCTCGCCGAAGCCCCAGTCGATGCCGCCTTCGCGGGACATCTGCTCGCGCTTCTCCAGCAACTGCTTGAGCTTGGCGTGGACGGTAAAGCCCTCGGGAACTTCGACGTGGGCCTTGCCAATCCGGGCCAGGGTCTCGGCGCTGATGGCGGTGGAGACCGGCGCATTGACGTTGGAGTCGGACTGCTGGGCCATGGGGCGCTCGATGTCGGACACAGCCGCGGAGTCTGCGGTCACGATCGGGATCGGTGAGGTCTGCGCGGCGTGGGTCTCGGCGAAGACCCGTTCCAGCCGTTCCTGGTAGTCGCGGAGCAACTGCTCGGCTTCTTCCTCGGTGATGTCCCCGCGGCCGATCAGCGACTCGGTGTACAGCTTGCGGACGGAGCGCTTGGCTTCGATCAGGTTGTACATCAGCGGCTGGGTCATCGAGGGGTCATCGCCCTCGTTGTGGCCGCGGCGGCGGTAGCACACCATGTCGATGACAACATCCTTGTGGAAGCGCTGCCGGAATTCGTAGGCGAGCTGGCCGATGCGGACCACTGCCTCGGGGTCGTCGCCGTTCACGTGGAAGACCGGTGCCTGGATCATCTTGGCGACGTCGGTGGAGTACGTGGACGAACGCGAGGATGACGGAGCCGTAGTGAAGCCCACCTGGTTGTTGACCACCACGTGGATGGTGCCACCGGTGCGGTAGCCCCGCAACTGGGACAGGTTGAGCGTTTCGGCCACGACACCCTGGCCGGCGAAGGCGGCGTCGCCGTGGACCATGATGGGCAGCACGGGGAACGATTCGCCCTGGTCCAGGCGGTCCTGCTTGGCGCGGACGATGCCCTCAAGGACGGAGTCGACGGCTTCCAGGTGCGAGGGGTTCGCGGCGAGGTAGACCTTTGTCTCCTTGCCGTTGTCCGACGTGAAAGTGCCTTCGGTGCCCAGGTGGTACTTGACATCGCCCGAACCCTGGACGGAGCGCGGATCCTGGGTGCCTTCAAATTCGCGGAACACCTGGGCGTAGGTCTTGCCGGCGATGTTCGTCAGGACGTTGAGGCGGCCACGGTGGGCCATGCCGATGGCAACTTCGTCCAGGCCGTCGTCGGCTGCGTCCGACATGATGGCGTCCAGCAGCGGGATCAGCGATTCGCCGCCCTCGAGGGAGAAGCGCTTCTGGCCGACGAACTTGGTCTGGAGGAACGTCTCGAAGGCCTCTGCGGCGTTCAGCTTGGAAACGATCCGGATCTGTTCTTCACGGCTGGGCTTGGAGTAGGGGTGTTCGAGCTGGTCCTGGAACCATTTGCGCTCGGCCGGCTCCTGGATGTGCATGTACTCGATGCCGGTGGTGCGGCAGTAGGCGTCGCGCAGGACGCCGAGGATGTCGCGGAACTTCAGCATCGACTTGCCGCCGAAGCCGCCGGTGGGCCATTCGCGGTCCAGGTCCCACAGGGTCAACCCGTAGGTGAGGACGTCGAGGTCGGGGTGCTTGCGCTGGACGTATTCGAGCGGATCGGTGTCCGCCATCAGGTGTCCGCGGACGCGGTACGAGTGGATCAGCTGCTGGATCCGGGCCACCTTGTTGATCTCGTCGGCGGGGTCCACCTGGAGATCGGGGCTCCAGCGGACGGGCTCGTACGGGATCCGCAGGGCTTCGAAGATTTCGTCGTAGAAGTTCTGCGCCCCGAGCAGGAGCTGGTGGACCAGCTTGAGGAACTCGCCGCTGCCGGCGCCCTGGATCACGCGGTGATCGTAGGTGGAGGTCAGGGTGAGGACCTTGCTGATGGCGTTCTGCGCGATGATCTTTTCGCTGGCGCCCTGGAACTCGGCCGGGTAGTCGAGGGCGCCGACGCCGATGATGGCGGCCTGGCCCTTGGAAAGGCGGGGTACGGAGTGGACGGTACCGATGCCGCCCGGGTTGGTGAGGGAGACCGTGGTGCCCTGGTGGTCCTCTGCCGTCAGCTTGCCGTTGCGGGCGCGCTTGATGAGGTCCTCGTAGGTGTGCCAGAACTCGGCGAAGTTGAGGGTTTCGGCCTTCTTGATGTTCGGGACCATCAGCAGGCGGGTGCCATCCGGCTTGGGCATGTCGATGGCGATGCCGAAGTTGACGTGCGCGGGCTGGACGGCGACGGGCTTGCCGTCCACTTCGTCGTAGTACACGTTCATGGACGGGAACTGGGAGAGAGCGCGGATGACGGCGTAGCCGATCAGGTGCGTGAAGGAAACCTTGCCGCCACGGGCGCGGGCAAGGTTGGAGTTGATGACTACGCGGTTGTCAATCAGCAGCTTGGCCGGGATGGCGCGCACGCTGGTTGCGGTGGGCACTTCCAGGCTGGTTACCATGTTGGTGGCGATGGCCTTGGCGGGACCGCGAAGGATCGAGACGACGTCCTCTTCGGGAGCCGTGGGGGCCTTGACGTTCTTGGGCAGCTGGGCAGGGATGGGCTGGGCGCCGGTGCCTGCGCCGGTCTTGGTGCCGCCGTCGCGGGCCTCGGTGGCAGGAGCCTTCTTGACCGGTGCCGGGGCTGCCGCGGGCGCGGCAGCAACAGGTGCTGCAGGGGGAGCGGCGGGGGCTGCTGCCGGCGACGGTGCCGGCGCGGCGGGAGCCGCCTTCACGACCGGGAGTTCCCGGGTGGCGGGGTGTGCTGCGTGTGCGGTATTTCCGTTGGAAGAAGAACCGTTGCCCGAGTCGAAGGATTCAAACAGCGGCCACCACTTGGCATCCACAGCGTTCTTGTCCTGCTGGTACTGCTCGTACAGTTCGTCAACGAGCCACTCGTTTCCGCCAAATTCCTCTGGTAGACGGTGGCTTGGCTGCTCTGGCACTTGAAATACGCCTCTTCCATGAGTTTGATTTCTCTCCGGCCCCCCGGTGCTTCAGCACTGCGATCGAACCAGTCTCTGCGTCCTCTGAACCCAGACCTCTGCAAGTCTAGTGAGCATCGTGTGTTAACTGCCAATAAGGGTGACCCAAATCATGACGTGACAATCTGCGGCCTAAACGAGGGGTCCGCCAATGGCGCAGGAGAGCCCGCCGAAACACCGGGGAGGACTGCTTGCAGCCGCGATTCGGGGCCCGGGGACTGCTTGGCGCCACGTCGTTGACCGGGGCCGCTCCTGTAGACTGAAATTCTTATGGACAGTAAATCTAGGTGCCGGCCTGGGCGCTGTCAGCGGAGCTCGAAGAGAAGCCCCGCGCAGTCCGCCCCCAGAGCCGGCAAACCCCGACAACGCGCCCATCACCAGAAGACGGCCCAGCTTGCCGCAACCCGCACGGACCAGGCGTCGGTTTCGGCCGATCATCCTCCGCCGGGACGACATATCTTCCACACTCTACGGTTGACTGCTTTTCCCGCGCATTGGGCGGGATGCTGAATGGAGTGGCTCCTCCTCGCAGCAGGTTTGCTGCTGATCGCCGGCACAGGCTTTTTCGTGGCCGTCGAGTTCTCCCTTATCGCGCTGGACCAGCCCACCGTCCAACGCGCCATTGACGACGGCGACGCCGGCGCGGTACCGCTGCTCACCTGCCTGAAGTCACTGTCCACCCAGCTCTCAAGCTGCCAGCTGGGCATCACCTTGACGACCCTCCTTACCGGTTACGTCATGGAACCCTCTGTAGGCCATATCCTCAAGGGCCCGCTGGCCGCCGTCGGACTGCCCCCCGTGGTGGTTGAATCGGCCTCGCTCGTCCTGGCCATGGTCTTGGCCACCCTGCTCTCCATGCTCCTGGGAGAGCTGGTGCCCAAGAACATGGCGATCGCCCTGGCGTTTCCGGTGGGCCGCGCACTGGCCGGCCCGCAGCTGGTCTTCACCACCATCTTCAAACCGGCCATCCTGGTCCTCAACGGATTCTCCAACCGGATCCTGCACGTGTTCGGGCTGGAAGCCAAAGAGGAGATTTCCGGCGCGCGGACGCCGGCAGAGCTTGCCTCGCTGGTCCGCCGTTCCGCGGCCATGGGGACGCTCAACGCCGGAACCGCCAACTTCATTGCCCGCACCCTGGACTTTTCCAGCCGGACGGCTGCGGATGTGATGACGCCGCGCATCCGGGTGGAGACGATCGACGCCGACCAGCCGGTGTCCGACGTCGTGGATGCCGCGCGCCGGACCGGGTACTCCCGGTTCCCTGTCATCGGTGATTCGGCCGATGACATCCGCGGGCTGGTACACGTCAAGAAAGCCGTCGCGGTCCCGTGGGAACGCCGGCAGAACCTCGAAGCGGGCGCGATCATGACCGATGTCCTGCGGGTGCCTGAGACCATCCACCTCGATGCCCTGCTGGCCGAGTTGCGGGAGGGGAACCTCCAGCTGGCAGTCGTGCTGGACGAATACGGCGGAACCGCCGGCATCGCCACACTGGAGGACCTCGTGGAGGAGATTGTCGGGGAAGTGGCGGACGAGCATGACAAGGTCCGCCCCGGGCTCCTGCAAAGCGCCTCCGGCGACTGGTACTTCCCAGGCCTCCTCCGTCCGGACGAGCTGTCCGAACAGATTCCAGGGCTGAGCGTTCCGGACGAAGCGGCCTACGAGACGGTGGGCGGCTATGTGATGAGCAAGCTGGGCAGGATCGCGGCGGTGGGGGACACCGTTCCCGTAGGCGGCGGAACACTCAGCGTGACCAGGATGGACGGCCGCAGGATCGACCGCATCTGCTTCCGGCCCGCGAAGGAGCCCGGAACGCCGGACGCCAGTGACAGGAGCAAGCCATGAACGACTGGGCCGGAATCCTGTGGCTGGGCCTGCTCCTGCTGGGCAACGCCTTCTTCGTGGCTGCGGAGTTCGCCATCATGTCCGCCCGCCGCAGCCAGATAGAACCGCTGGCCGATGCCGGGTCCAAGCGGGCCCAGACCACCCTGCGGGCAATGGAGAATGTCTCGCTGATGCTGGCGTGCGCGCAGCTGGGCATCACTGTTTGCTCACTGCTGATCCTGCTGGTGGCCGAACCCGCCATCCACCACCTGCTGGCTGTTCCCCTCGAGACGGTTGGCCTGTCGGCTGAGGCGGCGGGCGTTGCGGCCTTCGCGGTGGCGCTGCTGCTGGTGACTTTCCTGCATGTCACGTTCGGTGAGATGGTGCCGAAGAACATCTCCGTCTCCGTGGCGGACAAAGCCGCGCTGATCCTGGCGCCACCGCTGCTCTTCGTTGCGCGGCTGGTGCACCCGGTGATTTCAGCACTGAACTGGTCCGCCAACCACATCCTCAAGCTCATGAGGATCGAGCCCAAGGACGAGGTAACGTCCTCATTCACGCTTGAGGAAGTCCAATCGATCGTCCAGGAGTCCACCCGCCACGGCCTGGTGGACGACGACGCCGGGCTCATCAACGGTGCGCTCGAGTTTTCCGAGCACACCGCCGAGGACATCATGGTGCCGCTGGAGCACCTGGTCATGCTCGGTGTAACCACCACCCCCGTGGAGTTCGAGAAGGCGGTCAGCCGGACGGGGTTCTCCCGGTTCCCCATGCTGGATGACGAGGACATGCTGTACGGCTACCTCCACGTGAAGGACGTGTTGTCCATCCCGGAATCCGGCTATGAGCTGCCGATTCCCGAAGGCCGTGTCCGGTCGCTGGCCAACCTTGCCCTGGGCGATGAGATTGAAACTGCCATGTCCGTCATGCAGCGCACGGGGTCCCACCTTGCCAGGGTGATCGGCCCGGACGGCAGGACGCGGGGTGTCCTGTTCCTTGAGGATGTGATCGAACAGCTCGTTGGTGAAATCCGGGACGCCACGCAGGCCACCGGGATCCGCCGGCTGGGCCAGCCCAACGGCAGCCAAAAGGCTAAATAGGAATCATTCGCATTTAGGTATAGGCTGTCATTTTAGATTTCCCCTCCTGTGAACTGAGGTTTCTCCCGTGCGCCGTAAAGCCGCTGCCAGCTCCTTCGTTGCCGCCCTAGCAGGGCTTGGCCTCCTGCTCAGTGCATGCAGCACGCAGCCCTCGCAGGCGCCGGACCCAGCGGCGGGCATCAACGTCGTAGCGTCAACGAACGTCTACGGGGACATCGCCAGGACGATCGGCGGCGACAAGGTGAAAGTCACCGCCATCATCAGCAACACGGCGCAGGATCCGCACTCCTATGAGGCAACCGCGCAGGACCGGCTCGCCGTCTCAAAAGCCCAGCTGGTCATCGAGAACGGCGGCGGCTATGACGACTTCCTCCACACCCTGGTGGAGGGGAGCAAGCTGGACAGCTCCGCTGTCCTCACCGCCGTCGACGTCTCCGGCCTGGCCCACCCGGAAGACGCCACGGCCCAGGCCACGGCGTCCGCTCCTGCCGCCACCGACGGGCATGATCACGGCGACTTCAACGAACATGTCTGGTACAGCCTGCCTGCCATGGAGCGGATGGCAGACAGCATCGCCGGAAAACTCGGCACGCTTGACCCAGCCTCCGCCGCCACCTTCACCTCCAACGCGGACTCGTTCAAATCGGCGTTGTCCGCCTTGCACAGCCGGCTGGACTCCGTGAAAGCCGCCGCGGCAGGCGGCGAAGTGGCCGTCACGGAGCCGGTTCCGCTCTACCTGCTGGAGGACGCGGGCTTGGAGAACGCCACGCCGGAGCAATACACTGCTGCGATCGAAGAGGGAAGCGATGTACCGCCTGCCGTCCTGAAGGAAGCGACTGACCTGGTGGCGTCCAAGAGCGTGCGCCTGCTGGCTTACAACGCCCAGACCGAAGGGCCGCAGACCGAGGCGCTGAAGAAGGCAGCCGAGGCCGCCGGGGTTCCGGTGGTGGATTTCAACGAGACCCTGCCCGAAGGCAAGACCTACCTCCAGTGGATGACGGACAACGTGAACAACATCAGCAAAGTCGTGGAGGCCAACCGGTGAATTCCGTTGTCAGCCTCAAGGGCGCCGGGCTTGCGTTCGGCCAGCGGACGCTCTGGTCCGACCTTGACCTGGAGATCCGGCCGGGTGAGTTCTTCGCCGTGCTGGGTCCGAACGGCAGCGGCAAGACCAGCTTCCTGAAAGTCCTGCTCGGCCTGCAAAAGCTGCACGCCGGGCACGCCACGCTGGGCGGCCGCCCCGTGGAACGCGGCAGCAGCCTGATCGGCTACATCCCGCAGCAGAAGTCCTTTCCGGTGGATACACCCATGCGCGCCCGCGACCTGGTGGGCCTGGGCGTGGACGGCCACCGCTGGGGTGTCCGGCTCTCCGCGGGGAAGACCAACCGGCGCGTGGACCAGCTCCTTGAACTGGTGGGAGCCTCCGACTACGCCAAGGTGCCGGTGGGCCAGCTCTCCGGTGGCGAGCAGCAGCGGCTCCGGGTGGCGCAGGCACTCGCGACGGATCCCCAGGTGCTGCTGTGCGACGAGCCGCTGCTTTCCCTTGACCTGCATCATCAGCAGGCGGTCAGCGCGCTGATCAACAAACAAAGCCACGAGAAGAACAGCGCCGTCGTCTTCGTCACCCATGAGATCAACCCGATCATCGACTACGTTGACCGGGTGCTGTACCTGGCCGGCGGACGCTTTCGCGTGGGGACGCCGGAGGAAGTCATGACCACGGAGGTGCTCTCGGACCTGTACGGCAGCCAGGTGGAGGTGATCCACGCCAACGGCAGGATCGTCGTCGTCGGCCTGCCGGACGCCACCACCCACCACCACCATGCTGACGCGGGCGCCCTGGCCGGGGAGGTGGCGTGATGGACGCCAACAGCATCCTGGGGGCCATCTTCAACTTCGACAACTACGGCGAGCTGCTTGTCCTGGTCCAGAATTCGATCTGGGCCGGCGCAGTCCTTGGACTCCTCGGCGGCCTGGTGGGCACCTTCGTCATGAAGCGCGATCTTGCCTTTGCAGTCCATGGCATTTCCGAACTCTCCTTCGCCGGTGCGGCCTTTGCCCTGCTCATCGGCGCGGACGTGGTCTTCGGCTCGCTGATCGGATCCGTGGCGGCAGCCCTGCTGCTGGGCCTGATGGGGGTCCGCGCCCGGGACAAGAACTCCATCATCGGGGTGATCATGCCGTTTGGGCTGGGGCTGGGAATCCTGTTCCTGTCCCTGTACCAAGGCCGTGCAGCGAACAAGTTCGGGCTGCTCACCGGCCAAATCGTCTCGGTGGACACCGTCCAGCTCCAGGCGCTGGCCGGAGCCGCGCTGGTGGTCATGCTCACACTGGTGGCCATCTGGCGGCCCCTGAACTTCGCCAGCATCGACCCGGAGCTCGCCGAGGCGCGGGGAGTTCCCGTGCGGACCCTGGCCATCGTGTTCATGATCCTGCTGGGAGTCAGCGTGGCACTGTCCATCCAGGTGGTGGGGGCCCTCCTGGTCCTCGCGCTGCTGATCACCCCTGCAGCCGCTGCACTGCGGGTCACGTCATCGCCGGTGTTGGTGGTGGTCCTGAGCGTCGTCTTCGCCGTGACCGCCACGGTGGGCGGAATCCTGCTGGCCCTGGGCGGCCGGATCCCGATCAGCCCCTACGTCACTACGTTGTCATTCCTGATCTACGTCGTGTGCCGCGTCATCGGATCCGTGCTGGCCGCCCGTGGAATCAACGGCAGGGTCCTTACAGCTGCCCGGCGGCCTTAAGGACGGTGCAGTCCGGGCACAGCCCGAAAATTTCCACCGTGTGGTCAACCGCCGTGAAGCCGTGTTCGGCCGCAGTCCGCGCTGCCCAGGTCTCGACCGCGGGCGCTTCCACCTCCACGGCCTTGCCGCAGTTCCTGCAGAGCAGGTGATGGTGGTGCCCGGTCACGTTGCAGCGCCGGTACACTGCCTCGCCGTCGCCGTTGCGCAGTACATCGACCAGGCCCTCGTCCGCGAGGGACTGGAGGATCCGGTAGGCCGTTGCGAGGGATACGGAGACGCCCTGGCTGTGCAGGATCCGGTAGAGCTCCTGAGTGCTGACAAAGTCATCAAGGTCATCCAGGGCCGCGCTGACGGCCTTGCGCTGCTTGGTGACCCGCTGTTCCTTGCCGCCTCCTGCCGGGGACGGGGCGGCGGAATCAGCCTTGACGCCGATCGGCATGGACAAACTCGCTTCCGTGGGGGGCAAACACCAAGATTACCAGCCGGCGCCGCGTGGACACGGTTCCGGAACGCGCCCTAGGCTGGCGCCATGAAGCTGACCAAGTACACCCACTCCTGCGTCCGGCTCGAGAAGGAATCCGGCGTCCTGGTCCTGGATCCCGGCGCCTTCTCAGAATCAGCCGAGGCCCTTGCCGGGGCCCACGCCGTCCTGGTGACCCATGAGCACCAGGACCACCTGGACGCCAAAGCCGTGGTGGATGCCCTCACTGGCAACAAGGACCTGGCACTGTACGCGCCCGGGTCCGTGGCCACCCGGTTGCGCGGGGAAGCCGCCGGCGCCGCCGACCGGATCCACACCGTTGAACCCGGGTCCTCGTTCCAGGCGGCCGGCTTCGAGATCCGCAGCTTCGGCGGACAGCACGCCCTGATCCACCCCCAGATCCCCATGGTGGCGAACATTGGATACCTGGTGGACCACAACGTCTACCACCCCGGAGATTCCTTCATCATCCCGGACGGCATCAACGTGAAGACACTGCTGGTCCCGCTGCACGCACCGTGGAGCAAGTCAGCTGAGGTGGTGGATTTCGTCATCGGAGTCCGGGCGCCGCACGCGTTCCAGATCCACGACGGCCTGCTTAATGAGATCGGGATGGGCATCGTCGAAGGCCACGTGAAGCGGATCGGCGCGAAGTACGGCACCGAGTACCGGCATCTGGCTGCCCGCGAGTCCGTGGAGGTTTAGTCCGCGGTCCACTCGCCCGTGTCGAGGAACCTCGAGATCACAGCCTCGTACGGCGCCGGATCCAACCCCTGCGACGCAAGCCAGTCCGGGTTGTAGTAATTGCCCGCATAGCGCTCGCCGCCGTCGCACATCAACGAAACAACACTGCCCTGCCGGCCGTCGGACAGCATCCGGGCGACTGTTTGCCAGACGCCCCAAAGGTTGGTGCCGGTGGACGGGCCGGCATGCAGGCCGGCGTAGGAGTCCAGGTGGCGCATGGCGGCCACGGAAGCAGCATCGGGCACCTGGACCATCCGGTCGATGACCGAGGGGACGAAGCTTGGCTCCATCCGGGCCCGGCCGATGCCTTCAATCCGTGACGGCAGGCCGGTGGGCTGTCCTGCGGTTTCCCCCAGCCAGCCGGGGTAGAACGCCGAGTTTTCCGGGTCCACCACCAGCAGCCGGGTGGGATGGCTGTGGTAGCGCAGGTAGCGGCCGATCGTGGCGCTGGTTCCGCCGGTACCCGCTCCCACCACGATCCAGTCCGGCACGGGATGCCGCTCCAAGCCCAGCTGGCCGAAGATCGACTCGGCGATGTTGTTGTTGCCGCGCCAGTCGGTGGCCCGCTCCGCATACGTGAACTGGTCCATGTAGTGCCCGTTGCAGGTGGCAGCCACGTCTTCGGCCACGGCGTAGACATCCGACGCGTTCTCCACCAGCAGGCAGGCGCCGCCGAACCGTTCGATCAGCGCGATCTTTTCCTGGCTGGTGGTGCGCGCCATCACCGCCACGAAGGGCAGCCCCAGCAGCCGGGCGAAATATGCCTCCGATACCGCCGTACTGCCGCTGGAGGCCTCCACGATGGTGGTGTCCTCCCGGATCCAGCCGTTGACCAGTCCGAACAGGAACAGGGACCGCGCCAGCCGGTGCTTAAGGCTGCCGGAACGGTGGGTCGACTCGTCCTTGAGATAGAGCTGGATGCCCCATTGCTCCGGCAATGGCACTGCGTAGAGGTGGGTGTCTGCCGATCGGTTGTTTTCCGCCCTGATGGTGCGAATGGCGTTGTCCGCCCATTCCCGGTCCGCCCCGCTGCGGCGGCTGCCTTCCGCGTTTCCGCTGCCCTCGATCTTCACCGGACCAGCCTACCCGTGCCCGCAGCCGCGGCGCCCCTAGAGTGGATTCCGTTGGCATGACCCGCATGCCCACCTTGACCCCGCGGCCCGGATCCGCAGAAGGAGTGCAATGAACCCGCTGATGGATGTTTCAGGCCTTGAGTCGCGGCTTGCCGCCGGCCAGCGCACGGTCCTGCTGGATGTCCGTTGGGTGCTCGGGGACCCCGCGCGGGCACGAGCATTACCTGCGGGAGCATCTGCCGGGAGCTGTGTTCGTTGACCTGGCCACCGAGCTTGCGGACCCTGCCATCCGGGACCGCGGACGGCATCCGCTGCCTGACGCCGGGCAATTCCAGGAAGCCGCCCGCCGGTGGGGGATCCGGAACGGTGACGTCGTGGTCGCCTACGACGACAGCGCCAACATGGCGGCCGCCAGGCTGTGGTGGATGCTGCGCAACGCCGGGTTCGCGGGGGCATACCTGCTCGACGGCGGCCTGGCCGCCTGGCGAAAGGCCGGCATGCCGCTTGAGTCCGGGCCCGTCCAGCCTGCGCGTGGTGATGTGGACCTGGGCGGCGGCGGGATGACGGTGCTCGACGCCGGTGCTGCCGCCACCTGGTCCGGGCACGGCGTGTTGCTTGATGCGCGGGCGGGGGAGAGGTACCGGGGAGAGGTTGAACCCGTCGATCCGCGTGCCGGACACATTCCGGGAGCGGTCAGTGCACCCACGGCGGACAACGTGGACGACGCCGGGCACTTCCTGCCGCCGGCAGAACTGCGCCGGAGGTTCGAGTCCCTCGGCGCCAAGGACGACGTGCCCGTTGCGGTCTACTGCGGGTCCGGGGTCACAGCGGCCCACCAGGTGGCTGCGCTGGAACTGGCCGGCTTCACGGCCGCGCTCTACCCCGGGTCCTTCTCGGAATGGTCCAACCGCCCCGAACTGCCGGTGGCAACCGGCCCGGAACCGGGAGGCGCCGACGCACCGGCTGGAAACTTCGCCGATGGCAAGGGTAGCGTCGAACCATGACACCTGGACGCCCTGTGCCGCCGCCCCTCGCCCAATCCATTGCCCCCGCCGCCGACGCGACGCCGGCGGCGGCCGGCGGCCGGCTGGCCGCGGCCTACGGCGCAACCTCCGGCGACAGCGGGCTGGTGCCGCTGACCGTGGCCCGGCGCGCTCCCAAGCCGGACGACGTCGAGATCGCCATTGAATATTGTGGGCTCTTGCCACTCTGATGTGCACGCCACCCGCGGCGAATGGGGCTCGCAGGCCTACCCCCTGGTTCCCGGGCACGAGATCGTGGGAACGGTCAGCCGGGTTGGTACAAATGTCACCGACTTCGCCGTCGGCGACCGCGTGGGCGTGGGCTGCATGGTGGACTCCTGCCGCGAATGCGCGAGCTGCCTGGACGGCCTTGAGCAATACTGCGAAAACGGGATGACCGGCACTTATGGGGCCAAGGACCGGAGGAACGGCGACGCCATCACCCAGGGCGGATACTCCTCGTCCATCGTGGTGGACCGGCGGTATGTCCTCCGGGTCCCCGGGTCCCTGGACCCGGCCGCCGTCGCGCCCCTGCTGTGCGCCGGGGTCACCACGTACTCTCCGCTGCGGCACTTCGATGTGGAGGAAGGTGACGTCGTCGGTGTGGTGGGCCTCGGCGGACTGGGCCACATGGCCGTTAAGCTCGCCAAGGCCATGGGCGCCACCGTGGTGGTCTTCACGACGTCCGAGGCGAAAACTGCCGCCGCGCTGGAGCTGGGAGCGGACCGGGTTGTGCTTTCGTGGGACGAGGCGGCCATGGCCGGAGCGGACCGGAGCATCGACCTCATCATCGATACTGTCGCTGCCCCGCACGACCTGAACCCCTACTTCCGGACCCTGCGGGTCGACGGGGCGCTGTTCCAGCTCGGATTGCCGTCCGAGGCCATGCCGCCGGTCAACCCGGGTGCCCTGATCCGGCGCCGGATCGCCTACGCGGGATCACTGATCGGCGGCATCGCCGAAACCCAGGAAATGCTGGATTTCTGCGCCGATCACGGCGTGGTGGCCGACATTGAAGTGGTCGGGGCCGGGGAACTGAATGAAGCCTACGACCGCATGGTTGCGGGAGACGTAAAATACCGGTTCGTGCTGGACGCCGGCACGCTGCAGGCAGCCGCCGAGGAGGCAGACGCATGAGTACACTTTTCACCAGGATCCTGAAGGGCGAGATCCCCGGCCGGTTCGTGTGGCGCGAGGACGATGTGTCCGCGTTCCTCACCACCGGTCCGCTCGCCGATGGCCACACGCTGGTGGTTCCCACCGAGGAAGTGGACCGCTGGACCGACGCATCGCCGGAAACACTGGCCCGGGTCATGGACGTCGCGCGGCGCATCGGGGCCGTGCAAGTGGAGACGTTCGGGGCCCGGCGGGCCGGCCTGATCGTGGCCGGTTACGAGGTCAACCACTTGCACGTCCACGTCTGGCCGTCCCAAAGCATGTCCGACTTCGACTTCGGCTCAGCAGACCAGAACCCGGACCCCGCGGTACTGGACGCCAACGCGGAAAAGCTCCGTGAAGGCCTCCGCGCGGCGGGCTACGGGGAGTTCGTGCCCGGGAGTTAGCTTCAGCCCCGGCGGGGAGTCATCGCCACCATGCCGGCGTAGGTGAAGCCGCCGCCAAACCCGAACAACAGCGCCGGCACATCCGCCGGGATCCGCCCGGCATGCCACCACTTGCTCAAGCCGAGCGGCACACTGGCGGCGGACGTGTTCCCGGACTCGGTGACGTCGGTGATCACGATCCGGTCCGTCAGGCCCAAAGCCTCCGCGAGCGGTTCAATGATGCGCAGGTTGGCCTGGTGGGCGGCGAGGACCTGGATGTCGTCCATCGCCAGGCCGGCACGGGCCACCACCTCGCGGGCGCGCTCCGGCGCCCTGGTCAGCGCCCACCGGAGGACCTCCCGGCCGTTCTGCGAAAACCTGCCCGACGGCGGGGAGATCCGGACGGCGTCCGCCATGCCGGCCTCCGAACCCCAGACCACCGGGCCAATCCGCGGATTGGCGGACGGACGTACGACGGCGGCTCCGGCACCGTCGGCGGTGAGCACCGCCGTCGCGCGGTCCGTCCAGTCCGTGACGGCCGAAAGGGTTTCCGCCCCGACCACGATCGCGTGCGTGGCGCTTCCCGTCCGGATGGCCTGGTCAGCCACGCCCAGCGCGTACTCGAAGCCGGAGCAGGCCGTATTGATGTCCATGATCCCCGGGCCGCGGCCGTCCCGGCCCAGGCCCAGTGCCTCGGCGATGCGCCCTGCGGTGTTGGGGGACCGCTCCGCCGCAGTCGTCGTGGCGACCACCACAAGATCGATGTCCGCCGCGGCGATCCCGGAATCAGCGAGGGCCATGCGCGCCGCCGGAACCGCGAGGTCCACCACGGTTTCGCCTTCGGCCGCAATATGCCTCGTGACGATGCCCGTGCGCTGGCGGATCCACTCGTCGCTCGTGTCCATCATGCCTTCGAGTTCATGGTTGTCCATGACGTGCGCGGGCTGGGCGTGGCCCAGGCCGGCGAGCTCAGTTCCGGCAGGACCCTGGGCAAGCGTAATCTTCATTCGGTTCCTCTTCTCTGGGCGGCGCCGCTAGGCCGGTGCCAGGGCCTTGTTGAGCACGGCGCGAATGCGTTTCTCGGACACCGAGTATGCGGTGCCGAGCTCGACGGCGAACAGGCTCACCCGGAGCTCCTCGAGCATCCAGCGCACCTGGGTTAACTCCCGGCCGGCGCGGCGGCCGGGCAGCAGCGCTGAGACGGCGTCGTCGTAGTCGTCTTCCAGTCGCTGGACCACGGCCATGTGGACGGCATCGCGCTGGACGTTCCCGGGCAGCCGTTCCAGCCGCTTTTCGATGGCGGCCAGGTACCGCGGCAGCTGGCTGAGCTGTGCGTAGCCCGTGCGTGCTACAAACCCCGGGTACACCAGTTGTTCCAGCTGGCTTTTAATATCGTTCAACGCGCTGATCAGGGCCAGGCTGGTGGTGCCCTTGAGCTGCTTTTCAATCCTTCGGGTGCTGGCCAGGATGCGTTCGACGACTGCGGTGACGGTGAACACGGTGTCGATCAGTTCGGCGCGCACCACTTCATAGAGGGCGTCGAAGGCCGTGCGGTCCCAGGGCAGGTCCACGGGCGTGAGCTTGTCGATTGCCGCCAGCGCACAGTCAGCGATCAGGGCGGAGACCGAACCGTGCGGGTTCTGGCTGAAGGTCAGCTTCTCCGTGTTGCTCAGGTGCTCCAGGACATAGCGGTCCGGGGCGGGGACACGCAGGGCCAGCAACCTGATGACGCCGCCGCGCATCGCCTCGAGCTGTTCCTCCGGGGTTTGGAAGACCCGCAGTGACACGGACTTTCCCTGGTCCACCAGCGCCGGGTACCCGGTGACGGTGTGTCCTTTGACCATGCTGCTGACTTGGCGCTCGATGGTGCCGAAGCTCCACTCCGTCAGGCCGTCCTGCTCCACGAACCCTGCCGTGGCCCGCTGTCCCGCCACTCCGGAGGCCTGCTGCGGTGCCGCGGAGCCGTCGTCGGACGCTTTACTGCCGCGGCGATGCGCCTGGCTCCTGGCACCGGGCACGGTGGACGCAGGGGTGGCGCCGAGGGATTCGGCGATGGCGCGCCGCGTTGCGGGGGCGAGTTCCTCCTGCAAGCCGGCAAGGTCCTTGCCCTCGCCCAGGAGCTTCCCCGTGCTGTCCACCACCTTGAAACTGACGCGCAAGTGCGCGGGCACGGCATCCCAGTTCCAGGAGCCGGGCGGGATGATCGCGCCGCGGAGGCGCCGCAGTGCCAGCTCCAGCGACGGCTCCAGCTCATCCGTTGCGGGGTCGAAGTCCGACTCGAGCAGGGCCACCGCCTGCCGGGCAACGTCCGGGGCGGGGACGAAATTCTTCCGGACCTGCTTGGGCAGCGACTTGATCAGGGCAGTCACCAGCTCCACCCGCTGGCCCGGGATCAGCCAGCGGAACGGGGCGTCGTCGAGCTGGTTCAGGAACAGGACGGGCACCTCGGCGGTGACGCCGTCGGATGGGTCGGGCGACGCGCCGGGAGCCACGGGATGGAACTCGTAGGTCAGGGGGAGGTCGAAGCCCTTGTGCAGCCAGGTCTTCGGATAGGCGGATTCGTCCAGGTCCTCGGCGTCATCACTGAGCAGCAGCGACTTGTCGTAGTCCAGGAGGTCCGGGTTCTCCCGCCGCGCGTCCTTCCACCATTTGTCGAAGTGCCGCTCGGACACCACGTCGGGGCCAATCCTGACGTCGTAGAAATCGAACAGCGTCTCATCGTCCACCATCAGGTCCCGGCGCCGCATGCGCGCTTCGAGTTCCTCGACCTCGTGCAGCAACGCCCGGTTCCGGTGGAAGAACTTGTGGTGGGTGCGCCAGTCGCCTTCAACCAGCGCATGCCGGATGAACAGTTCCCTTGCCACCACCGGGTCCACGCGGCCGTAGTTGATCCGGCGCTGGGCGATGATGGGCACACCGTAGAGGGTGACCTTTTCATAGGCCATGACGGCGCCCTGCTTGGTGGACCAGTGCGGTTCGCTGTAGCTGCGCTTCACCAGGTCCGGCGCCACCTGTTCGGCCCATACCGGATCGAATTTGGCGGCCACCCGTGCCCACAGCCTGCTGGTCTCCACCAGCTCTGCCGCCATCACGAACGTGGGGGACTTCTTGAACAGTGCAGAGCCGGGGAAGATGGCGAACCGGCTGCCGCGGGCACCGGCGTATTCCCGCTTGCGTTCGTCCAGGATTCCGATGTGGCTCAGGAGCCCGGAGAGCAGGCTGATGTGGATTCCATCGTGGTTGCCCACCGGATCCGTGAGGCGCTTGTTGTCCAGGCTGATGCCCAGCGGCCTGGCCAGCTGGCGAAGCTGGGCGAAGAGATCCTGCCACTCCCTGACCCGAAGGTAGTTGATGAACTCGGCACGGCAAAGGCGGCGGAACGCCGACGACGACAGTTCCTGCTGCTTCTCCTGCAGGTAATTCCAGAGGTTCAGGAAGCCGGTGAAATCGGAGTTTTCGTCGCGGAAACGGTTGTGCTTTTCCGCAGCCAGCTGCTGCTTGTCCGTGGGCCGCTCCCGCGGATCCTGGATGGTGAGGGCGGCGGCCAGGACCATGACTTCCCGGACACAGCCGCGTTTCCCTGCTTCCACGATCATCCGGCCCAGCCGGGGGTCCACCGGCAGCTGGGCGAGTTTTTGCCCGACGGCGGTCAGGCCGCTGCCCCTCGTCCCGCCCGTGGCGCCGGCCTCCGGGCTGCCGGCTGCGTGCTGGGGCCGGGGCGGGGCCAGGGCGCCCAGTTCGCGGAGCAGGGTGACGCCGTCGTTGATGGCCCGCGTTTCCGGGGGTTCGACGAAGGGGAAGTCCTCGACATCCTTGGGGCTCTTGGCCACGCCCATGGCGGTCATTTGCAGGATGACGGCGGCAAGGTTGGTCCGCAGGATTTCCGGATCCGTGAACTTTGGCCGGGACTCGAAGTCTTCCTCGGAGTAGAGGCGGATGGCGATGCCGTCGGACACGCGTCCACACCGGCCGGAGCGCTGGTTGGCTGACGCTTGCGAGACCCGCTCGATGGGAAGGCGCTGGACCTTGGTGCGGTGCGAATACCGGGAAATACGTGCAGTGCCCGTATCCACGACATATTTGATGCCCGGAACCGTCAGCGATGTTTCGGCCACATTGGTGGCCAGGATGATCCGGCGCTTGCTGCCCGGGTGGAACACTTTGTGCTGCTCCTGCAGGCTGAGGCGGGCGAACAGGGGGAGGATCTCGGCGTTGGCCAGCCTGCGGTTGGCCTGGAGGCGTGGCTGCAGCGCCTCGGCCGCGTCACGGATTTCGCGCTCGCCGGAAAAGAACACCAGGATGTCGCCGGGGGCCTCCGCCGCCAGTTCGTCGACGGCGTCGCACACGGCGTCCAGGGGATCGCGGTCTTCCTCGAGTTCGTCGTCCGAGACGTCGTCCTCATCCGATTTCGGCTGTGACAGCGGCCGGTACCGCACTTCGACGGGGTACGTGCGGCCCGAAACCTCAATGATGGGAGCCGGTTTGTCCGAACTGCCGAAGTGGTTGGCGAACCGTTCGGGGTCAATGGTGGCCGAGGTGATGATGACCTTCAGGTCCGGCCGCTGGGGGAGGATCCGCTTGAGGTAGCCCAGGATGAAGTCGATGTTCAGGCTTCGTTCGTGGGCCTCATCGATGATGATGGTGCTGTATTTGCGCAGCAGCTTGTCGCGCTGGATCTCGGCAAGCAGGATGCCGTCGGTCATCAGTTTGACCTTGGTTTCCTTGCTGACCTCGCCGGTGAACCTGACCTGGAAGCCGATCTCCTGGCCTATCTCCACGCCCACTTCTTCCGCGATGCGCTCGGCCACGGTGCGGGCGGCCAGCCGGCGGGGCTGGGTGTGCCCGATCAGGCCCTTCTCGCCCAAGCCCAGTTCCAAGCACATCTTGGGGATCTGGGTGGTCTTGCCGGAGCCGGTCTCGCCGGCGATGATAGTCACCTGGTTGGCGGCGATCGCGGCCATCAGGTCCTCGCGGCGCTCGGAAACCGGGAGCTCGGCGGGATAGGAAATATGAAAAGTCATGGCTGCAGACAGTCTACTGCGGCCCGGCGGAGCTCCCGGCAGGGGCCGGCCCGAGGCCTGCCGTCAGGCCGGACCTTCCGGCCCCTCTGCGGCACCTGCACCACCAGTGGATTTCTCCGCGGCGGCCCGCGCAGTGTCCACCAGTATCCGCCATGGACCGGTGAGGGCCTGTTCCGGAAGTGCCGCCCTGCGCTGGCCGGCGGTGATGGAGTAGATGAAGCGGTCGGGCTGCGGTGCCTCGAAGGCGGCGGCCGCTGCCCGCTTCGTGCTGGGAACCGCATCCCACGGGCAGGCCTCGAGGATGGGCTGCCACTGGCTGAGGTCGCTGTCCGTCCGGGCGTCAACGGTCCACACCCTGGTGATGGCCGCGATCCCGCCGGTGCGCTCCACCTTGATCTTCATTGCAGGCCCCTGGGCTTTTCGGACATTTCGGCGGCCGGAGGCCGGCACGCCGGAACAGTGGTTAAACCTTGACCCCCACAGTTTCCCACGCACCGCGTACGGCGTCATGCTCCTTGGTTCCGGAACCGGACAGGTCCGCAGCAGCGCGCACCGTGGCACGGGCAAAGACGGTGAACGTGGCTGTGGCCGGCAACGACCCGTTGGTCAGTGCCTCGTACCAGATCCGGCCGGGCGCGTCCCAGGCATTACCGCCGAGTGCGCTGGCCACCAGGTAGAAGGCGCGGTTGGGGATGCCGGAGTTGATGTGGACGCCACCGTTGTCCGCGCTGGTCCGGACGTAGGAGTCCATCGAGTCCGGTTGCGGGTCCTTGCCGAGCACGTCGTCGTCGTACGCTGTTCCGGGCGCCTTCATGGAGCGGAGGGCCGCTCCTTGCACCTGGGGCGTAAAGAGGCCTTCACCGATCAACCAGCTTGCCTGGGCGGCGGACTGTTTCCTGATGAACTGTTCAACGAGCGCGCCGAAGACGTCGGACATCGATTCGTTCAGGGCACCGGCCTGGTTCCGGTAAGCGAGCCCGGCAGAGTATTGGGTCACGCCGTGGGCAAGCTCATGCCCGATGACACTGACGGACTTGGTGAAGCGTTCGAAGACCTTTCCGTCGCCATCACCGAACACCATCTGGCTGCCGTTCCAAAAGGCATTGTCGTACAGCTTGCCGAAGTGCACCGTGGCATCAAGCTTCATGCCGCGTCCGTCCACTGAGTCCCGCCCGAATGCTTCGGCATACAGCCGGTGCGTATGCCCCAGCCCGTCATAGGCCTCATCGGTGGCGGGGTCGCCGGTGGGTGCTGCACCTTCCGTGCGGACCAGGGTGCCTGGGAGCGTTTCGGCGCCTCCGGCGTCGTAAATGGTGCGGTTCACCGGTTCCGGCGTTGCCTGGCGCAAGCCCTCCGGGACGGCGGGCACGCCCTGTGCACGTGCAGCCTGGAACGATTCGACATGTCCCAGGGCTTTCCTGGCGGCGCTCGCCGCGGAAGAATATTCCGGTGCAGCCTGCCGGGCCAGCCGCCGCAACAGGTATGGCGGAACGATGGAACAGAACGGAACATGCATGGCGTACCCCCTCAGTTAGGTCTTTTCAGCCTACGAGCGGGCACTGACAATCGGCGGCAGCACTGCACCCGGAGTTGTTCGGCCGTGCCGGCGGCCAGGAGCGGGCCGGTTGGGTACGGTAGGCGCATGGCGCAAACCGAAAAGCGATCCAAGCCCGGTTCCACGCTGCTGACGGTCATGATCGCGTTCGCGGCCAATATCGTTGTGGCGGCGGCGAAATCGGTGGCGGCCGTGCTGTCCGGGTCGGCCTCGATGGCCGCGGAGGCAGCGCATTCCTGGGCGGATACCGGAAACCAGGTGTTCCTGTTCTTCGCGGAGCGGCGGTCCGCCCGGCCCCGCGACAAGGGCCACCCCATGGGCTACGGGCGGGAAGCCTACGTATGGTCGATGTTCGCGGCTTTTGGGCTTTTCACCGCCGGCGCGGTGGTTTCCATCATGCGCGGCGTCCAGGAGATCATTCAGCCCGAGCCCGCGGCCGACTTCATGGTGGCCTACGTGGTCCTGGCCGTCGCATTCGTTTTTGAAGGGATTTCCTTCATCCAGGCCTTCCGCGAAACCCGGAAGGCGGCCCATGAGTTGGAACGGCACACGCTGGAGCAGGTCCTCATCAGCTCCGACCCCACCCTGCGGGCCGTCTTCGCGGAGGATGCGGCTGCGCTGATCGGCCTCGTCGTGGCGTTTGTTGGGGTGTTCCTGCACCAAGTCACCGGGTCGCCGTTGCCCGATGCCATCGGTTCGATCGTCGTGGGGGTGCTGCTCGCCGTCGTCGCCGTCCTCCTGATCGACCGCAACAGGCGCTTCCTCGTGGGCCAGGGCGTCACCCCGGACATCGAACGGTCCATGGCCCGGCGGATGCTGGAGCACCAGGACATCGCCAGGCTCACGTATCTGCACCTTGAATTTGTCGGGCCCCGGAAGCTGTACCTCGTTGCGGCCGTGGACCTGGAGGGCGACCACCCTGAGCACGAGGTGGCGGTGGCCCTGCGCCGGATCGAGCGCGAGCTCGAGGACCACGAGACGGTGGAGGAAGCCGTGCTGACCCTGGCGACCCCGGACGAGGCCGCCCTGCGTTTTTAGGCGACCAAAACCGAAAAACCCCCGCCGCTTCAGTGAAGCGGCGGGGGTTTCCTGTGGTGCCCTCGATAGGATTCGAACCTACGACCTTCTGCTCCGGAGGCAGACGCTCTATCCCCTGAGCTACGAGGGCAATTCGGATTTCCTGCCGTTCCCGGCGGGACGTCCTAGAGCTTAGCAGGAAGGTGGCCCGCAAGGGAAAACCGTCGTCGGCAGCATGCCGTCGGCACGCGGTGGGCCGCTCAGTAGCCGGAAAAGGAGTCGGTGTGGACGCGGCGCGCACCGGCCCTTCGGGCAGCGCGGCGCAGTTCCGCCACGCTGGCCGGGGAACCGGACACGTAGACTTCCCGGCCGGCGATATCCGGAACAAGGGTGGTGAGCAGGTCTCCATCCAGCCGTTGACCCGGGTTGTCGATGCCGGCACCTTCGGGACGGGAGGAAGCGGGAGCCAGTCCCGGCGGCGGCCCGGAACCGTCCGCGACCCGCACCAGCACCCGGATGCCTGAACTCCGGAGTTCGTCCGCGTACCGCCACCTCGCCGGCGCTCCGGGCCAGCAGCAGGAGCACGGCGTCCCGGTCCCGCAGGCCGCCGGAGGACAGGTGCGAAACGAAGGGCGTGATGCCGATGCCCGCCGCGATCAGCAGCACGGGCCGGCGGGGATCGCGGGGAAGGACGAAGTCGCCGCCCACGGATGTGGCCGTGACTTCATCGCCCGGGCGCAGGTCCAGCAACGCCTTCTTGGCACCGGAGAGCGGCCCGGCCGTCTGCACCCCGAACCGGAGGAGCCGGTCGCGCGGGGAGCCCGTCAGGCTGAACACCCGGCGCCGCCCTTTGCCGTCACGCTTCCCGTGCGGAAGATCCAGTTCCATGTACTGCCCGGGCACGAACCGGACCAGCCGGGACGGTTCGAACGAGAATTCGGTGGTGCTGGGCGTCAACGGCCGGGTGCCAACCAGCCGAAGCTTCACCGCGCCGCGCTGGCCGGCCATGAAGGCAAGGAGGTTGCCGGCCAACAGGGCCGCTTCCGGCGAATTGGCAAAGATCCCCAGGTTGTAGGGGACGGCAAACAGAATCCCCACCACGGCGGCCAGGGCAAGTTGCTGCCAACGGCGCGGAGGCAGGGTCAGGGGTTCGGTGAGCATGAATCCCACGAAGAACAGCACCGGCCGCTGGGCCAGGGCCTGGTAGACGCCCATGCCGGCTGTCATGCCCGCACGGAGCAGTTCAACGGTGATGATGGCCGTGGCCACCACGGTGAATACAGACGCCATCAGGATCTTGCGGGTCCGGTACAGGACCAACACCACGCCCGGAACCACCAGCCACAGCATGGCAGGAGTGGCGGCCCACCAGGTGGCGATGTTCAGTCCGGTGAGTCCGGTGACGAAAGCCCCCGCCGCGGCCGGATTGAAGATGTGCCGCCCCCGCCATGCCAAGGCATATTTCGACGCCGAGGCCAGGATGCACGCCAGCGCCACCCCCGCCAGATCCATCAGTTGCAGTGACGGCCAGAACAGGAAGTACAGCAGGAGCCCCGTGATCAGCGACGACTCCGAATGGGGATTCACCCGGAATACCGCGGCCAGCCCGCGGTTGGTGGCATAGGTCAGCGCCAGGCACAGTGCCAGGTGCGCCAGCATGTCCGGAATGCCGAACGTCAGCCAGCCCAGCACGTCAAGGAGCAGGCTGTAGGCGGCAAGGACGGCCAGGACCAGCAGGATCAGCCGGTACATGGTGAGTTTGCCCACGGCTGTGCCCACCCGGCCGGCCAGCGAGGGAAGCGGACCTGCTTGCGGCGTTTCCACGGGGTTCATGAGAACAGTGTCCCTTCGAAAGCGGCTGAATAGGCTGCGCTGCCGTCGGAAAAGACGGTCAGCCATGAAAACTCGAACTCCTCCTGGAGCGTGCCGCCGGGAACGAAGAAAAGCGCCGTCGCCAGGGCGTCGGCCAGCATCGCGGTGTCCGCCAGTGCCCAGGTGGCGACGGCGGTCCGCACCGGCTGCCCGGTTGTTCCGTCGAGAACGTGGTGCAGTCCGTCGCCCCAGGCGCGCCGGTTGGCCGCGGAGGCACAGAGGGCGCGCCCGGCCAGCTCCACGACGCCGATAGCCTGGGCCCGGTTGTAGGGGTGTTCGAGCGCCACGCTGATGGGGTCCGGGCCGCGGACCAGGAGATCGCCGCTGGCATCGATAATGAAGGAGCCGGCCCCGGCGGCCTCCAGTTCGGCAGCCAGCAGGTCCACCAGCAAACCCTTGCCTGCGGCGCCGATGTCCAGCACCACCGGCGCGCTGGCAGCCACGTCCGCCCCTGACCAGCTGAGGACCGACTCCCAGGCCGGCGCCGGGAGTGGCGGACCTGCGGGCGCTAGCGAGTAGGCAGGATCGTAGCCCAGGCGCTCCAGGCTGGCGCCGATCAGCGGCGTCATGGCACCACCGGTCAATCCATACAGTGTGGAATACAGCCGGCCGAGCGCTGCGGCTTCGTCGGGAAACCGGTAATGCCCCGGCTTGCGTGCCATCTCTGCGACCAGGGAGTCGGCCCTGAATCGGGACCACGCGGCGTCGAACCTTTCAACGCGGTCCAGGAGGCGCGCCCGCAGCGGCGCCGTCAAGGGCAGGGGAGTGGAAATCTCCCACTCGGTGCCGATCCCCTGGAACGGAAAGCCCTCCCAATCCGTGACGGGCACCGCCTACTGCGCCTCCGACTTGATCTTCCCCACGGCCTGGTTGAAACCTCCGCTGGTCAGTGATGAGCCGGCAACCTTGGAAACGTTGAGTTCGTCGAGGTTCCTGCCCACCACCTGCGCTGCGATGCCGCCGGCGAACTCGCCCTGGAACTTGCGGGTATTCGGATTGGAAGGGTGTTGGGTGATCTTCACATCGGTGACTTTTCCCGCCGCCACCGTCAGTTGCACGCCGACGGTCTCGGTGCCGTTGGGCGAGACATAGTTTCCATCCGCACTGTACGTGCCGTCCTTGTAGCCGCCGCTGCCGGCCAGGGCGGTGGAGCCGCCCGAGGGCGCGGCGGCCGTGCTGCCGGCTGCGCCGGTGTTGGCCGGCGGGGCTTCGGCCGCCGATGGTGCGCAGCCGGCGACGGTCCCGGCCAGTGACAAACCGGCAATTCCGGCATAGAGGGTCCGGCGGACGGCTCCGCTGCGTGCCGATGGGCCTGCGGGTACGGACGGGCTTTGGCGGGGGGAGGGTCTCATGAAGGCTCTCATCTCTCGGGTCATGCCGTGCGGGCAGTGGCTACGCTCTGGACAACGCCGGATCAGCCCGAAAGGTTCACCCGGTGCCAGGGCGGCGTCAAATTCTTTGCTGTCACTGGCCCCCGGTAGGCTAGAGGGGTGACTCCCGAAGAACTTTCCCTCGCCATATCCGCCTGCCTCAAGGACGCCGTCGCCGCCGGCGAAATCGCCCTTGCGGAATCAGCAATTCCTGCTGAGGTGCGCGTGGAGCGACCCAAGAACCGGGACCACGGCGACTGGGCCACCAACATCGCCCTCCAGCTCGCCAAGCAGGCCGGGACCAATCCGCGCGAATTCGCCGCCATCCTCAGCACCCGGCTGAAGTCCATCAACGGTGTTTCCGCGGTGGACATCGCGGGCCCGGGCTTCCTGAACATCACCGTCGACGCCGCGGCCGCCGGGGCCCTGGCCAAGGCCATCGTTGAGGCCGGCAGGAGCTATGGCACCAACACGGCGCTCGCCGGTCACACCGTCAACATGGAGTTCGTGTCCGCCAACCCCACCGGGCCGCTGCACATCGGCCACACCCGCTGGGCAGCGCTGGGGGATGCCATTGCACGCGTGCTCCGGGCTTCCGGCGCCGATGTCACGGCCGAGTACTACATCAACGACGCCGGTTCCCAGATGAACACCTTTGCCACCTCGGTGTACTCCCGCCTGCACGGCCTGCCCGTGCCCGACGGCGGTTACCCCGGACAGTACATCGCCGACCTTGGCCACGAGGTGCTGACCGCACACCCGGATATCCGCGAGCTCACCGAAGTTGCTGCGCTGCCGGTCATCCGCGCGGCCGCCTATGAAGCCCAGATGAAGGACATCCAGGCCACGCTGGCGGACTTCGGCGTCGAGTTCGACGTCTTCTTCTCCGAGCAGGAGCTGCACGACGCCGGCGCGATCGAGAGTGCCGTGGCGCGCCTGCGCGAACAAGGCCACGTGTTCGACGACGGCGGTGCGGTCTGGCTGCGTACCACGGACTTTGGCGATGACAAGGACCGGGTCATGGTCCGCGCCAACGGCGAGCCCACCTACTTCGCCGCCGACGCCGCCTACTACCTGTCCAAGAAGGACCGCGGCTTCACCGAGAAGATCTACCTGCTCGGTGCCGACCACCACGGCTACATCAACCGGCTCAAGGCGATCGCCGCGGCCGCCGGCGACGATCCCGAGGTGAACATCGAGGTCCTGATCGGCCAGCTGGTCTCCGTCAATGGAGCCAAGCTGTCCAAGCGCGCGGGCAACATCATCGAGCTCAAGGACCTGATCGAATGGCTGGGCAAGGACGCGGTCCGCTACTCGCTGGCCCGGTTCCCGGCCGATTCACCGCTGACCCTGGACCCGGAGCTGTTGAAGAAGCACAGCAACGAGAACCCGGTGTTCTACGTCCAGTACGCCCACGCCCGTTCCCGTGGTGCCGCGCGCAACGCCGTGGCCGCCGGCGTCGAACGCCAGGTGGACGGCCGGGACAGCTTCGAGGCCTCGCTGCTGGACCACGCCACGGAGAATGAACTGCTCTCCTACCTGGGCAGCTACCCCTCCATCGTGGCCAAGGCGGCGGAACTGCGTGAACCGCACCGCGTGGCACGGCACCTCGAAGCCATCGCAGGGGCCTACCACCGCTGGTATGACGCGTGCCGGATTGCGCCCATGGGTGAGGAACCGGTGACCGACCTCAACCGCACCCGGCTGTGGCTCAACGACGCCACCAGCCAGGTGCTCGCCAACGGCCTTGACCTGCTGGGCGTTTCGGCGCCGGAACGGATGTGAGCACCGTGTCAATATCCTCAATCACCGCATCCCCGCTGGCCCCTGAATGGCTGCAGGTCCCGGCCGACCTGAACGCGCTCCACCAGCCCATGTGGGCCGGCAGCGTGGTCCGGAACGGCGCCGGCGCCCTCACTGTCGGGGGAGTGGACGTCCACGCCCTGAAGGAACAGTTCGGGACGCCGCTGTTCGTCATGGACGAGGCCGACTTCCGCTCCCGCGCCCGGGCCTTCAAGGATTCCTTCGACGCCGCCTTTGCCGATATCTGCGGCGGCGTGGACGTCTACTACGCCGGGAAGTCCTTCCTGTGCACCGCAGTGGTGAAATGGGTGGAGGAGGAAGGGCTTCGCCTCGATACGGCATCGGGCGGTGAACTGGCGGTGGCAGCACGCGCCGGAATTCCCGGCGAACGGGTGGCGCTGCACGGCAACAACAAATCCGACGCCGAGATCAACCGGGCGCTGGACATGGGCCTCGGCCGCATCGTAGTGGACAGCCTGGATGAGCTGGTCCGCGTCGGGGCCCCTCGCGCAAGCCCGCGGTGAACAGGCCAAGGTCATGCTCCGGCTAACCCCCGGCGTGCACGCCCACACGCACGAGTTCATCGCCACCGCGCACGAGGACCAGAAATTCGGCCTCTCCATGGCTGCGGACACCACTGCGGAAGCAGGCGTCTCCGCAGCCGAAGAAGCAGTGGCCGCGGCGGCAGCCCACCCCGGCATCGAGTTGCTGGGCCTGCACTGCCACATCGGGTCGCAGATCTTCGAGCCCGACGGCTTCGCGCTGGCCGCCGAGAAACTGCTGCGCTTCCTGGCAGCCATGCAGGAAAAATACTCCATCACCATGCCGGAACTTGACCTCGGCGGCGGCTACGGGATCGCCTACACGCCGGTGGACACCCCCCGCCCCGCAGCGGAGATCGCGACGGCGATGGCCGCCGTCGTGCGTTCCACCTGCGCCGAGCTGGGCATCGGCGCGCCGCGCATCTCGATCGAACCCGGCCGCGCCATTGTGGGCAGCACCACCTTCACCCTTTACGAGGTGGGTACGCTCAAGACCGTTCGCGTGGACGCTCCGGCCGGGTCCGGCGGTGACACCGGCAACAACGTTACGTATCCGCGCCGGTATGTTTCGGTGGATGGCGGCATGAGCGATAACGCCCGGCCGGTGCTGTACGACGCGGATTATTCGGCTGTCCTGGCCTCCCGCACCTCCGGCGCGGCCCCGCAGCTGTCCCGCGTGGTGGGCAAACATTGCGAGAGCGGCGACATAGTTGTTAGAGATGTATATCTGCCCGGGGACGTGGCAGCCGGTGATCTGCTTGCCGTACCGGGGACCGGCGCCTATTGCTGGGCCCTCTCGAGCAACTACAACTATCTGGCCCGGCCGGGCGTTGTCGCGGTGCGCGACGGATCTGCCCGGCTGATTGTCCGCGGGGAAACCGAAGAAGATCTTTTGAACCGCGACATGGGAGCCTGAATGACGGAAATGCGAACCCTGAAAGTGGCCCTGCTGGGTTGTGGCAACGTAGGGGCCCAGGTTGCGCGGATCCTGCTTGAGGACGCCGATGCCCTTGCCGCCCGTGCCGGGGCACGACTTCAGCTCAGCGGCATCGCCGTGCGCAACGTCAATGCCCACCGTGACGTTGAACTGCCCCAGGAACTCTTCACCACCGACGCCGAGACCCTGGTCAAGGACGCGGATCTGGTGATTGAACTGATGGGCGGCATCGAACCGGCGCGCACGCTGATCCTCTCCGCGTTGCGCAACGGCGCCTGCGTGGTGACCGGCAACAAGGCACTGCTGGCGCAGGACGGCCCCACCCTCTACGAAGAGGCAGACAAAGCCGGCGTGCAGCTCTCCTACGAGGCCGCCGTCGCCGGAGCCATCCCGATCCTCCGCCCTATCCGCGACAGCCTCTCGGGCGACCGGATCACCCGGGTGCTGGGCATCGTCAACGGCACCACGAACTTCATCCTTGACCAGATGGACAGCACCGGCGCCCAGTTCGCGGATGCCCTCGCCGAAGCCCAGCGACTCGGCTACGCCGAAGCGGACCCCACGGCCGACGTCGAAGGGCACGACGCCGCGGCGAAGGCCGCCATCCTGGCGTCACTGTCTTTCCACACCCGGTTCGCGCTGGAGAACGTACACTGCGAGGGCATTTCGTCCGTCACCGCCTCGGACATCGCCGCGGCCAAAGACGCCGGCTTTGTCATCAAGCTGCTGGCCATCGCGGAGAAACTGACCGATGCCGATGGCAAGGAAGGCGTGTCCGTCCGCGTCCACCCCACCCTCCTGCCGCGCGAACACCCGCTGGCCGCCGTCCGCGGCGCTTTCAACGCCGTCTTCATCGAGGCCGAAAACGCCGGTGAGCTGATGTTCTACGGCCAGGGCGCCGGCGGCACGCCCACCGCGTCCGCCGTGATGGGTGACCTCGTTTCCGCGGCACGCCGCCTGGTCCTGGGCGGACCGCAGCGCACCGAGACCACTACCGGCCATGTCCCGGCGCTGCCCATCGAAGCGGCAACCACCAGCTACTACATCGGCCTGGACGTCGCTGACCAGCCTGGCGTCCTGGCACGGATCGCCCAGCTCTTTGCCGAGCAGGGCGTGTCCATCGAAATCATGCGGCAAACCATCCACCGCGATGCCGAATCCAACGTGGAGTCGGCCGAGCTGCGGATTGTCACCCACCGTGCGTCAGAGGCTGCCCTCGCAGCCACCGTCGAGGCCGTGAAGGGCCTGGACGTCATCAATTCAGTTACATCCGTTCTGCGGGTAGAAGGAGTCTAAGTGGCTCACCAATGGCGCGGCGTCATCCGCGAATACGCTGACCGTCTGCCCGTGACGGAGTCCACCAGGGTCATCACCCTGGGCGAGGGCGGCACCCCGCTGGTGCACGCGCAGAAACTCTCCGAACTCACCGGTTCCCAGGTCTACCTGAAGGTGGAGGGGATGAACCCCACCGGATCCTTCAAGGACCGCGGCATGACCATGGCCATGACGGCGGCGGTGGCCTCCGGCGCCAAGGCCGTGGTGTGCGCCTCCACCGGCAATACCTCCGCCTCCGCTGCCGCCTACGCCACCGCCGCCGGCTTGAAGTGCGCCGTCCTGGTGCCCGAAGGCAAGATTTCCATGGGCAAGCTCAGCCAGGCCATCGCGCACGGTGCCACCTTGCTGCAGGTAGACGGCAACTTCGACAACTGCCTGGACATCGCCCGCAAGCTGGGGGAGTCCTACCCCGTCTTCCTGGTCAACTCCGTCAACCCGGCCCGCATCCAGGGCCAGAAGACCGGAGCGTTCGAAGTGGTCGATGCCCTGGGCGACGCCCCGGATATCCACGTGCTGCCGGTGGGCAACGCCGGCAACATCACGGCTTACTGGAAGGGCTACAAGGAGTACTCCGCTCCATTCGAGTCCGAGACTGCAGGTACCCTTCCCGCCGTCTCCACCAAGACGCCCGTCATGTGGGGTTTCCAGGCAGCCGGTGCCGCCCCGTTCGTGGCCGGCCACCCCATCACGGAGCCTGACACGATCGCCACCGCCATCCGGATCGGCAACCCCGCCTCCTGGGACGGTGCTGTCGGTGCACGCGACGAGTCAGGCGGCCTCATCGACGCAGTCACGGACGAGGAAATCCTGCACGCGCACCGCTGGCTGTCGGCAAAGGAAGGCGTCTTCGTGGAGCCCGGCTCCGCAGCCGGCGTGGCAGGCCTGCTCAAGAAGCACGCCGCAGGTGAAGTCCCCAGTGGAAAAACCATCGTCATCACCGTCACCGGGCACGGGCTCAAGGACCCGCAGTGGGCCCTGCGCACCGAGGACGGCAGCGACGTGCAGCCGGTTAAGGTACCCAACGACGTCGTCACCGTAGCCGCTGAGCTGGGACTGGAAGAAAAGTAGCCTTGGACACCACCTCGCAGGCCGCCGTCGGGCTGCACCTCATCGAGCCGGGCCAGCGCGTCACCGTCCGCGTCCCCGCGACGTCGGCCAACCTTGGCCCCGGCTACGACAGCCTGGGGCTTGCGCTGGCCCTGCACGACACCCTCACCGTGGAAAGCCTGGACACGGACGAACTCCTGTTCGAGCTCCGCGGCGAGGGTGCCGAAACGCTGCCCCGCGATGCCAGCCACCTGGTCATCCGCGCCATGGACGCAGCGTTCGAGCGGCTGGGGTACCGCCACGGCGGCCTGAAGGTGACTGCCGAGAACGTGAACCCGCACGGGCGGGGGCTCGGCTCCTCCGCGTCTGCCGTGGTGGCCGCCGTCTCTGCCGCCAACGCCATGGTGCCCGCCGGCAGCCGGCGCGGAAAGGACTGGATCCTCCAGCTCACCAGCGAACTGGAAGGCCACCCGGACAACGTCGCACCCGCCATATTCGGCGGACTGGCGCTGTCATGGCAGGACAGTGAGCAGTACAGCAGCACCAGTGCCACCGTGGCCGGCGATGTTATTCCCATCGTGGCGGTTCCAGACTTCGAACTGTCCACGGAAGCGGCCCGGGCCCTGCTCCCGGCGTCGGTGGGACACCACGCCGCCGCGATGAATTCCGGCCGGGCAGCGCTGCTGATCCATGCGCTCACCCAAGAACCTGAATTCCTGTTGCCGGGAACCGAGGACTACCTGCACCAGAGCTACCGTGCAGAGGCCATGCGGCCCAGTGCTGCGCTGATTGGCGCGCTGCGCAAAGCAGGCTACGCCGCGGTAGTCTCCGGTGCCGGCCCCACCGTCCTGGTGCTGGCGAACGGCGAAGCCCAGGCCGCCGATGCCCTTGCCTTCATCAAGTCCTTCACGGCAAACAACACGCCGGATGTTGGCTGGCGCGTACTGAAGCTCGCAGTGGACGTTGAAGGTGCTAAGGTGGACTTGCACCGGCGGTAATTCCGCCTATCTGATCTGCTCGTGCATTCAGTTGCTGTTTTGATCTTCCGACTGTGAATGTATTCCGGTGCCGCCTGCTTGGTCTGTCGCAGGAAATTGCAGCATCCAACTGCCCCTGAACCGTCAGCCCGGCGTTGCTCCATAGAGCGCAGCGCAAGGTGAATCAGTATCCGGCCCTGCTGGCCGAAATCCAACCGGCAAGGCCGAAAAATCCCGGCTGCAGATCTGAACTGCAGCCCAGATCAAATCATCGCGTCCAGCTCCTCGTCTGGACGCCGTCGAGGGGGAAGGATCCTTCGTGACCGAAACCACTGAGCTGTCACCAGCTGTGGAACACACAACTTCTGCTGCCGAATCATCGGCAGCACCCGCCAAGAGCAGCGGCCTTGCCGGCCTGAAGCTCGCCCAGCTGCAGGCCCTCGCCAGCCAGCTCGGTATCTCCGGCGGCTCCCGCATGCGGAAGGGGGACCTGGTCTCGGCCATTTCCGCCCACCGTGCCGGAACCCTCACCGCCAAGGCTCCGGCCAAGGCAGCCGTAAAGGCACCCGAGAGCACCGTGGCCCCGGCCACCGCAGCTGCCCCGGCGTCCGCTGCGGAAGCTCCCGCCGCAGAGGCCCCCGCCGCAGAAGGCACCCGGGCCCGTGGCCGTGGCCGCAGCCGCCGCGCTGTCAGTGACGGCGTGGTTGCCCCGGCAGCCGCGGCTCCCGTTGCCGAAACCGCTGCTGCGCCTGCCGCCGCAGCCGCTGAGGCGCCGTCGGCCGTTTCCGCCGAAACCACCGAAGCCGCGGAGGGCGCCGGTGAGCGCCGCCAGCCGCGCACCCGCAACCGCCGCCGCAGCGAGGCCGCTGCGGCGTCCGTGCAGGAAGCCCCGGTGGAAACCCCGGCAGAGCAGCCGGCCACGGAACAGCGTGCAGGCGAGCAGCGCACCGAAGCTCCGGCAACCGAAGCCGGCGACGCCGGCCAGCGCACCGAGCGCCGTGACGGCGGCCGCACCCGCGGCGGCCGTGACAACACCGCGCGCGATTCCGACGGCGGCCGGGACAACGCCGGCAGCCGCGACGCCGGCCAGCGTGACGGCCAGCGCGACGGCGGCCGTGACAACCGCGACACCGACGACACCGACGGCGGCAGCCGCCGGAACCGCCGGAACCGCCGAGACCGGAATGACCGCAACGACCGCTCCGGCGGCCAGGAACGCGACAATTCCCGCAACGACCGATTCCGCGACCGCAACGACCGCCGCCGCGGGCGCAACCAGGGACCGGACGTCGACGACGTCGAGGTCACCGAAGACGACGTCCTGCTCCCGGTCGCCGGCATCCTGGATGTCCTGGAGAACTACGCGTTCATCCGCACGTCCGGCTACCTGCCCGGTCCCAACGACGTCTACGTCTCGCTCGCCCAGGTCAAGAAGTACAACCTGCGCAAGGGTGACGCCGTCGTCGGCGCAATCCGCGCCCCGCGCGACGGCGAAGACCGCAGCCAGCAGTCCACCCGCCAGAAGTTCAACGCCCTGGTCCGCGTCACCTCCGTCAACGGCAAGACCGCCGAAGAACTCAAGGACCGCGTCGAGTTCGCCAAGCTCGTGCCGCTCTACCCGTCCGAACGCCTGCGCCTCGAGACCGACCCCAAGAAGATCGGTCCCCGCGTCATCGACCTCGTGGCCCCGATCGGCAAGGGCCAGCGCGGCCTGATCGTCTCCCCGCCCAAGGCCGGCAAGACGCTGATCCTGCAGTCCATCGCCAACGCCATCACCACCAACAACCCTGAGGTCCACCTCATGATGGTGCTCGTTGACGAACGTCCTGAAGAAGTGACGGACATGCAGCGCACCGTCAAGGGCGAGGTCATCGCCTCCACCTTCGACCGTCCCGCCGACGACCACACCACCGTGGCCGAACTCTCCATCGAACGCGCCAAGCGCCTCGTGGAAATGGGCATGGACGTGGTGGTCCTCCTGGACTCCATGACCCGCCTGGGCCGCGCCTACAACCTGGCAGCACCGGCCTCCGGCCGCATCCTGTCCGGTGGTGTCGACTCCGCCGCGCTCTACCCGCCCAAGCGCTTCTTCGGTGCAGCCCGCAACATCGAAAACGGCGGCTCGCTCACCATCCTGGCCACCGCGCTCGTCGAGACCGGCTCCAAGATGGACGAGGTCATCTTCGAAGAGTTCAAGGGCACCGGCAACATGGAACTGCGACTGTCCCGCCAGCTGGCTGACAAGCGCATCTTCCCCGCCGTGGACGTCAACGCCTCCGGCACCCGGCGCGAGGAGAACCTGCTCTCGCCTGAGGAAGTCAAGATCATGTGGAAGCTGCGCCGCGTCCTGTCCGGACTCGAGACCCAGCAGAGCCTTGAACTGCTCACCAACAAGATCCGGGAAACCCAGAGCAACGTCGAGTTCCTCATGCAGGTCCAGAAGACGACGCTTGGTGCGAAGTCGGATAACGACAAGTAGCTGGATCAGGGGCGGGGTCGTCGCATTTTGTGCCGGCCCCGCCCCTTTGTCGTTCGGTTTTTGCCGCCCCCGCCCCTACGCGTGGTGGCCACGTCCTGACGGACTTTGGCCACCACGCTCCGGCAGGCCCGATGCCACTCCCGGGGCGGCAAAAAAACCGCCCGACCTGCGTTCGTCCCACCTAACGCGCGGCATTACTAGACTTGTACAAGTCGAAAGAGGTTTTGAAAAATGTTTGAGTCCGTACAGGGCCTGCTTGATGAGCATGACGCTATCCAGGCGCAGCTGGGGGATCCTGCTGTTTATGCTGACCAGCGGCTTGCCCGGAAGCTCGGGCGGCGGTCGGCTCAGCTTAATGGCATTGTCGAGGCCTATCACCGGTGGGAAGGCATCCGGGACGATCTTGCCGCTGCCAGGGAAATGGCTGCCGAAGATCCGGAGTTCGCTGCCGAGGTGCCTGAATTGGAAGCCTCGCTGGAAACTGCTGCCGCCAAGCTGCGGCGCCTGCTCATTCCGCGCGATCCCGACGACGCCCGCAACGTGATACTCGAAGTCAAGGGTGGTGAAGGCGGCGACGAAGCCGCCCTGTTCGCCGGCGACCTGCTGCGCATGTACACCCGGTACGCGGAGTCCCGCGGCTGGAAAACCGAAATCATCTCCGCCACCGAATCCGACCTCGGCGGCTACAAGGACGTCCAGGTGGCCGTCAAGGGCAACTCCAACGACCCCGCAGAGGGTGTCTACGCCCGGCTCAAGTTTGAAGGCGGTGTGCACCGCGTGCAGCGCGTGCCCGTGACCGAATCGCAGGGCCGGATCCACACCTCTGCTGCCGGCGTGCTGGTACTGCCCGAGGTTG
This sequence comes from Arthrobacter sp. SLBN-112, assembly GCF_030944625.1. Classification (NCBI taxonomy): domain Bacteria; kingdom Bacillati; phylum Actinomycetota; class Actinomycetes; order Micrococcales; family Micrococcaceae; genus Arthrobacter; species Arthrobacter sp. SLBN-112. Next base: position 2,479,721 of record NZ_JAUSXY010000001.1, read on the forward strand.
ATGAGCCAGAAGAACTCGAAATCAACCAGAACGACCTCAAAATAGACGTCTACCGTTCTTCCGGCCCCGGCGGCCAGTCCGTCAACACCACGGACTCGGCCGTCCGCATCACGCACCTTCCCACCGGCATCGTGGTGGCCATGCAGAACGAGAAATCCCAGCTGCAGAACCGCGAAGCCGGCATGCGCGTGCTCCGCGCCCGCATCCTGGCGCACCAGCAGGAGCAGATCGACGCCGAGAACTCGGCGCAGCGCAAGTCGCAGATCCGCACCATGGACCGCTCCGAGCGCATCCGCACCTACAACTACCCGGAAAACCGGATCGCGGACCACCGCACCGGCTACAAGGCGTACAACCTGGACCAGGTGATGAACGGCGACCTCGAACCCGTCATCCAGTCCGCCATCGAGATGGACGAACAGGCGCGGCTGGACGCCATCGGCGACTGACCGGAAGCCCCAACCCATGATTGAGCCCACCCAGGCGGTGCCCGCCCAGTCCCTGGCCGCGGCGGTCCGCGAGGCAGCCGAACGCCTGGCCGAGGCCGGTGTCCCCAGTCCGCGGGCCGACGCCGAGCTGCTGGCGGACCACCTCCTCAACGTCGGGCTGGGACGCCTCCGCGCCCTGATGCTCGGCGACACGCCCGCACCCGCGGGCTATGCTGAGCTGGTGGCCGAACGCGTCCGCCGCACACCGCTGCAGCACATCACCGGGGTGGCGCACTTCCGCTACCTTGAACTGGCGGTCGGTCCCGGCGTGTTCATCCCGCGTCCGGAAACCGAATCCGTGGTCCAGCTGGCCATTGACCACGTCAAGGGCATGTACGCACCCCGAATCGTGGACTTGGGCACCGGCTCGGGCGCCATCGCCGGCTCCATCGCGCACGAGGTGCCCGCCGCCGAAGTGCACGCCGTTGAGTTCAGCCCGTTCGCGCACGCCTGGGCGGCGAAAAACCTGGCGCCCCTCGGCGTCAACCTCGTCCTGGGGGACCTGCGCAACGCGCTGCCGGAACTCAACGGAACAGTCGACGTCGTCATCTCCAACCCGCCCTACATCCCGGCCGCCGCCACCCCGAATGAACCCGAAGTCGCCCTGCATGACCCGCCCGAGGCGTTGTACGGCGGGGGCGCGGACGGCATGGAACTTCCGACGGCGGCAGCGGCCTCGGCTGCCCGGCTCCTGCGTCCCGGGGGCTACTTCGTCATGGAACACGCCGAAGTCCAGGCCGCCTGGATTGCCGCCATGCTCGACCGCACCGGCGCCTGGACAAGCATCAGTACGCACCTGGACCTCAACGGCAAGGAGCGCGCCACCAGCGCCGTGCTCGCGGACCAGACCACACGGAATGAAAGAATGGGCCAGTGACCACAACCTACAACTGCACCATCGACGACGAGCGGGCACAGGGCCTGGAACACGCCCAGCGTGCCATCAGCGAAAAGAAGTGCGTGGTTCTCCCCACGGACACGGTGTACGGGATCGGCGCAGACGCATTCTCGCCGCAGGCCGTCACCATGCTGCTGGTGTCAAAAGGCCGCAGCCGGACCATGCCCCCTCCCGTCCTGATTCCGCGCATCAACGCACTGGACGGCCTGGCCACCGAAGTATCAGCTGACGCGCGCAAACTCGCCGAGGCTTTCTGGCCCGGCGGGCTGACCCTGATCCTGCACGCCCAGCCCTCGCTCGACTGGGACCTCGGCGAAACCAAGGGCACCGTGGCGCTGCGGATGCCCGCCGACGAGGTGGCCCTGGAACTGCTGACCCTGACCGGCCCGCTTGCCGTCTCCTCTGCCAACCGCACCGGCCAGGCACCGGCGCAGACCGCCGCAGCGGCGGCCGAACAGTTGGCAGACTCCGTCGAGGTGTACCTGGAAGGCGGGCCGCGTCCACTGGACGGTGAAGCCGGCGTACCGTCAACCATCGTGGACGCCACCGGCCCCATCCTCCGGGTAGTCCGTAACGGGGCCGTCAGCCTGGACCGCCTGCGCGAGCACGTCCCCGGCGTCCTGGGGCTCGGCGAAATCCCCATGGCAGCGGAAGAACCGGAAACCGAAACCGCCAGTGAACCGGACGCCGGCGTTGCGGGCAACCCCGACACCGCCCCGGAAAACTGACATGCAGCCCAAAGTCGCCGTAGCAGCCGTCACCTTCGACCGCCACGAGGAGCTGGCCCTGCTCCTGAAAGGACTGGCCGCCCAAACCGCTCCCATCCATTCCATCGCCCTGGTGGACTCCGGCACCGTCCCCGCTACCGACGTCGTCAACGCCGGGGGAGCGGACAACATCAACTACCTGCGCTCCGAGGCAAACCTCGGCGGTGCCGGGGGATTCGCCTACGCCATCCTGGCCGCCATGGCCAGCGGTGCGGAGTGGATCTGGATGATGGACGACGACGGCCATCCGGAGGACGCCAGCTGCCTGGCCGAACTGCTCCGCACCGCCGATGAGCACCAGCTGGACATCATCAGCCCCCTGGTTGCCGCCACTGCGGATCCCAACCGGCTCTCCTTCAATTTCCGCATCAACGGCCTGCTGACCAACGACAGGTCCAGGCTCGCGCCCATGGGCTACCTCCCGGACATGGTCCACTTCTTCAACGGTGCGCTGATCCGGACCGAGGTTTTCTACAAGATCGGCATACCCGACGTGAAGTTCTTTATCCGCGGGGATGAGGTGGATTTCCTCTCCCGGGTGAAGAAGGCAGGCCTGAAATACGGGACGCTGGCCACCGTCGCCGTGCAGCACCCCGCCACGTGGACCGAGATGAAGCCGGTCTTCGGCGGCTTCATCACCCCCGTCATTCCGGAGGGTGAGTTCAAGCGCTACTGCTACTTCCGCAACCGCGGCTACCTGACGCGGAAATACCGCAACCTGCGCTGGTTCAGCGCCGACATCGTCGGTTTCCCGTACTACTTCCTGAAGACCGGTGACTTCAAGGGCCTGGCACACTGGTTCGGCGCCTACTCCACCGGCTTCCGCGGCAAGGGCTTCGGCTCGCCCGCGGAACTGATGTCCGCCAGGAACTAGGCCGCTCGTGGACAACCTGTATGCCGTCGTCGTCACGTATAACCGGGCCGACTTCCTGCGCAACCTGCTTCACTCCTTCACCCTGCCGGGCAGTGCGCCCGCGCAGGTCCTGGTGGTGGACAACGCCAGCACAGACCACACAGCGGACGTCGTGGCGCAGGCGATGTCCGCCGGCGGACCGCCCATCCGGTACGAGAAGCTGGACCGGAACGTGGGCGGCGCCGGCGGATTTTCCCGCGGCGTCGAACTGGCGCTGGAGGCGGGTGCCGAGTGGCTGTGGCTGATGGACGACGACGTCGAGGTCCTCCCCGGCGCCGTGGACGCCCTGGACAAATTCACTCCCGAGTACTCCTGCATGATCGGACGCCGGTACGACGCCAACGGCAAGCCGTTCTTCTGGCAGCACCATTTCGTGGAGTCGCTGGGCGTCTTCCTGCCGGTGTCGCGGGACGTGTTCAAGCATTCGGACGTGTTCGGCACCAACGTCGGAAATTTCGAGGGCATGCTGGTCAAGGCCTCGGTGGCCCGGGACATCGGACTGCCGGACCCGCGCTTCTTCATCACCTGGGACGACCTCATCTACGGCTGGCTCGCCGCACAGCGGACCCCGGTGGTGTACGTGAACGCCTTCGTCATCAAGAAGGTCCGTGCCCAGCGGCAGGTGGACCTGGGACTGCGCCACCTCAATGATTCCTCCGACCTCAGCCGCCGCTACGTGATGCGCAACCGCGGACACGTTGCGCACTACCTGAAGGCGTACGGCAAGTACAACCGGGCAGGCTTCGCGGCCGGGACCGCGCTGACGTTCCTCAAGGAAATGGCCCGGCTGGTCCTGGTGGAACGCACCCTCAAGGGAGCCGGCGCGCTGTGGCGCGGATGGCGCGAATCACGCACGATCCTCGCGGACACCGGGTGGAAACCCATGCCTCCGGTGCCTGCGCATCCGGGAAGTGGAAGCCGAAGAGATTAGTATCGTTCTAGGTCCCGGCGCCGTCCGACGGTTTTTGCGGCGGGGCATTTTGAAAAAGGCGCTGGCCGCCGTGGTAGTGGAAGTCGGTTGCATCTTCTGTTGAGTACAAAATCTGAAACGAGCGCACCTGCCGCCGTACGGGACGAGAAGCCCGCACTCTGGATCTGGATCCAGATCTTCCTCGACTCCATGTCGTGGGTCGTGGCCATCGTCCTGGCGCTGCTGCTGCGCTACGAGATGGGTATCCGGGTGGAGCAGTTCGCCGGTGCCTTCGCCATCGCCGCCATCGCCGTGGTCGTACAGATGCTGGCAGGTTACTCGCTCGCCTTGTACCGGGGCCGCTATCCATTCGGCAGCTTCCAGGAAGCCCGGGCACTGGTGTTCGTCACGGTCATCGTGGCCGCCTCCATCACGGCCAGCCTGCTGGTGCTCTACGAGGCCATCAATATCGGCCGCAGCGTCGGACTGATCGCCTTCCCGTTCGCCTGCCTGTTCATGGGCGCCGCCCGCTACGCCAAGCGCCTCTACGCCGAAAGCAAGACCCGGCCCGGGGACGGGGCGCAAAACACCCTGGTCTACGGCGCGGGTTTCCTGGGCAACTCCCTGGTGACCCGGATGCTGCAGGATCCGGACTCGCCCTACTTCCCCGTGGGCCTGGTGGATGACGACCCTGCCAAGAAGCACCTGCGCCTCTCCGGTGTCCAGGTGCAGGGCCGCGGGGATGACCTGCCCGCCATCATCCGGCGAACCCGGGCGACCGTCCTGGTGGTGGCCTTCGCCAACGTCGAGGCCGGCCTGGTGCGCCGCATCTCCGATGCCGTGGCCGGACTCAACGTCCGTGTCCTGGTCCTGCCGCCGCTGCGGGACATGCTCGGCAGCGGCGCACCCGCAGGGTTCTCGGATTTCCGCGATGTGGCGGTTGAAGACCTGATCGGCAGGCGGCCGGTGGACATCAAGGTTGACGAGATAGCCGGTTACATCACCGGCAAGCGGGTGCTGGTGACCGGCGCCGGCGGATCGATCGGCTCCGAACTTTGCCGCCAGATCGTGCAGTTCGATCCCGCGGAACTGATCATGCTGGACCACGACGAAACAGGGCTGCAGCAGACCCAGATCTCCATCACCGGCCGTGGCCTGCTGGCCGGCCGCGACACCGTGCTGGCCAACATTCGCGACGGCGATGCCCTCCAGGAGATCTTTGCCGACCGGCGGCCGGAAGTGGTGTTCCACGCGGCAGCACTCAAGCATGCGCCGTTGCTCCAGCAGTACCCCGTCGAGGCCTGGAAGACGAACGTATGCGGCACGCTGAACGTGCTGCGCGCTGCCCGCCGGGGCAGGCGTCTCGCACTTCGTCAACATTTCCACCGACAAAGCCGCCAACCCCACTACCGCCCTTGGCCACTCCAAGCGGGTTGCCGAAAAGCTGACCGCCTGGATGGCCGGGCAGACACAGCGGAAGTTCGTCTCCGTCCGCTTCGGAAACGTCATGGGCAGCCGCGGCTCCATGCTGCCGCTCTTCACCGAACAGATCCGCGTCGGCGGTCCCGTCACCGTCACCGACCCTGATGTGACGCGGTTCTTCATGACCATTCCCGAGGCCTGCCAGCTGGTCATCCAGGCCGGTGCGATCGGTGCCGGCGGCGATGTCCTGATCCTGGACATGGGCGAACCGGTCAGGATCCTCGACGTGGCACAACGCATGATCGCCATGTCCGGCAAGGACGTGGAGATCATCTACACCGGACTGCGGCCGGGGGAGAAGCTGCATGAGGAACTGGTGGGCACCGGCGAACTGGACCAACGCCCGCTGCACCCCAAAATTTCACACACCCGGGCAACCGAGCAGGATCCGGACAAGCTCGACCTCAATGTCTGGCTGGCCCGCTGTGAAGCGGAACAGGGCGTCAGCATCAGTGATATTCCCGACGACGAGGCCGACGATGCGGGCGCCATCAGGGTTGCGTCATGACGCCGCTGCTATTGGTGGCAGTGGCAACCCTGCTGGCGAGCCTCCTTCTCCCGTTCGCGGTGAAGCCGTGGCTGGTGCGGATGGGGGTGGTGGACGTTCCGTCCGCCCGTTCATCGCACGTCAAAGCCACCATCCGTGGCATGGGGGTCGCTGCGGCCCTCGCCACCGTGATCGGGTACGCGGCGGCTGTGCTGCTGGGCGTCGTCACCGTTGACCGGTCCGTGGCCGGGGTCGTCCTGGCAATCATCCTGGCCTGCGCCGTCGTCGGCTGGATCGAGGACCTGCGCGGCCTGTCCATCCGCGGACGAGCAGCTGCCCAGCTCGGTATCGGCGCCGCCGGCTCCGTGGTCCTGATCGTGCTGACGGGCCAGTCGTTCTGGTGGCTGCCGCTCGCCGCGCTGGCGATCGCCGCGTACGTCAACATTGCCAACTTCATGGACGGCGTCAACGGCATCTCAGGCCTCCACGGGGTAACCGCCGGCGGGGCCTACGCGCTGGCCGGCGCGCTGACGGAACAACCGTGGCTCACGGCCGGCGGGGCCGTGCTTGCAATGTCCTTCCTCGGGTTCCTGCCATGGAACCTGGGCCGGGGCTCGGTCTTCCTGGGCGACGTCGGCAGCTACATGCTGGGGGCATCGGTGGCCGCCCTTGCGGTGGCGGGGTTCCTCGGCGGTGTCTACGTGGAGTATGTCCTCTCGCCCATCCTGGTGTATGCAGCGGACACCGGTTACACACTGCTTCGCCGGATCAAGGCGGGGGAGCGCTGGTACGCATCCCACCGCGAGCACGTCTATCAGCGGCTCACGGACGTTGGCTTCTCGCACCTGCAGTCGGCCGCTGCCGTCACCGCCTGCACGGTCGCCGTCATCATCCTCGGCTTCGTCGCCGCGACCGCGTCGTTGCCAGTGGTGGCCCTGTGCGTAGCAGGCACGGTCCTGGTGCTTGCCCTGTACCTGGCCAGCCCGGACCTGATCGGGCGGCGGCGGCGCAGGTCCAAAGTCACACGGCTGCCGGTGACCTAGCCATGTTCTATCTCGTGTAGAATTTAGGGGCAGCCCAAGCTGCTCCTCCACCCTTTGCCTCCTGGCGTTCAGCCATGGGGTGCCGACGATTGGGATCGAATGACCTCCAACGCCGAGTCCGGACCTGCGTCCGGCAACGGACACGTTGGCTCTTCGGGTCCCACCCGCTCGCTCTGGCTGAACCTGCTCAAGCGCAGTTCGATTGCCGCCACGGCCGGGCTTGCGCTGTGCGCTGTTCCCGCCGCCCTCCTCAACGGAGCAAGCGGGGCACTGTCCAGTGTCCTCGGCGGCCTGCTGGTGATGCTGTTCTTCGGAATCAGCCTGCTGGTGGGCCACTTCGTGGGACGCCGCAATCCGTCCGGCGCGATTGGCGTGTTCGTGGCCACCTACTTCATCAAAGTGGTTGGCTTCGCGGTCGTCCTGTTCATTGTCGGGGCTCCGGCGTGGCTTCACGGCCGCTGGTTCGTCATCGGTGCCGTGGTCGCCGTCGTGCTTTGGCAGGCCGCCGAGATCCACGGCTTCGGCAAAGCCCGCCTCCAGATCTACAACGATCCAGAAGAGAAGGGAATCACCGATGCGTAACGAGAAGAAATCCGACGCTGCCGCAAACGCCAAGCGCCGATCGAGCGGCTCCGCGCCCGTTGATTCCGAGGCTTCGACGGACGGCGGTTACAACGCTGGAATGGCTGTGTTCAGCTACATCATTGGCGGAATCATCGTCTGGAGTTTGATAGGGTGGGGACTGGATTACGTGTGGGGAACGCGCTGGATCGTGCTCGCAGGCGCTCTGCTTGGAGCCGTCGGAGGTTTTTACCTTTCCCACATGCACGGCCTTACCAGTTCTCGCACAAACGCTGGTGATCGCCATGCTGCCAGCGGGCCGTCCCAGGACGGCGACACTAATGCCAAATAATTTCACAGGGGGAACAGCAGGCTGTCAGGCTGCCGGACCCCGCCCAACGCCCAATGATGGACACTGCAGAGAGGAAACGCGTTGATCGCGCTTGCGCTCCCGGCCCAAGATTCAGGAGAGTTCACTCCTCCTGGTATTAACGAAATGCATTTGCCGGCAATCCTGCCGTGGGGTGCCGCAGAAGGATTCTCCAAGCAGATGCTGCTGGTCCTCCTCTCTGTCGTCTTTATCGCGGTCTTCTTCGTGCTGGCCGCACGGAAGCAGCAGTTGGTACCCGGCAAGCTCCAGTTCGCCGGCGAGGCCGCCTACGGCTTCGTCCGCAACGGAATCGCCAAGGACATCATCGGCGGCAGGGACTTCATGAAGTACGTCCCGCTGCTGTTCAGCCTGTTCTTCTTCATCCTTGTCAACAACATCTACGGCGCCATCCCGGTGTTCCAGCTCCCCACGTTCTCGCACGTGGGTGGAGCCTACGTTCTGGCTGGGCTGGTCTACATCACCTGGATCTCCATCGGCATCAAGAAGAACGGCCTTCGCTACTTCAAGCTGGCCACCGTCCCCTCCGGTGTTCCGTGGTACATCCTGCCGATCGTCATCCCGATCGAGATCATTTCCAACTTTGCGGTCCGGCCCGTCACGCACAGCCTCCGTCTGTTCGCGACCATGCTCGCCGGCCACCTCATCGTGATGATCGCCGGCTCCGGCATCGAATACCTGATCATGCAGGAGAACTTCCTGCTGAAAGGAACATCGGTCCTGGTCCTGGCGGGCGCCATCGCAATGTACATGCTTGAAGCCTTGATCATGGTCCTGCAGGCCTACGTCTTCACGCTGCTGACCGCGATCTACATCGAAGGCGCACTCCACGCCGACGCCCACTAGGCACGCCTCCGGGGCGCCAACGCCCTGACGGCACACCACAGAATTCCCCTCGCGGGGATGAAGCAACCCAAACAACCTGCCGCACAAGCGGCATCTTGAAAGGAAAAAAAATGGAAGGCTCCATCAACGGCTCCCTCAACCTCATCGGCTATGGCCTCTCGGCTATCGGCGGTGGTATCGGTGTGGGTCTCGTGTTCGCTGCCTACATCAACGGCGTTGCACGCCAGCCGGAAGCCCAGCGCGTCCTGCAGCCCATCGCATTCCTTGGCCTGGCGCTGACCGAAGCACTCGCCATCCTGGGCCTGGTCTTCGCTTTCGTTCTCAAGTAAACCCTTAGAACTTCAGCGAACATTCAGAACCGAGTAGATAAAGGACGGGTGAAATATGCATCAGCTGATCATCTCAGCCGCCGCTGAGGGCGACGTCAACCCCCTTGTTCCCAATGGCTGGGAAATGCTGGTTGTCTTCGTTGGCTTTGCCATCCTCTTTTTCATCGTGGTCAAGTACGTTGTCCCGATGTTCGAGAAGACCTTCGCCGAGCGTGCCGAGGCCATTGAAGGCGGCATCGCCAAGGCTGAAAAGGCCCAGGCTGAGGCGTCTGCTGCACTCGAAGAGTACAAGCAGCAGCTGACCGACGCCCGCACCGAAGCAAACCGCATCCGTGAGGAAGCCCGCGCCGAAGGTGCCCAGATCCTCGCGGATCTTAAGGAGAAGGCGGCAGCAGAGTCTGCCCGCATCACCGCGCAGGCCCACGCACAGATCGAATCCGAGCGCCAGGCGGCCGTTGTGTCCCTGCGTGCGGAGGTAGGCACCCTGGCCACTACCCTGGCGGGGCGCATCGTGGGCGAAGCCCTCGACGACGACGCCCGGGCGGCACGGGTTGTGGACCGCTTCCTGGCAGATCTGGAGTCCCAGAACGCAGGTGCGGCTAAGTAATGGCAGGCGTATCGAGCGAATCGCTGGCGAAAGCCCTGGCCGCCCTGGAAGCGAAGCTTCCCACGGCGTCGCTGCAGCTGGCAAAGGAACTCTTCGGAATTCTGGAAATGGTGGACAGCTCGGCTGGTTTGCGCCGTGCCCTGACTGACCCTTCCCGCAGCGGCGACGAGAAATCGGCGCTGGTCAGGCAGCTGGTTGGCGGAAAAGTCTCCGCTGATGCGGCTGAGATCGCGGGCGGACTGGCCAGCTCACGTTGGGCATCGGCGCGCGACATCGGCGATGCACTCGAGACTCTTGCCGCAACGGTGGTCATTTCCGTTGCTGAAAACAAGTCGGCCGTTTCTGCCTCCGGAATCACTGGCCTGGAAGAATTGGAAAACGATTTGTTTTCCTTCAACCAGGCTGTTGCCTCCAGCCACGAGCTACAACGTGCTCTGTCCGAACCGCAGGCCGGCGTGGCAGCCAAGGCTACCCTCGCCGAGAGGTTGGCGCCCGGCGCCAGTGAAGAAGCCAGGGTGCTTATCACCCAGGCTGTCAGCCAGCCCCGTGGCATCAAGCCCACCCGGCTGGTGGAACGGTTTGCCGAACTGGCCGCCAAGCGGCAGCAGCGCTGGATCGCAACGGTCAGCGTGACGCGCCCCTTGTCGCAGATGCAGCTGGCACGCCTCCAGGCGGGCATGAATGCACTGTACGGGCGGGAACTGAAGGTCAACGTCAGCGTTGATCCGTCACTCATTGGCGGAATTCGCGTCCAGGTGGGCGACGAGGTACTTGATGCCTCGGTCATTACCCGGCTGGGCGAACTGCAACGCCAGCTGGCCGGCTAGCCGGACAAGCACAACCAAACTGATAGAAACCCCGGTCACCGTGTGCGGTGATCACAAACAGGAGAGCAGGGACTGCAGATGGCCGAATTGACCATCAACGCCGACGACGTCCGTAATGCGTTGAACGAGTTCGCGGCGTCCTACGAACCCGGAAACGCAGAGCGCGTAGAGGTTGGCCGTGTAACAACCGCAGGTGACGGCATCGCCCGTGTTGAGGGCCTTCCCTCGGTCATGGCGAACGAGCTGCTTCGCTTTGAAGACGGCACCCTGGGCCTGGCCCAGAACCTTGACGTGCGCGAGATCGGCGTCATCATCCTCGGTGACTTCACCGGCATCGAGGAAGGCCAGGAGGTCCACCGGACCGGACAGGTTCTGTCCGTTCCCGTTGGCGACGCCTTCCTCGGCCGCGTTGTCGACCCGCTGGGCATGCCCATCGACGACCTCGGCGAAATCAAGGCGGAGACCACCCGTGCCCTGGAGCTCCAGGCTCCCGGGGTGACCCAGCGCAAGTCCGTCCACGAACCGATGCAGACCGGGCTGAAGGCCATCGACGCGATGATCCCGATCGGCCGCGGCCAGCGCCAGCTGATCATTGGTGACCGCCAGACCGGCAAGTCGGCCATCGCGATCGACACCATCATCAACCAGAAGGCCAACTGGGCTTCCGGCGATGTCACCAAGCAGGTCCGCTGCATCTACGTCGCCATCGGCCAGAAGGCGTCCACGATTGCTGCCATCCGGCAGACCCTCGAAGACAACGGCGCGCTGGAGTACACCACCATCGTGGCTTCTCCCGCATCCGACCCTGCAGGCTTCAAATACCTGGCACCGTATGCCGGTTCAGCCATCGGCCAGCACTGGATGTACGGCGGCAAGCACGTCCTCATTGTGTTCGATGACCTGTCCAAGCAGGCCGAGGCCTACCGTGCAGTGTCACTTCTGCTGCGCCGGCCGCCGGGACGCGAAGCCTACCCGGGCGACGTCTTCTACCTGCACTCCCGCCTGCTGGAGCGTTGCGCGAAGCTCTCCGACGAGCTCGGTGCCGGCTCCATGACGGGCCTGCCGTTGATCGAGACCAAGGCGAACGATGTGTCCGCCTACATCCCGACCAACGTCATCTCCATTACTGACGGCCAGATCTTCCTCCAGTCGGACCTCTTCAACGCCAACCAGCGGCCTGCCGTCGACGTTGGTGTGTCGGTGTCCCGCGTTGGCGGCGCCGCCCAGGTCAAGTCCATGAAGAAGGTCTCCGGTACTTTGAAGCTGGACCTGGCCCAGTACCGCGACATGCAGGCATTCGCCATGTTCGCATCGGACCTGGACGCTGCATCCCGCCAACAGCTGACCCGTGGTGCGCGCCTGATGGAACTGCTGAAGCAGGGCCAGTACTCTCCGTTCCCGGTTGAGGACCAGGTTGTCTCCATCTGGGCCGGAACCAACGGCTACCTGGATGACGTTCCGGTTGAGGACATCAGCCGGTTCGAGGCTGAGTTCCTGGAGCACTTGCGCCACAAGTCCTCGATCCTGACCACGCTGGCACAGACCAACGTCCTGGACGACGACACCGTTGCAGCTCTGAAGTCCTCGATCGTGGACTTCAAGAAGGGCTTCTTCGGCCAAGGTGACAACCACCTGGTAGGCGCCGGCCACGAGGAGCATGACGCTATCTCCGAGGGCGAAGTCGACCAGGAAAAGATCGTCAAGCAGAAGCGCTAGTTCCGCACCGCCGGGTGTGCCGGGCCGCAAAGGTCCGGCACACCCGGCGACGGAATGTTAGGAAAGGATAAGTATGGGAGCCCAGATCCGGGTCTACCGCCAGAAGATCAGCTCGACCACGTCGATGCGCAAGATCTTCAAGGCGATGGAACTGATCGCTACCTCGCGCATCGGGAAGGCCCGTGCGCGCGTAGCAGCTTCACTGCCTTACGCGAACGCGATCACGCGCGCCGTTTCTGCTGTCGCCAGCCAAAGCGAAATCGACCACCCGCTGACCACTGAGCCGGAGCAGATCCGCCGTGCCGCCGTCCTGGTAATCACCTCGGACCGCGGCCTGGCGGGTTCGTACTCGGCCAGCGTCCTCAAGCAGGCGGAAGGTCTCAACGAGCTGCTCCGGGCCGAAGGCAAGGAAGTCAAGACCTATGTCGTGGGCCGCAAGGCCCAGGCCTACTTCGATTTCCGGAACCGCGAGTACGCGCGGGTCTGGACCGGGGGAACCGACGCACCCGAGTTCGCTACTGCCCGTGAAATCGGCGCAGCGTTGCTGGCAGAATTCGCGACCGACTTCGAAGAGGGCGGCGTGGACGAGATCCATGTTGTCTACACCCGCTTCAAGTCCATGGTCACCCAGGAGCCGACGGTCATCCGCCTGCTCCCGCTTGAAGTAGTGGAAGAGCAGGCTGAATCTGAATCAGATCTCCTGCCGCTGTACGAGTTCGAACCGGAAGCGGAGCGTGTCCTTGACGCCCTGCTGCCTCGCTACATCGAATCCCGTATCTTCGCAGCCATGTTGCAGGCAGCAGCTTCCGAGCTTGCAGCCCGCCAGCGGGCGATGAAGTCCGCAGGCGACAACGCAACGGACCTGATCAAGAAGTACACGCGTCTGCGCAACACGGCCCGCCAGGCCGAGATTACGCAGGAACTCTCCGAGATTGTTGCCGGTGCCGACGCCCTCGCGTCGTAGCCTGCACCGCCTCGGTACCGCGTAACCAGCACCACCACAGATAAACTTAACCCACGCCATCTACTGAATGAAGTGAGAGAGATGACTGCCACTGCTACCGAACACGTAGCCGCAACGTCCGGTGCAACCGGCCGTATTGCGCGCGTAATCGGCCCGGTTGTCGACGTCGAATTCCCGGCTGACGCAATCCCGTCGATTTATAACGCCCTCACCACCGAGATCACCCTCAACGGTGTCACCAAGACCATCACGTTCGAAGTTGCGCTGCACCTCGGCGACAACCTTATCCGCGCGATCTCGCTGCAGGCGACCGACGGCCTGGTCCGCGGCACCAACGTAGTGGACACCGGTGCCCCCATTTCCGTGCCCGTCGGCGACGGCGTCAAGGGCCACATCTTCAACGTCCTGGGCCAGCCCCTGGACGTTGCGGAGTCGGAACTGGACATCAGCGAACGCTGGCCGATCCACCGCAAGGCCCCGAGCTTTGCCTCGCTTGAGGGCTCCACCGAGATGCTGGAGACCGGCATCAAGGTCATCGACCTCCTCACCCCGTACATCAAGGGTGGAAAGATCGGCCTCTTCGGCGGCGCCGGCGTGGGCAAGACCGTTCTGATCCAGGAAATGATCACCCGTGTTGCCCGCAACTTCGGTGGTACTTCCGTGTTCGCCGGTGTTGGCGAGCGTACCCGTGAGGGCAACGACCTCTGGGTTGAAATGGAAGAGGCAGGCGTCCTCAAGGACACCGCCCTTGTATTCGGCCAGATGGATGAGCCGCCGGGAACGCGTCTGCGCGTGGCCCTGTCCGCGCTGACCATGGCGGAGTACTTCCGCGATGTGCAGAACCAGGACGTGCTGCTCTTCATCGACAACATCTTCCGCTTCACCCAGGCCGGCTCCGAGGTGTCGACCCTGCTGGGCCGCATGCCTTCGGCCGTGGGCTACCAGCCCAACCTTGCCGATGAGATGGGCCTCCTCCAGGAGCGCATCACGTCCACCAAGGGCCACTCCATCACCTCGATGCAGGCCATCTACGTTCCCGCAGATGACTACACCGACCCGGCTCCGGCCACGACCTTCGCCCACCTGGATGCGACCACGGAACTTTTCCCGTGAAATCGCCTCCCGTGGCCTGTACCCGGCCGTTGACCCGCTGACGTCCACGTCCCGAATCCTGGATCCCCAGTACATCGGCAAGGACCACTACAACACGGCTGTCCGCGTGAAGCAGATCCTGCAGAAGAACAAGGAACTCCAGGACATCATCGCCATCCTCGGTGTCGATGAGCTCTCGGAAGAAGACAAGATCGTCGTGTCGCGTGCACGCCGCATCCAGCAGTTCCTCTCGCAGAACACCTACACCGCCAAGCAGTTCACCGGCGTCGAGGGCTCCACGGTTTCCATCAAGGACACCGTCGAAGGCTTCTCGGCGATCTGCGACGGCGAACTCGACCACATCGCGGAGCAGGCGTTCTTCAACGTCGGTGGCCTCGATGACGTTGAGCGCCAGTGGGCCAAGATCCAGGAACAGACCAAGTAATATGGCTGAGCTTGAGGTTGAGATTGTCGCAGCGGACCACTTCGTGTGGTCCGGAGCGGCCAAGATGGTCAAGGCCCGCACCAGCGATGGTGAAATCGGAATCCTGCCCGGCCACTCGCCCCTGCTGGCGATCCTGGCCGAAGGTGAACTGGCCATCCAGCCAGTGTCAGGGGACCGCATCGCGGTAGATGTTGACGGCGGGTTCTTCTCCGTGGACAACAACCGCGTGGTCATCGTTGCTGACAACGCCCAGCTGGGCGGCTCGGCTACCGCTGGGATCCGCTAGCACGACCTTGATGGACGCGCCGGGTATTTCGTTCATCGCACTGGCAATCGTGTTCGGATTGCTGATTTTTGCACTGTGCCTTTCGGGGGTGCGCCGCTTCAACTTGCGGCGTGCCCTCGGCACGGTGGACGCCTCCATTTGCGTTGCTGGTAACAGCTGGCAAATGGGGGTTTGTCGTTATCAGGACAATGACCTCGAGTGGTTCCGGTTGATCTCCCTGAGCGTCCGGCCGAAGTACACCTTCAAGCGCAGTTCGCTGGAGCTCCTGGGCCGGCGCAAGCCCACTGAAGCCGAAGCCGTGAAGGTTCAGCCGGACGTGGTAATCGTCGAACTCCGCTACGAGGGACAGGACCTCCACCTGGCCATGAAGTTCGACGCCTATACGGGTCTTTCCTCGTGGCTCGAAGCCGGTCCGGTTATCGGCGTGGGGACCTGGCGCTAGCCACGTGGACTGGCTTTCAGACATCCGGCTTACGGACGGCCCCCTGTTTGGGACTGTCCTGGTATTGGGATTGGGCGGGGCGGCCTACCTCCTGGTACCACCTTGGCGCGCGTGCGATGGTCCTGCCTACCCGCTGCGCGCCTGGGCGGTCCGGGTCCTTGCGGGCGTCGCGACCGCTTTCGTCGTGGTGGCAACTGTCCATTGGATCCTGATCAACGTCCTCACCGTCTTCCCCGAGGACATCCCGGATACGGTCCTGCTGTGGCTGGTGCCGGGCCTGAGCGCCCTCGTACTGGCTCTGCTCCGGATGCCGCGGACCAGCTGGACCCGCCGTAGCACAGGCATTGTTGCGGCGCTGCTGGTGATGCTGCTCTCAACCATCCAAATCAATGCCTACTTCGGCCTGAACCGGACCGTCAGCGACTTGCTGGGAACCGCGCTTGCCCGGATACCCGTCCTGGAACAGCAGCTCATGCGGCACCCCGGCGAATCCGATGGCGTGCCGCTCCAGGGCTGGAAGCCCGCCGGGGACCTGCCAGCCGGCGGTGTCCTGCGGAAGACCGCCATCCCGGGAACCTTGTCCGGGATGAGCAACCGCGACGCCTATATCTACTTCCCGCCGGCCTATTTCGCCGCCAACCGTCCCGCCCTTCCGGTGCTCGTCCTGGTGGCCGGCCAGCCCGGCGGCCCCGCGGACTGGCTTACCGGCGGTTCAATCCGCGGCCACATGGATTCGTTTGCCGCGGCGCACGGGGGAGTGGCCCCTGTGGTGGTCATCCCGGATCCCAACGGATCACAGTCCGCCAACACCATGTGCATGGACAGCAAGATCGCGAAAGCCGACACGTACCTGTCGCAGGATGTGCCGCGGTGGATCAGTTCCACATTGGCCGTTGACACCAACCACCGCCATTGGGCCGTGGGTGGATTCTCCTTCGGCGGCACGTGCGCCATCCAGATGGGGACCAGGCACCCGGACATCTATGCGGACGTACTCGGGTTTTCCAGTGAAGCCGAACCCGCCATTGCCAAGGAGCGGCAAAAGACTATCGACGCAGCCTTCCCCGGAAACCCGGACGACTTCATCAAGCAGACTCCACTGGAGATCATGAAACACCAACGGTTTGATACCAGCGGCATGTACCTGACCGCGGGCCAGAACGATCCGGAGTTCGTAAGGAACCTCCATACGCTCGCCGCCGCCGCCAAGGACGCCGGCTTCACGGTGCAGGCGCACGAGGTTGAACACACCGGGCACTCCTGGGACACATCGTCAAAGCGCTTCGGCGATGCCCTGGCATTCCTCGGCAGCCAATGGGGGCTGCAGTGGTGAGCGCCGTGAGGAAACCGGACCGCACGGTGGCGTTGATGTGGGCTACCGTTGGCCGTCCCGCTGTCCACCAAACCCTTGTCACTCTGAAATCGATGCCGTTCACCTTGGGCATCGTTGCCGTGTTCCTTGCAGCCGCCGCCGTGACGGGCAGTTTCCTGGACGGGCCGCCGGAACAGCTCCTGGCACTTGCCTCGGTCAGCGGGCCCGGTCTTCGTGCCGGGCAGTGGTGGTCGATTTTCACCAGCATGTTCTTTGCCACCAACCCGCTCGCTTACCTCACAGCCTCGTTGATGATGATTCTGCTGCTGGGCCTGGCCGAGCGAAAGCTGGGGCGCCGCGCCGCCGTCGGACTCTATTTCGGCGGCCAGTTCGCCGCAGTCACCGTCTTCCTCCTGGTCACCCAGGTGGCCGTATACGTAGGCGACGGCTGGCTGGACCAAATGGCGGATGACATCCTCATTGGTCCCTACGCCCCGATCCTGACCGCGGGCCTGGCGGCCAGTGCCCGGATCACGCTGCTGTGGCAGCGGCGGCTCCGGACCGCGGTGCTGTCTGTGTCAATCCTGCTGGTCCTCTATGTTGGGCACGCGGAAACCGTGATCGGCCTCATTGGTGCCCTTCTTGGCCTCCTGGCGGGCTGGTGGATCCAGGGCGACCAGGGGCGGCTGCACCGCCATCGCTCCACCGGGCGTGAGACCAGGAACCTCCTGGCGCTCACTGTTGCCGTCTTCGCCGTCGGGCCGATCCTGACCGGAGTCACCCGGGCCCCCACCGGCCCGCTTGCACTGCTTCGCGACGTCGTTCTCAGCCCGATGCCGACGCTCAGCCAGCTGGTGTTCAATTGCGGGGCAACGGTGGACGCTTCCTGCCTGGAAACCGGCAGGGCCGGGTTTGCCGGGCCGTTCGGGCTGGCACTGGCAGTGGTGCCGGTGATCCTGCTGCTGATCTGCGCGGACGGCATGCGCCGCGGCCGCCGTCTTGCCCTCAACATCGCCCTGGCCATCCAGCTGGCGGTGACGGCCCTGGCGGCTGTCTACCTGGCCCTGTTCGCCCTGGTCCCCTCGCGCCTGCAGGGTACGCATTCGACGCCCCTGTCCTCGGCCTTCGCCCACGTGCTTCCGCTGGTGATCGTCCCGCTGCTGTTGGCGGTCATCCTGTGGCTCAACCGCCGCCAGTTCCGCGTCCAGACCCGGCCCGGCGCACGGCGGACGCTCGCGGCGGTGGTCTGCGGCACCTGGCTTGTCCTGGCCGGCTCCTACACCGTGGCGTGGTTCCTGTCCGGCGGCCTTGCCCGGGACGGCGGGCTGCTGGGCCTCTTCGCCGAATTGGCGCGGCAGTACGTGCCGGTACCCATTCCGCAGCATTTCCGCCGTGTCTTCGCGGAGCGGGACAGCGCCGAGACGCTGCTCTTCGCCTACTCCGGCCCGGTGTTCTGGATTGTCGCCCTGGTGGCTGTGTGGTGGGTTCTCGTCGGGCGGCATCACGGCCTCGGCTTCGGCCGCCAGGACCGGGTCCGTGCCCGCGAGCTGCTTCACCGGGGCGGCGGCCCCCTGTCCTGGATGGCGCTGTGGGAGCCCAACACGTACTGGTTCAGCCCGGAAGGCGACGGCGCCATGGCGTTCCAACAGCACGGGACCGTGGCCCTGACCCTGGGCGGCGCCCTCGGCGACCGCCGGGCCGAGCAACGGGTGACCGAAGGATTCCTTGACTACTGCCGCGCCCAGGCGCTGATCCCCGCGCTCTACTCTTGTGACGACACCCTCTGGCCGACATTGCGGGAGCGGGGCTTCTCGCGGGTGGCAGTGGCACAGGAGACACGGCTGAGGCTTAATGAACTCGAGTTCAAGGGCAAGGAGTGGCAGAACGTCCGGACCGCCCTGAACCGAGCGTCGAAGCTTGGCGTCCAGGCCGTGTGGGGCTCTTACCATTCACTGCCTGCGGCCCTGCGCTCCCGGCTCAACGAAGTCTCGGAGGAATGGGCGGCCGGGAAGTCCGTTCCGGAAATGGGGCTTCACGCTTGGGGGAGTGGACGAGCTCGACGACGAAGAGGTGCTGTGCTGCCTGGCCGTGGACGGCCACGGTACTGTCCACGGGGTGACCAGTTGGCTTCCCGTGTACGACGACGGGCGGCTGGTCAGCAGGACGCTTGACGTGATGCGCCGCGGCAGCGAGGGATTCCCGGGCGTGATGGAATTCCTGATTGCTTCCGCTGTCCTGGAGCTCAAGGACTCGGTTGACGTGATCTCCCTGTCCGGGTCGCCGTTGGCAAGCCGGCCTGAGGAGCAGGCCGGGCAGGGCGACGGTGGGGAGGACGCCGAAGGGGACGCCGGCACCACCGACGAAGGGGCACAAAACCTGGTGCGAATCCTGGACCTGGTGGGCCACGCGCTGGAGCCGGTCTACGGCTTCCGCTCGCTGGCGGCATTCAAATCCCGGTTCAAGCCGGAGTACCGTGCGCTCTACCTGTATTACCAGGATCCGCTCCACCTGCCGGCCATCGGCAGGGCCCTGACCCGGGCCTACCTCCCCGGCCTCTCGCTTGCCCAGGGCGCACGCCTGGTCCGCAAACTGGTCACCTGAGAAAGGGAGGCAGCCGGCGCCGGTCCTGCTGAACAAAAAAGGCGCAGACAAAAATGATCCCCGGCATTCCTGCCGGGGATCATTTTGCCGCTGACGGCCGCGGGCGGCCGGGCAGGCTGACTAGACCAGCGTTACGCCGGTAGCCTGCGGACCCTTGGCGCCCTGGCCGATCTCGAACTGAACGCGCTGGTTCTCGTCGAGGGTCTTGAAGCCGCCGGTCTGGATCTCGGAGTAGTGAACGAAGACATCGCCGTCGGAGTCATCCGGGGTGATGAAGCCGAAGCCCTTTTCAGCGTTGAACCACTTCACGGTTCCCTGTGCCATTTATTTCTCCTCATTGTGGAACTTTTTAAGACCGGCACACCTCGTGCCGACCTTGGTCACTCCGCGAGAAGAATCCTGGATTGCCTTGCCCGAAAAGGTCCGGCGCTGCAGGAGCTTCGCGCTCGCAACATGTCTTGCGAGCATGAAAAACACCTACACAAAGACTGAGACAAGAATTTCATGCCCATTCCCGCAGGTCAACGGGCTGCGCAGCAAATTGCATAAAATTTAGGTAAAAACCAGGTGAAAGGGCAGCTCCGGCATTCAAACTATTTATTAGGTGCCCGAAGCAACGGCTCAACAGGTCAGAAAAGCCGGGATTCGCTGTCGTCCACGCCGCGCATGGCGTCATAGTCCAGCGTGACGCAGGCAATGCCGCGGTCGTTGGCGAGGACCTTGGCCTGTGGCTTGATCTGCTGGGCCGCAAAAATCCCGCGGACCGGTGCCAGCAGGGGATCGCGGTTGAGCAGTTCCAGGTACCTCGTCAGCTGCTCCACGCCGTCGATGTCACCGCGCCGCTTCAGTTCCACGGCCACGGTGGCGCCGTCCGCGTCACGGGCCAGGATGTCCACCGGTCCGATCGCCGTGAAGTATTCGCGCCGGATCAGCGAATATCCCTCGCCCAGCGTCTCTATCTGCTCGGCGAGCAGCCGCTGCAGGTCGGCCTCGACCCCGTCCTTGATCAGCCCGGGGTCCACCCCGAGGTCGTGGGAGGATTCGGTGATCTTCTCGTGGATGTTGATGATGAGCCGGTCATCGGTCTTGGCCGACTGAACGGTCCATTGCTCCACCACTCCAAGTTCCAGGTCCACCTCGTCGGGGGATGAAACCCGGAGCGTAGCCGGCGGGCTCATCCAGTTCAGCGGCTTGTAGGAACCGCCGTCGGAATGCACCAGCACCGAGCCGTCCGCCTTGACCAGCAGGAGCCTGGTGGCGAGGGGAAGGTGGGCTTTGAGCCGGCCAACGTAATCAACGGAGCAATGGGCTATGACAAGTCGCACGCCGTACAGACTATCGCGTGGAGCCGCAGGGGCCGTGCCGACGACGGCCGGCCAGGCCCGTGCGGAGGCGGCAGCCGGCGGGCAGCTGGGGCAGAATGGATGCATGCCGCGTTCGAACCGTCCCCGCCGTCCAGTTTCCGGAAAGGGCTCATCCGGAAGGGGAACGGGGCGCAGCGGCCAGGAGGTCCCCGGACTTGACCTGGAACGGGCCCGGGCGGGCATCGCACGCCGTGAGAGCGCCCCCGACGGCGAATGGATGGTCCGTACCATGACCGCCAAAAACGCGGAGAAGACCTACATTTGCCCTGAGTGCTCCACCGCCGTCCTGCCCGGCGTTGCGCACCTGGTGGTCTGGAAGGACGACCACCTCTTCGGGGCGGCGGCCGGCCTCGCCGAACGGCGCCACTGGCACACCAACTGCTGGATGTCCCGCAGCTACCGTTACCGCTGACCGTGCCGGCGGCGCCGCCCCCCGCACCCGGCCCGTCCGGCATCCGGGAGCACGGTGGTCGCTAAGCTGGAAATCATGACTTTTGATCCGGCGTCGTTCCAGTTCACCCAGGCCAAGGGGCCCGCTCCCATCCGTGCCTCCACCGTCCTGCCCGCCCGGCGGGAGAACATCGAGTTGCAGACGGAGGACGGCCACACCCTGGTGGGCGAACTTGCCCTTCCCGAGACCGGACCGGTCAGGGCAACGCTGATCACCTTGCACCCGCTGCCCACGCACGGCGGATTCATGGATTCCCACGTCTACCGCAAGGCCTCCTACCGGCTCCCCGCGCTGGCCGGCATCGCCGTCCTCCGGTTCAACACCCGCGGCACCGCCTCACCCCGCGGCACCAGCAGCGGCGGCTTCGAGGAAGGTATTGGAGAACGGTACGACGTCGAGGCGGCCGTGCGTTTCGCCGTCGAGCGCGGGTTGCCCAACCGCTGGCTGGTGGGCTGGTCCTTTGGAACGGAACTGGCGCTGATGTACGGGGCTGATGAGCCGGTGGCCGGCCAGATCGAGGGTGCAGTGCTGCTGTCGCCCCCGCTGCACCGCGCCACGGACAAGCACCTGCAGCAGTGGGCGGAATCCGGCAAGCCCCTCACTGTCCTGGTGCCGGGAGCACGATGATTTCCTGCAGCCGGCCGAGGCCGCCGAGCGCTTCAGCCTGGTGCCGCAGGCGCACGTCGTCGGCGTGGCCGGTGCCAAGCACCTGTGGGTGGGGGAGAAGTACGCCGCACGGGTCCTGAACGATATCGTCGCCAGGGTCACCTCCGGTGGGACGGGAACGCCGCTTCCGCAGGAATGGGACGGCCCGACGGCGACTGCCGGGGCTTGAGGGCGCGCCGGGTTGATCCCGGCGCCGGGCCTCCCTAGTGCTGGTCCTGGCGTGCGATGTAGATTTCCCGGAGCAGGAGCAGCACGGCTGCCGCGGTGGGGATCGCGATCAGGGCGCCCAGGACGCCCAGCAGGCTGCCGCCGGCGATGACCGAGATCACCGCCACGGCGCCCGGGACCGCCACTGCCTTCTGCATAATGCGCGGCGAGATGAAGTAGGCCTCGAACTGCAGGTAGGCGAAGTAGCAGAACGCGTAGACCGCCGCCGTCTGCCAGCCCTGCGTGAGGGACACCAAGGTCACCACGATGCCCGCGATCATGCCGCCCACCAGGGGAATGAAGGCGAGCAAAACCACCACGAACGCCAGGAGCAGTGCGAACGGTACGCCAACAATGGACATCACGATGAACGCGAAGGTGGCGTTGAGCAGGGCGACGCAGGCCTGGCCGATGACATAGTTGCCCACCGACCGGGTGATTTCCTCCGAAAGGGCGGCCACCCGCTTCCGGCGGGACCGCGGCGCCAGGCGGTAGCCCCACTTCTTCATGGCCGGCAGGGCCGCCAGGAAGTACAGGCTCAGTACCAGCACGATCAGCGTGCCGAACAGGCTGTTGGCCAGGGTTGAACCGAACCCGACCACGCCGCCGAAAATTCCACCCATGGCGGCGGGGTCGTTAACGAACTTGTTGAGTTCCTCGGTAATGCGGTCCCTGACCCCGAACTGGTCATCGAGGCTGCGGAAGAAATCCGAATCCATGAAGGTGCGCACCCAGTCCGGCGCCTGGCGCACGATCTCTGACACCTGTTCAACGATGGTGGGGATCAGGGTGGCGAAGAATCCGACGACGGCACCCATCAGGACGGCCACGGACACAAGGATCCCGGCGGGCCGCGGGATCTTCCGGTTCTCGAGCCAGCCCACCACGGGTTCCAAGCCCAGGGCGATGAACAGCGCGGCAACAATCCACAGCAACAGTTGCGTGGTGTGGGAACCAATCCAGTAAACCAGCAGCGCCAGGCCCACGCCCACCGTTCCCATGAACCCCATGTACAGCGGGTGCTGGGGGGACATGCGCGGCCCGGGATGCCCGAACTGCGGCTCGTCCTCGCCGTCGTACTCCGTCTCGGGAGTGTGGCCGCCGTACTCCGGCGGCATTTCGAATCGAAGCCTGGGCTGGGCGCCGGGCAACGGCTGGCGGAGCCTGCGGACAACCTGGCCAAGAGCTGCCGCGGCGGTGCCCCGGCGTCGGGCCGCTGCCATGCCCTGCGGAGCCGGAGCCGGAGCCGGGACAGGCCTGGCCGGATTACCGGAATTTTCGGCGGCCGGGGAGGACGGGTCCGTCTTGTCAGTCACTGGTTTTTGGGGCCTGTTCCGTGCGTGGCACCGCCTTCGCGGGCCGGTGTGATCATCATCGCAAACACTATCAGCAGGCTTGTCAACAACCGCCGAAGGCGCCGGCGGCGGGCCCGCGGGCTGCCGGGCGGAATGCTGGATTCGGGGCCCGTGGTAACAAAAAGGTTACTATTGAAGGTAAACCCCCGCTGATGATAGGTGTTTCCCTTGCGTTTAAAGACTGCAGCCGCACTTGTGCTGCTCGGCCTCCTGACACTTTTGGCCGGTATCGGCCAGAGAACCATCTGGGCTCCGTCCGAGACGTTCACGGCGTCCGCCCCGGCAGACGCCGCTGCGGCGCCGCTGACTGTCATTGACCAGAAGCTGCGCACACTGCACGGCAGTACCGTCAAGATCTCGGTCCAGGGCGACGGCAACTTCATGCTGGCAACCGGCCGGCCCGATGACGTCAGCGCCTGGGTCGGCCAAACGGCCCACAACACCATCAACGGGGTTTCCGGGGATGGCAAGTCCCTCCAGGTCGAGCATGCCGACGGCGACGCCACGGCGCCCAACCCGGCAGGTTCGGACCTCTGGGTGTCCACCGAGAATGCCAGCGGCGAACTGGAATACAACTGGACCCCGCCTGCTGACGGCGACTGGAGCCTCCTGCTTGCCTCTGACGGCACCAAAGCGGCCCCCGCTTCGGTGTCCATGACCTTCCAGAACGATACGTCCACCCCGTGGGCGGTTCCGCTGATGGTCATCGGCGGATTGCTGGTGGTGGGCGGAATCGTGCTGGGCTTGATGTTCGCGCGGACCAAGGACGGCGAAGGCGGCGGCAGCGGCTACGCCCGGCGTGCCCGCGCCCGTTCGCAGGCGCAGTCCCCAACCAAGGCCACCATGGTGGCCGCAGGTGTGGCGGCGGTGGTCCTGGCTGGATCCGGCACCGCGGCCCAGGCGGCCAGCCCCAGCCCGCAGCCTTCAGGCAGTGCGTCGTCACCGGCGGCCAAGGACGGAACCGGCTCTCCGGTTGTGCTTGAAGCCCAATTCCGCAGAATCCTTGAGCAGGTCTCCAGCGCGACCGATGCCGGCGATGCTGCCAAGGATGCGGCGAAGCTTGGCGACCGCGTGGCCGGACCCGAACTGGAGGTCCGGACCCAGAACTACAAGATCCGCTCCCAGGTTGGTTCGTACGAGCCCCGCATGCCTGTCCGCTCCACCAAGCTGCTGACCACGGTGATCACCAGCGGCCGTGACTGGCCGCGGTCGGTGCTGGCCGTGACCCAGGGAGACGGCAACGTGGTCCCGCAAATCCTGACGCTGGTCCAGAAGTCCCCTCGAGAGAACTACAAGCTGACGGAGACCACCCCCCTGCAGCCGGGCACGACGCTCCCGACCCTCGGTCGCGGCGGTACGCAGACCCTGGCGCCATCGGACAAGTCCGGGCTGCTGTACAGCGGCGAGGAAGCCATGTCCGGCCTGGCCGACAGGCTCACCTCCGCGGACTCGCCTTTCAAGGACAAACTGGTGGAGGGTTCGTCCTCGCCGTACATCGCTGACACCTTGTCCTACCAGGCCGAGGTGGTGAAGGCCGGCGAGAACGGCAATTTCTCGTTCACCCACAAGGTGGTACCGGAAAGCACCGTGGTATTCCGTACCTCTGACGGCGGAGCACTCGTCCTTGGCCGGATCAATTTCGGCTTCGAAGGCACCCCCAAGGCTGCCGGTGACAAGCTCAGTATCGGTGACGACGCCGCGGCCCTTGCCGGCGGCAAGGAAACCACCACCGGCATGGTCTTGAGCTTCGCTGAATCCATGGCCGTCTACGTGCCGCCCGCCGGATCGACGGACCCGATGAAGCTCGTTGCCGCCACCCGCGGCCTGGTGGGGGCCAGCTTCAAGTAGGACCCTGACTGTATTACCACCGGCAGCGGCCGGAGTGGCTAGAGTGGGAAACATGAGTTCGCCAGCTTCCCGCCCAGTCCCTCCTGCCGCTGCCAACCTGCTTAACCTGCGCGGCGCCGTCGACCTTTCCGCACTGAAGCGGCCCGCAGCTCCCGCCGGCCCCGTGGCACCTGCCGGACCGGCGGCAGCCTCTTCGAGCCCTGCGCCGGCGCCTGGCCAGGGGGCACCGGAAGGCGGTCCGGAGCTTACGGTCAACGTCACCGAAGCGAACTTCCAGCAACTGGTGGAACTCTCCGCCCAGGTTCCCGTGGTGTTCGCCTTGTGGGCGTCGTATTCACCGGAGTCCGGCAGGATGCTGGAGACCCTTGAACGCGTGGTGGCCTCCTTTGGCGGCCGCCTGGTCCTGGGCGCCGCGGAC
Organism: Arthrobacter sp. SLBN-112; assembly: GCF_030944625.1. Classification (NCBI taxonomy): domain Bacteria; kingdom Bacillati; phylum Actinomycetota; class Actinomycetes; order Micrococcales; family Micrococcaceae; genus Arthrobacter; species Arthrobacter sp. SLBN-112. The sequence continues at coordinate 2,505,434 of NZ_JAUSXY010000001.1, forward strand.
ATCGAAGCCTTCCCGCAGCTTGCCCAGGCCTTCCAGGTGCAGGCGGTCCCCACCGCCGTCGCCGTCCTCAAGGGGCAGCCCGTGCCGCTCTTCCAGGGCGCAGCGGACGAACAGCAGGTGCGCAGCCTGTTCGACGAGCTCCTTAAAGTCGCCGCCGCGAACGGGGTGACCGGAAGCCTCGACGGCGGACCGGCCGGCGAACAGGAACCCGCGCCGCTGCCGCCGCTGCACCAGGCCGCCTTCGACGCCATTGAAGCCGGCGACTACGCCGCCGCCGCTGAGGCCTACCGCCAGGCATTGCGGGAAATGCCAGCGGACCACGACGCCAAGGCCGGGCTCGCGCAGGTGGAACTGATGGGCCGGCTGCAACCGTTGTCCGCCCAGGACAGCGAGGCGCTCCGCGCCCGGGCGGCGAACGAACCGGACAACCTTGACACCCAGCTTGCCGTTGCGGACCTGGACGTGGCGGGGGGCCACGTGGAGGATGCCCTGAACCGCCTGGTGGCGTTCATCGGCAGGAACTTCGGCCCGGAGCGGGAAACAGTGCGCGTCCGGCTCCTGGAACTGTTCGACGTGGTGGGCGCGGGAGACGAGCGCGTGGCCAAGGCGCGCCAGGCGCTCGCACGGGTGCTGTTCTAGTGCCCGCCCTGTTCCAGCCGCTGACGTTGAGGTCGCTGGAGCTGCAGCACCGGGGGTGGGTTTCGCCCATGTGCCAGTACAGCTGCGATCCCGACGACGGTCCGGGGGTTCCAAACGACTGGCACCTGGTGCACCTGGGCGGCTTTGCCACCGGTGGCGCGGCGCTGATCCTCACGGAGGCGGCGGCCGTCAACGCCGAGGGCCGGATCAGCCCCCGCGACGCAGGCTTGTACAACGACGCGCAGGCCGGGGCCTGGCAGCGGATCACCTCCTTCGTCCACCGGAACGGCGCCGCCGATGCCAAGATCGGCGTCCAGCTGGCCCACGCCGGCCGGAAGGCCTCCACGTATTGGCCGTTCTCGGGCAAGCACGGCAGCGTTCCGGAACCTGAGGGCGGCTGGGCGACCGTGGGCCCGTCGGAAACCGCCTTCGAGGGCTACGCGGCCCCTGCCGCCATGACCGTCCAACAAATCCGGGACGTCATTTCCGACTTCGCCGCCGCCGCGGTACGCGCCGTGGACGCCGGCTTTGACACCGTGGAGATCCACGCAGCGCACGGCTATCTCCTG